>NZ_WAJT01000004.1:0-300000 GCF_009650605.1 Labrenzia sp. CE80
CAGTTCCCGATCTAAAACGAAGAAATCTACCTTCTACCCAATTCCCAGGCCCTGACGCCGAAAGAGCGGCATCTGTTCACGTAGTAACGCAGCACGGCCAGACACGAAAAAAAAGCAAATGGCTGGGAACGCTAGAAAAGCGTCTCGGGCAAAAGCATGCTGATGGAGGGTATGTAGGAGAGCAGAATCAGGGCGACGAGCATCAGCAGGATCGTGGGAAGGCTTGCCAGAAAGACCTCTCCAAGCTTCATCTTCGCGACTCCCATCGCGACGAAGAGATTGAGGCCGACAGGGGGCGTCAACATACCTACCGACAGATTGACCAGCATGACCACGCCGAAGTGAACCGGATCGACGCCGATCTGCTGTGCTATCGGCATCATAAGAGGCCCGAGAATGATGATCGCCGACGCGCTGTCAAGGAAGCAGCCGGCAATCAGCAGGAGAATGTTGAAGAAGGCAATGATCACGATCGGGTTTGTCGAATCTTGAAGAACAAGACCGGCAAGTTCGGCCGGTGTTCCAGTGCTGGCAAGCAGCCATGAGAATGCGGATGCGCCGGCTGTAATCAAAAGCAAGGGACCAGAAATCAGACCGGTGTTACGTAGCACAAGAAGCGTATCTCTCCAGGAAATGCTGCGGTAGATGACTGCTCCGACAAACCATCCGTAGAAACATGCGGCAGCCGCTGATTCGGTCGGCGTGAACACGCCGGAATAGATGCCGCCTAGGAGAATAAATGGCAGGCCAAGCCCCCATGAAGCGCCCTTCAAGGCAGTAATGAACCTGGCCATGGTTGGCTTGGCATCGCGCGGATACCCCTTCCGTGCGGAATACCAAGTGGCATAGGCGATAAGTAGCCCGCCGATCAGGACCGCCGGCAACAAGCCAGCGGCAAACAGCTTGCCGACCGACGTGCCTGTCACTGACCCGTAGATAATGAGCGCGATGGATGGCGGCACGATGGGGCCGAGCGTGCCGGCGGTTGTGATCAGCCCGATCGAAAAATATCGGTCGTATCCGGCCTGAACCATCGCCGGGTAGAGGATTGAGCCGATGGCGATCACCGTCGCGGGGCTGGAGCCTGATATCGATCCGAACATGAGGCACGCGACGACTGCTGCAGCGGCGAGGCCGCCTGGCAACCACCCAATGACGGCACGCGCCAGGTTGATCAACCGATCCGACAGGCCGCCGATCCGCATCAGTTCGGCCGCCAAAATGAAGAAGGGGATCGACATCAAGGAGAAGTTGTTGATGCCCGAAAACATGCGCATCGGCACCAGGACGGGATCTATCCCGCCCCAGAAGTAGAAAACCAGCGCTACCGACAAGGCGAGCGCGGCGAAAATGGGGAGGCCGAACAGAAGCAGGCCGAAGAATACGGGAACCAGAGCGCCAACCATGTCCTGTCCTCAGTTCATCTTGATGTCGATCTGGGGCGGGATGTATTCACGCCCGGCAATGAGGTCTTTTAAAATCAGCAAATACCGCAGCACCATGAGGCCGCCGGAGACCGGGATCACGGTGTAGATGTAGCCCACCGGGATGCGCATGGCCGGAGACAGCTGGCCCATCTTGTTGGTGTTAAGGGCAAGTCGGGTCCCGTACCAAATTAGAACGCAGGCAAAGCCCAGACCGAGGCACGCGGCCCCGATCTGGAGAACTCTGGTCATCCGGGGGCTTGCGAAGGCATAAACCGCTTCAACGCTGATATGTGAGGCGTAGCGCACGCCCATGCCCATGGTCAGGAAGCTCATGGTGATGAGCGCGTAGAGGATGAATTCCTCTGACCAATAGAGGGAGTTGTTGAACACATATCTCGCAATGACCTGAATGATCGCAACCAATGTCGCTGACAGGATCAGCGTGGTAACAAGAACATTCTCGATCAGATCGACGATGCGATTGAGCCGGTTGATCATGCGCGTTGCCCCCGGAAAACCCTTATTCGCCTTTGGCGGCCGCTAGGGCCTTGTCCATCAGCGCCGGTGTTACCTTTTCACGGAACTCATCATAGATGGGCTGCGAGGCTTCGATGAATGCCGTCCGGCCCTCTTCTGACAGATCGCTGATTTCGATCTGGCCCTTGATGTTTTCGATGATCTTCGTCTCGTCCTCATCCGTGAACTGGCGCGCGGCATCACGTCCAACGATCATCGCCTCTTCAACGACGGTCTTGAGGTCATCGGGAAGGCTGTTCCATGCATCCTTATTCATGACCGCCGCATAGGTGTGGTAGGCATGTCGGCTGAGGGTCATGTACTTTTGCACTTCATAGAACTTCATCGAGGCGATGTTGGCCAGCGGGTTTTCCTGGCCCTCGACGACGCCTTGCTGAAGACCATTGTAGACCTCGACATAGGCCATGGCTGTTGGGTTCGCACCATATGCGCGATAGGTGGCCAGGATTGTCGGCGCCTGAAGGGTGCGCATCTTGATGCCGTCAAGATCCTTCGGTCCGTCGATGGGGCGGATGTTGTTGGTCATGTTGCGGAAGCCTGCGCCCCACATTGCAATTCCGTGCAGATTGTTGGACTCAAGTGTCGTTAGAAGCTCATCGCCGACTTCGCCATCGAGCACACGCTTCATTGAAGCGTCGTCATTCATCAGGAACGGGAGATCGAACAGGTACATCTGCTCGTTGAAGTTGGCGAGATTACCGGTTGGCGGGATGGCTATGTGCACCAATCCCATCTGGGTCTGCTCGATGATCTCAACGTCGCCGCCCAGTTGGGCCGCAGGACGGATGTTGATCTCGATACGTCCGTCGGAATTCTTCTCCACTTCTTCCTTGAATACGACTGCTGCGCGGGCATTCGGAGTATCTTCAGTCAGAACATGGGCGAAGGTGAAGGTGAAGTCGGCGGCATCGGCCGGAGTGGCGAGCGCGGTTCCGACCGCAAATAGCATGGCTTTGCCGAGTGATTGCAGTTTCATGATATACCTCTGGTCTGGTTGGTTTTTCTGTAGGTTATAGTTGGGGCGAGCCCAGCACTTCGGGGCCCTGCCCGAGAATGGCCTCGACCGTCAGGCCTGCGGCGAGGAGCCGTTCTTCCTGTCCGGGCGCTGCGATGATCTGCAACCCGGAGGGGATGCCATTGCTGTCGAGGCCAATCGGCAGTGTGAGCGCGCACCACCCGAGCAGGTTGACAAGCGCCGTGTTGCGAAGCGCCATCATGTTGGCCGTGCGATAGGTATCCGGATCAGAAAGATCGGACAGGAGCGGCGCACTGATCGGGATGGTTGGAGAGACCAGGACATCAACGTGGTCGAACACGCGCGCGGCGCTCACACCGCTTTCAGCAAGAATTGCCCGTCGCTTCAGATATTCCGTGGCGCTGATTTCGTCTGCGGCCTGAACACGGGCCATCACGGTGGGGTCCAGGCGCTCGATGCGTTCAGGGAAATTCAGGTCGAGGAAGGTGCGCAGTTCAGGAGCGGCGAGGCCACCGGCCCGGAAAATCTCCAGGAGATCTGTCGCTGAGGGCAACTCAACATCCTGTAGACGCTGGCCTGCCTTCTCGAGTTGTCGAAGCGCTCCGGTCGTGTTGTCGGCGATCGAAGCGTCGATGTTCTCCCAAACAACATTGCGAATGACCCCGAAGCGCAAGTGGCTTTCCGAAGGAGCAGGCGGACATGTGCAATTTGGATCGAGTGCCGCGAAGGCAAAAGCGAGGTCCGATACCGTGCGCGCCAAAAGCCCGGGTGTGTCCAACGAAGGTGAAAGCGGGAGGATGCCTTCTAGGGACCAACGTCCGTGGGTGACTTTCAGACCTGCCTGCCCTGTGAAGGACGCGGGGACCCGCACTGATCCGGCCGTATCTGTGCCGAGCGCGAGAAGCGCTGAACCCTGAGCAAGCGACACGCCCGCTCCGGCGCTGGAGCCGCCGGGAACACGTGGTGCGTCGGGCGATGACCATGGATTGAGGGGTGTTCCCGCATGTGGGTTGGTGCCCAGCCCGCCGAAAGCAAATTCCACGGTGTGTGTTTTGCCGGTGACGATACCCAGTTGCGACAGCACCGCCTTTGCCACTGGGCCTGGCTGTTCAAAAGCGATTGGAAAAGCTGCGTCTGTGCCGCCGAAGACCGGGAGGCCAGGGATTCCGTACAGGTCCTTGACGGACACAGGCAGGCCCATCAACGGACCGAGATCGATGCCATCTGCGATTAGATTGTCCGCCGCGCTCGCTTGCGCGATTGCCCGCTCGCCAGCGAATGTGCGGTAGGCGTTCAGACGCGCTTCCGTCGCCGCGTGTCTCTCCACGGCTGCCTCAACGAGTTCGCGAGAGCTAACGGTCCCATTGCGAAGGTCTTGGGCTAATTGGGAAAGGGACTTGACTGGCACCGGCGCATCCTTGTGGCTCGAATGATCTGCCCGGAGCATAGGCAAAAGTGGCGTGCGCGCTACTGCCACGATCTGCGGCAGCTGAAGGGAGAGGAAGACGATTCCGGCGTGTGGTTTCAAATAAGATTTTGAAAATATTTACTTATCTTAGTTTTTTCGATGATCGGACGATTTAGCAAATTGCCGTTTAGGTAAATGTGTGTTGCGTTATGCGCACTCCCTTCTCGGGAGAAAATTGCCTAATTTGCATACAGCTTTAGCGCTGAACAAAGGGGATTGAACCTTGCCACATGAAACCGAACGCCGCTTGACCGAGATGGGGATCACGTTGCCCAGGAGGCCAAAGCCGATCGGCAACTATCTTCCGGGCGTTGTTGTCGGAAACATCCTCTACACTTCTGGGACGCTTGGCACCCAGCCGGACGAAAACGACAACGATGTTCTGCCTCATGTGGGCAAGGTCGGGTCAGACCTGAGCATTGAGGAAGGATACGCGTCCGCGCGTCTCATGGCGATCAATCACCTTGCAATGATGAAAGCCGTGCTTGGTGATCTGGACCGGGTCAAACGTATCGTGAAGATGATCGGATACATTTCCTGTGCCTCGGGCTTCACGGAGCCGCATTTGGTTCTGAACGGCGCTTCAGATCTGTTCGTCGCGCTTTGGGGCGAGGAAAACGGCAAACATGCACGGGCTGCCCTGACTCAGCATGAGCTTGGCCTCAATGCGCCGGTCGAAGCAGATATCACGATCGAGCTTCACGCCTGAGCGGACCGAATTCGCGCCAGCATCTCGTTGTCAGCTTTCTCGTGACCCGGGAAAGCCATCGACAGGGTCTCGATAAACGCCTGGCTGGCAGGTGACCGCCGCTGATCGCGCCGAACAATGGCGTAGATAAAGCGGTGGTCAAATTCGGAGCAGTCCAGATCGAGTGGTACAAGTGCTCCGGCTTCAACTTCACGAAGAGCTGCCTGGAGCGGCACAAAGACAATTGCATTGCTATGTATCGCGTGACGGATCAGAAAATGCAGCTGATCCGCCACGAGCATAGCGTTCGGCGTCGCCTCGATCCTTCGGTAGGCACGATGGATCAAGTGGTGTATGCCGAAGCTGTCATCTGGCAGAACACATGGCATCGGCGCGATGTCGGTCAGGTCCAACTGCTTGCTTTTCGCGAGTGGATGAGAGGGCGGGGCCAAAGCCAGCAGAGGTTGGCGCCATTGGCCGGCAATCTCGATCGTCGGATGGGTAAAATGGTCGTAGACAAATCCGATCTGACAAAGATGCTGTTCCAGAGCTTCGAGCACTCTCTCTCTGCCCCGGATACGGACCCGGAATTCGACAGCCCGAAATCGCTTGTGAAAGGCTCTTATCTGCTCTGACAAAAAGGGGTCAGATATGCCTTCAACGGTCGCGATGGAGACGCTACCGGATTTTAGTTTCCGAAGGTCCGATATCTCGTCCTTGATTTGATCCATCTGGTCGATGATCGCGGCAAAGTTTTTCGCGATAACGTGCCCGGCATCTGTCAGCCTGACACCATCGGCCCGCCGCTCCACGAGTTGTTCCTCGAATTCGCGCTCAAGCTTCGCAATCTGACGGCTGATGGCTGACGGCGAGACATGCAGGCGGTCTGCGGCAAGTCTAATGGAACCGTGACGGGCGACTTCGAGAAAATATCGACATGCGGTGCGGTTTAACATTGGTACTGCTGCCTGGCTCCAATGATCGTCCGGCTGTTTCGGGAGCGCGCGTGAGCATGCGTGCTCCCTGGAACCGATCGAGGTATCGACGCAGGGAAACTAGTGCATCATGAGCGCTGATTCCATCGCCGCAGTTTAGCGCAAGGCATGTTTTGAGCGTTGGCTTCAAGAGCGCAACGGACCAAAGACAAGGCTTTCATCTCACCCCATTCGTTCGCTTGAGTAGCTTCCAGGGGAGGCCGGAAAGACGACTGTCTTGTTACCATTGAGGAAAACGCGATGATTGGCATGTGCGTGGATGGCGCGCGCCAATACCTGGCTTTCCACGTCGCGTCCGAGCGAGACATAGTCCGCAGCGCTTTGAGCGTGGGTGATGCGGACGATATCCTGTTCGATGATCGGACCCTCATCCAGATCTGCAGTAACATAGTGCGATGTGGCACCAATCAGTTTCACCCCGCGTTCGCGGGCCTGCTTATAGGGGTTCGCGCCCTTGAATGACGGCAGGAAGGAATGGTGGATGTTGATGATCCGGCCACTCATCTTCTGACACATTGCATCGGACAGGATCTGCATGTAGCGAGCAAGAACGACAAGCTCTGCGCCGGTATCCTCTACGACCTTCATGATCGCCGCTTCCGCTTCAGGCTTGTTTTCCTTGGTGACCTTGATGCAATGGAAAGGGATGTCTGCGTTCACCACGACCTTCTGATAATCCATATGGTTGGAAATCACGGCGACGATTTCCACTGGCAAGGCTCCGATCCGCGCCCGGTAGAGCAGATCGTTCAAGCAGTGCCCAAACCGCGAAACCATGACCAAAACCTTCATTTTCCGGTTTTCGTCGTGGAACTCGAATGTCATGCCGAAGTCGCTTGCGATTTCGGCAAAGGCTTGCGAAAGCGCCTCCAGCTCTGAGCCTTGTTCGGACACGAAGCCGATCCGCATGAAGAACTGATCGGTGTCCAGATCGTCGAACTGCGAACTGTCTGTGATGTTGCAGCCGTTGTCGGCCAGAAAAGTCGAAACGGCAGCGACGATGCCGCGGCGGGACGGGCATGTGACGGTAAGGCAATAGCGGGTCATGTCAGTTTCCTGGGCGATTAGGCTCTTCGTTGGCGGTATGGCATGTTGGGCGGTCAGACCTTCACGCGCTCGGATTTGGGGTCGTAGAAGGGCTTCAAGGATGGTGTTGCCGACACGCGTTGGCCGGCAATCTCAATCTCGTAGCTGGAGGCCAGAATGTCCTGCGCTGTCTGACCTTCGCAGGGCACATAGCCCATACCAACGGCCGCGCCAAGCGTGTGTCCGTAGTTGCCTGATGTGAGATAGCCGACAATCGCACCATCACGGATAATCGGCTCGGCGTGATAAAGCAGCGGTTCCGGGTCGCTCAGGAGAAACTGCACCATGCGTTTTTGCAGTCCTTCTTCACGTTTGCGCATGACCGCATCGCGGCCGATATAGGCGACATCGGTCTTCTTGAGGGCGAACCCAAGACCGGCCTCGAGAATGTGGTCCTCGCTCGAGATGTCATGGCCGAAATGGCGAAAGCCCTTTTCGATACGGCAGCTGTCCATCATATGCAGCCCGCAGAGCTTGGCATCCATATCCCGTCCGGCGGCGCAGAGGGTTTCGAAGACATGCACCGCCATGTCAGACGAAACGTAAAGCTCCCAACCAAGTTCGCCGACATAGGTCACCCTGTGAGCGCGTGCGAGACCCATCCCGATTTCGATTTCCTGGAAGGTGCCAAATGGATTGGTCCCGTTCGAAAAATCGTTGGGTGAGACACGCTCCAGCAACGTGCGAGTATTGGGTCCCATCACGCAGATGACCGCCTCAGCTGCGGTCATGTCAGTCAGGGTGACGCGATAGTCGCCGGTGTTGCGACGCATCCACTCCTGGTCCGCCAGGCGGGTGGCTGCCGGGGTCACGACCAGATAGGCGGTTTCCGACAGGCGGGTCACCGTCACATCAGCTTCGATCCCGCCTCGTGTGTTGAGAAACTGGCTGTAGACGATCTTGCCTGTGGGGACGGACAGGTTGCTGGCGGAGATATGGTTCAAATAGGCCTCGGCATCAGGTCCATCGACCCGGATCTTGCCGAAGGAACTCATGTCGTAGATGCCTACGTTCTCTCGGATAGCCTTGTGTTCGCGCTCCGCGTTGCCAAACCAATTCTGCCGCTTCCAGGAATATTGGTACTCGGCGCTCTGCCCTTCATCGGCAAACCAATTGGCGCGCTCCCAGCCCGCCAGTTCTCCCATCACCGCACCTTCTGCCTTTAGGGCATCGTGCAAGGGAGAGCGCCGGATGCCGCGCGCGGTCGCCTTCTGGCGGTAGGGAAAGTGGTCGGCATAGAGAAGACCCAGCGTCTCTTTCGATCGCTCGAAGAGATAGGTCTTGTTGCCCTGGAAAGGTTGCATGCGGGCGATGTCGACGTCACCAAGGTCGAACGGTTTTTCGCCCGTGTCCATCCATGCTGCAAGGGCCATCCCGGCACCGCCTGCCGACTGAATGCCGATGGAGTTGAAACCAGCGGCAACCCAGACGTTGTCCATCTGCGGCGCCAGGCCTAGGTGATAGGCGTCGTCAGGCGTGAAGCTCTCAGGGCCGTTGAAGAAGGTGTGAATGCCGGTTTCGGCGAGCAGGGGCATCCGGTTAACCGCCATTTCGAGGATGGGCTCGAAATGGTCGAAGTCTTCCGGCAACTGGTCAAACTCGAAGTCTTCCGAGATTCCATTCATGCCCCATGGCTTTGCCAAAGGTTCAAAAGCGCCCAGCAACATCTTGCCCGCGTCTTCCTTGTAGTAGGCACATTCCTCGGGCACGCGCAGCGTCGGCAATTGGGTCAGACCCGGCACTGTTTCCGTGACGATGTAAAAGTGCTCGCAGGCGTGAAGCGGAACGTTTACGCCCATCTGGCGTCCAACGTCGTGGCCCCACATGCCGGCACAATTGACCACGTGATCGCACACGATGGTGCCGCTTTCGCCGTTCGCCTCCCAGTTCACACTGGTGATGCGGCGGCCCTCCTTGCCGAAACCCGTCACCTTGGTGCGCTCAAGGATCTTTGCGCCGCGCATCTTCGCGCCCTTCGCCAGCGCAAGTGCGATATTGGCCGGGTCGCCTTGCCCGTCCTTGTCCAGATAGACGGCTGCCTTCACATCGGACGTGTTCACATGCGGATAGCGATTCAACAGCTCGGAGGGACTGATTTCCTCGACCTCGACGCCGAAAGCGCGTGCCATGGAAGCCTGGCGCAGGATTTCCTCCCGACGTTCGTCGGACAGGGCGACGGTGATCGACCCGTTGCGGCGAAAGCCGGTCGCGACTTCGGTTTCTTCCTCGAGTTTGCCGTAGAGTTCCTGGCTGTATTTTGCCAGACGGGTCATGTTCTGTGTCGCGCGCAGTTGCGCAATAAGCCCTGCGGCGTGCCAAGTTGTGCCTGACGTCAGTTGCTTACGCTCCAACAGGACAACATCTTTCCAGCCGAGTTGTGTCAAGTGATAGGCAACCGAGCAGCCGATTACGCCGCCGCCAACAATGACGACACGTGCTTTTTCAGGAGGAAAAGCCATTTCTACAATCCCTTAAGTGTCGCTCAGGCGCGGATGCGGATGTTGTCCGGGTCCCATAGGCAGGAGGTCTCCTGCACGGTGGCGCTTAACTGCTTTCCAAAAACTTCGACGGCGAGCTGTGTTCCGGGCTTGGCAGCATCGGTTTCGACCATGGCAATCGCGATGGCCGCGTCGGCGCGATAGCCATAGGCCGATGAGGTGACCTCGCCGACGCGTTTTCCGTTGGCAAAAACCGCTGCCATGTAGGGAGCGTCTTGCTCCCCCGGTTCAACGACAAGCGTGACCCGTTGCTTCAGCACTCCTTTTTCTGCCTCTGCAGCGAGCGCTTCCTTCCCGGGGAAATCTTGTTTCTTGTCGAGCCGGACAAAGCGGTCCAGGCCGGTTTCCAGGAGGCTGTAGTCAGTGGACAGATCCCCCTTCCAGGTCAGATAGCCTTTTTCGATCCGCATCGAGTTCAGGGCATACATGCCGAACGGCGTCGCTCCGGCGCCACGAATTGCATCGTAGATTGCAGGGGTATCTTCCGGCGATGCATGGACTTCCCAGCCCAGTTCTCCGGCAAAAGACACCCTTAGCAGGAGTGCCGGGCGGCCCGCGACTGTCGCGTTCTGATGGGTTAGCCATCCTAGCGACAAGTCTGCATCCGAAAGACCGGCGAGCAATTCGCGGGATTTGGGGCCCGTGACCAGCAGCGAGTTTACGTCCCTCGTGTGATCGACGAGCTTCAGCCCCTCCGGCAAATGCCGCCATAGAACCTCAAAATCGTGCCATTGGGCCGCAGCGGCTGTGATCAGGGTGAAGTGATCTTCGCCGTGGCGGATGCAGGACATCTCGGTCAAGGCGTGGCCGCGCGTGTCCGGAAAATAGAGAAGGTTCATTCGGCCGACCTTCGGAAGAGCCCCTGCGATCCTTCCGCGTAGCCACTCCGCGGCACCTTCGCCGCTTAGTTCAAAGCGGGAAAACCCGCAAATGTCTATGATACCGACGCCATCGCGCACGGCTTCGACTTCTTCGCGCACGTGCGGTTCCCACGGGCCGCTCCGGTTCCAGGTCTGCGTTGCTTCGTATGATGTGTCATCGCCCGGCTTGGCGAACCAGTTGGCGCGCTCCCAGCCGCCGTAGACCCCCATCTGCGCGCCGTCGGCAAGCAGGCGCTCGTGGACTGGTGACAGCTTCTTGTCTCGCGCGGCGGACCACTCGTGGTGGGGGAAGTGCATGGCATACTCATGACCATAGGTCTCGAGTGCCTTGCCGAGGTTATATTGAGGGTCTGTGTAATCGGTGTAGCGGCGTGGATCGACAGACCACATGTCCCATTCGGTGTGGCCATGCATGATCCACTCGGAAAGGACTTTGCCAGCTCCGCCCCCTTGAGCGATGCCGAAGGTGAAGCTGTGCGCCTCGAACGCGTTGGTAACGCCCGGCATGGGCCCAACCATTGGCAAACCGTCAGGCGCATAGGGAATGGGGCCGTTAATGTTGCGCTGAACCCCCTGCGATCCAAGGAGGGGGACGCGCTCCATGGCGTCCATGATGTACCACTCCAGGCGATCCAGATCGTCCGGATAGAGCTGGAAGCTGAAGTCATCAGGCATCGGATCATCCGCGTTCACCCAGGCCGCCTGACAATTGCGCTCATAGGGGCCGAGGTTCAGTGAATAAGTGTCCTGCCGCAGGTAGTAGGAACTGTCGACATCGCGCAGCAGAGGCAGCTTGCGACCATGTTCCTTGGTCCATGCCTCAACCTCGGGAATGGCCTCCGTCAGAAAATACTGATGGCTCATCACCGTCATGGGCACTTTACGTCCACCATGGGGCAGGAACCAGTCACCGACACGTGCCGCATAATAGCCTGCGGCGTTGACCACATAGTCGCAGCGGATGTCGCCCTTCTCGGTGTGCACGATCCACTCGCCGTTCGAGCGGGTGACGCCGGTGGCCGGTGTGAACCGCAAAATCGTTGCACCGTGCGCTCGCGCGCCGTTCGCCAGCGCTTGCGTGACCTGGCTTGGATCAATGTCGCCGTCGAGCGGGTCCCACAGACCTCCTTCGAGGTCGTGCGTCTCCAGGAAAGGGAAATGCTGTTGCAGTTCATCCGGCGTGCACATGTCCATGGTCAGGCCCATATGGGCGGCCATGCCGCGGACGCGCTCAAATTCCATCATGCGCTCGTGAGAATGCGCCAGCCGGATCGCGCCGGTCACATTGTAATTGATTGGATAATCGACTTCATCACCGAGCCCGCGGTAGAGCTCCAGCGAGTAGCGCTGCATGTTCAAGATGCCGTAGTTGGCGGCAAAATTCGGGCAGTTTCCTGCTGCGTGCCAGGTCGATCCTGCCGTGAGTTCGTTTTTTTCAAGCAGGACGCAATCGGACCATCCGGCTTTCGCCAGGTGGTAGAGCGCGGACACACCGACAATTCCACCGCCGATGATCACGACACGAGCTGTAGAGGGAAAGGTCATGGTCAAACCTCAATAGACAGGGGGAGAGATGACCCAAATGGCCAAAGCCGGGTCGTCATATGGATTGGCCCAGCGGTATTTCGAGCCCTTGATGCGGAAACTGTCGCCGGCCTGAATGGTGAACATCTGATCTGCGATCCAGATGTCTAGCGTGCCGGAAATGAGATAGACGACCTCGGAGGTCGCACGTTGGCGGCTTTTCTCAAGTGATGCGCCAGGCAGAAAGGTCGAATGAATGACTTCGAAATCATCGGTGAGATCCGGCGATACAAGCGCTTCGAAAAGACCGTTGTCACGTTCGCCGATTTCCCGGCGTGCGGACGCGCGCACCACCACACCGCGTTCCTGCTCAGGCGCCTCTGTGATGCCGAAGAACATGGAAATCGGCACATCGAGTATCCGGGCAAAATTGTGCAGGTCATCAACGGTTGGCGTCGAGAGATTGCGTTCCACCTGAGAAACCCAACCAACCGACTTGCCGACCGCCTTGGAAAGGTCCTCAAGCGTCATCTTGCGCGTAAGGCGCAGGGCGCGAATATCCTGTCCGATGCCTTTGTCTTCCGACATTTTTCCCTCGTGCGAAAACTGCTCGTGAAAATTATGCCTGTTTTTTCATTTCGTGAAGTGAAAAAATGCCCGATTTTTTCATATGCTCAAAATATGATCGTGCTGAGCAGCTTTTCATCAAGTTGAGTGGGCAAGTCCGCCAACGATTTTTGCACGGAACCAATGCGTGGGATCTGCTGTTTGGGACAGTGGTCGACCCGACGTTGGCGAATGCGAAGGGGTTTCTCGTGTGCCTTCGAGGGATTGCTTGCCATCGCGCTCCTGCTCGGCGGAGGGCTCTGTGCGCTTCAGGCCATGGCCGTATCGACAGGCTTTCCCTTTGCTGTCGTGCTGCTTCTCGCCTGTTACACGACTTACAAGGGGCTCGCCGACGAGCCGCGGTAGTCCGTAAGCGGGGGCGGTTCGACTTGCGCGCTGCCTCTTGCCTTTCAGGCCGCCCGCCACAGTTGAAGTCGAACGTTCTATTTATGTGAGGGTTCGATTTGACTGATCGTTTCGCCATCGTGATTGGAAGCTCTGGCGGCATCGGCAACGCCTTGTTGCAGACGTTGACCCGGGAGGGGGGCTATGACCGGGTGATCGGATTGAGCCGGTCTTCAGATCCGTCCATAGAGCTGACAGACGCAGGGACGATTGAAGCTGCGGCTGGCTGGCTTGGTCGGCAAGCGGGAGAACCCTGCCTGGTAATCGACGCGACCGGTGCCCTGACACTGGACGGACATCGTCCCGAGAAGAGCTGGCGAGATCTGGATCCGGCGGCGATGGCGCGTTCCCACGCGATCAATGCGATCGGTCCGGCGTTGATCATGAAGTCTTTTCTGCCGCTGCTCTCACGAGATCAGCGCAGCGTGTTTGCGACCTTGTCAGCGCGGGTCGGGTCGATTTCGGATAATCAGCTGGGTGGTTGGTACAGTTATAGGGCGGCCAAGGCGGCGCTCAATCAAATAGTGCGCTCTGCGTCGATCGAGCTGGCACGTAAGAACAATACGGCAGTTTGCGTTGCGCTTCACCCCGGCACGGTTCGCACGCCATTGACCGAGAGCTTCGCAAAATCGGGCCTGGAAGTTCAATCACCTGAAGTCGCAGCAGAGCGTTTGCTTCAGGTGATTGATGGTTTGAAACCGGAGCAGTCAGGCGGCTTTTTTGATCATCAAGGCGTTTCCATCCCGTTCTGATCTTTAGCCCCGTGCCGTTCAAACGGCGCTGGGCTTCACTTCGGCTGATAGAGTCTCGATAGATCAAAGGCATGAATGTCCTTCAATAGATCGACAAATCCCTGTGCCGCATGATCTAGGGACTTTTTCCCCTTTTCTGCGGCTGCGTTGGCTGCGTTTCCGAGTGCTCCTTTTGGAGACAGATCTTGCGCCTTCCATCCGAACTGTTGGGCACCGTGTCCGCGCAGATATTTGAACTCCTTGATGAAGTCCTGCTGCGCAGATGTGAAGTCCTCGGCGAGGTCCATCCGCACCAGGTCAGGATGCAGGTGGAGCATGATTGACGTTTCGACGTCGCCGCCGTGAATGCCATAGGTGAATTCTTCGGCCGGAAACACCCCTTCAGGCTGGCCAAATCTTGCCCAGGCGGTTGCCGTGACGAGCATGTCGTGGCTGACTCGAAGCTCGCGCGCAATCGTGTCGATCACAGGAACATTGCCGCCGTGGGAGTTGATGAGGACAAGCTTTTTGATACCTGCACGTGCGACGCTTTCGCCGATCTCAAGCCATGCCCTGGTGACCGTGTCCCAGGAGAGGGTCAAGGTGCCCGGCGATGAGATATGCTCATTCGATTTGCCAACTGCTTGGGTTGGAAGAAAAGTCGCGGGGATGTCGTCCGGAAGAAGCTCCAGGACGCGGCAGACCTGTCCCTCGGCGATGGCCGTATCGGTGAATACGGGCAAGTGCGGGCCATGCTGTTCGATCGCGGCGACCGGCAAGACAGCGATCCAATCCTTCGTGTTCGGGCTCGCAAAGTCGAGCGTCGTCATTTCGTGCCAATACCGTTTGGGAAGATTTGTCATGGAAGGATCCGCTGCGAAGTGAATTGGGCAATCGCCAACATACTGCCGAGGGACAAAGTTGCCAGTGCCTTGTCAGAAAGAACATGCCTTTCTAAGCGACTGTGGCGGTCGTGAGAAAGCTTGTTGAACGCTTCAGCACGAAATTTTGCAGTACGCGACGCGTTTCTCTTCAAATCTGCGTGTGAATTGGCACTTGCGAACATTTCTTAATGTTTCCGAAAGACGCAGGGGCAACGCTTATCCTCATGCTCAGCGTCATTTCGACATTTCCAGCCCAAACCGGTCTGAGAGGAACCGGTGCGGTGCGTGGCCAGGATGAAAACCAGGAGAAGCAACAGGCTTCTCAGGTGGTTCAGGAGGAGGCACGTTCTTCTGTTGGCCGGTCGCAGGCAGCTGCTCGAGCCGGTGCTGTTTCTCCCTTGAGCTCCGAAGCTGTCCTTGCGCTGCAGTTGGTTGATGATACGCAAAGTGACAGCAAACGCGGTGGCGGGACGCAAGGCTCTGTTCAGAGTTTGGCGAGCCCGTCAGAGGGTACAGCAGGCACCGCTGACAATCCTGATGATCTAAATGCCGGGTCGGCATCAGATCAGGAAGACGCCGGAGGAGCTTCAGGTAGGGGGCAAAATGCAGTTGCTTCGCCCGGCGTTGCCCAGTCTTCCTCCAGCGGAGAGGCGGAAGAAGATCCTGACGGGGATGGACTGACCGAAGCGGAAGAAAAACAGGTCGAAGAGCTGAAGCAGCGGGACCGTGAGGTTCGTGCGCATGAGCAAGCGCATGCGCGTGTTGGAGGCCCCTATGCCGGGGCGCCAACCTATACTTTCCAGCAGGGGCCGGATGGCGGTCGCTATGCCATTGGCGGTGAGGTCCAGATCGATACGTCTGTCGAAAGAACGGCCGAGGCGACCATCCGAAAGATGCAGATCGTCATTCGTGCGGCGACTGCGCCGGCGGAGCCTTCATCGCAGGATCTCAAGGTTGCTCAGCAGGCGCGCTCGCAGTTGGCGGCTGCCCAAGCGGAAGCAAGAGCGGAGGCGGCGGAAGAGCTTTCCGGTGACGATGAAACCTCCGGGCCTGGCAATCAGGATGTCGCAAACGCTGACACTGTACAGCCGACTGCTCCGAGCGCCAGTGAACAAGCGGACACTGGACCAGGGCGCGATGGGTCGGATGAGCAACACGCAGGGGATAATGAGCGCAGTGCCGATGCGCGGAAAGATGCTGAAAGAGCATTCCGTCTTTATCAGGCTGCCAGCGACAGCCTGTTCGGCCTGGCTGGCAATAACTCGAGCGGTGCAGGGCTCGCTGCGATCGCTTAAGTTTGCGTCGCATTAAACTCAATGTAAGCTGCTTGCCAGTTTGTTTGATTGAAGCGTAGTGTGGCCGTGCTTCGTCGAACAGGCGTTTTGCGCCTTCCTTATGAGATTTTCATGCATATCAAACGTGCCCGGCACGCCGTCGGGATGGTCTTTCTGCTATTGGGAACCCTTATTGGCGTCTGGGCGACGCGCATCCCCGACTTCAAGCTGATGCTTGATGTCGACGAGAGCGGATTTGGCCTGGTTCTTCTGGCGATGGCCCTCGGCGCTGTGCTTGGGTTCCCAATAGCTGGTTATTTGATTGACCGGTTCGGCGCTGCGTCAATGTCTAAGGTCTTCGCGGTCAGCATTCTGATCGGCTTCGCGATCTTGCCATTCGGCACGTCTGTGGCGGTGATTTTGCCGCTGATGCTGGTGGTCGGTTTTTGCATCGGGACACTGGATGTTGCGATGAATGGCTGGGGCGCTGAAGTTGAAAAGGAATTGGGCCGGCCAGTGATGTCGTCCTATCATGGGCTTTACAGTCTCGGAGCAGGAGTCGGTGCCGGAGCAGGAGCGCTTGCGCTCTGGTATGACCTGGATCTTCTGCAGCACTTTGCCGGTTGGTCACTTCTGATGGCTATCCCACTTGTGTATGCTCTGAGGACGCCCTGGACATCAGAGAAAACAGGACCAGGCGGAAAAAGACCCCCGTTTGTCGCAATTCCGAAGGGTGGCTTGTTTTTCGTCGGGATCATGGCCCTGATCGCAGCGCTGGGCGAGGGGGCTGTTACGGATTGGGCTGCACTTTATCAGATCCAGGAGCTTGGCTTTGACAGCTCCGAGGCCGCGGTCGGATTTGCCGTGTTCTCAGTTGCCATGGTGATCATGAGGTTTTGCGGCGACCAGGTGATCGCGCGCTTTGGGGCCGTTCCAGTTGCGCGCACCAGCGGCATTGCAGCAGCTCTGGGCTGCGCACTTTTGGTCTGGGGTGAAAGCATCTGGATGATCTGGGGGGGCTGTGCTGTCATGGGCCTTGGAAATGCAGTCATCTTTCCCTTGGCCATGTCGCGGGCCGCCGCTGATCCAACGATGTCCAAAGGAGCAGCACTGGCGTCCGTTGCAACGCTCGGCTACGGCGCCTTTCTGTTCGGGCCGCCCATACTGGGTTTCATTGGTGACGCGTTTTCGCTGAGAGCCTCTTTTGCGCTGGTTGCCATACTCGCGCTTTTGATCGCAGGTCTTGCAGGAGCATTGAAGGTTCGATCCTGAAGCCTGTTCTGCCGCGCTTTTCCAAGCGCGGCGCCAAGGTCGGTCAGAGGCTTTCGAGAAACCGTTTTGCGGCAGAGCCATGTTCGTAGCGAAGTTCCGCAATGTCGATGCTTGTCGGGATGCCGTCGACGACGGTCCAGTCGCCGCCAATCATAACACGGTCAGCGGTATGCGCACCGCAGAGAACGAGCGCGGCGATAGGATCACCTGCTCCTGAGAATCGAAGCTCATCCAAAGTGTAGAAGGCCATATCGGCCATCATGCCAAGCTTGATGGCGCCGATATCTTCGCGTCCCAGGCATCGCGCCGAGCCTTCGGTCGCCCAGCGAAAGGCGTCAAAGTGCGTCACGGAAGCTGCGTCATAGGTCAGGCGGTTGATCATGAGGGCGTGGCGTACGCTTTCGATCAAATTGGAATTGTCATTGGACGCGGAGCCATCCACTCCAAGGCCCACAGGACAGCCGGCGGCTTCAAGCTCCTTGGTCCGACACTGACCGGAGGCAAGGACCATATTCGACGTTGGGCAGTGGCATACACCAACGCAGGCATGTCCCAGACGCTTGACCTCGTCGTCGTTGAAGTGAATGCCATGGGCGAGCCAGACGCGCTCGTTCAGCCACCCGCACTCCTCAAGATAGTCGACTGGCCGGCAATTGAATTTCTCGAGACAATAGTCGTCTTCGTCGATGGTCTCGCCGAGATGGGTATGAAGACGACAGTCGTATTTCTCTGCGAGGCTCACGCTTTCCTGCATCAGGCGTTTGGTGACCGTGAAGGGCGCGCAGGGAGCAAGCGCAACCTGTAGCTTTGCCCCCTTGGATGTGTCGTGGTACTTGGACAGGACCCGCTCGCAGTCTGTCAGGATCGTGTCTTCGTCCTGGACGACCGTATCAGGCGGCAGTCCGCCATCCTTCTGGCTGAGGTTCATGGAGCCACGGGTGAGGGTCATGCGAAGGCCGACGCGTTCAGCTTCCTCGGCCTGGATGTCCATGGCGGATTCCAGCCCGTCCGGAAAGAGATAGTGATGATCCGATGCGGCCGTGCAACCGGACATCATGAGCTCCGTCAGTGCGAGGCGCGTGCCAAGGCGGAAGTTCTCGGGCGTAACGTTCTTGGCCCAGATCGGGTAGAGCGAGTGAAGCCAGGGAAAAAGTTCCTTGTTGATCGCGTCCGGATGAGCTCGGGTCAACGTCTGAAAGAAGTGATGATGCGTGTTCACGAGACCTGGTGTGATCACATGTCGGGACGCGTCGAAGGTCTGGTCGACCGGCAGCATCGGGTCTTTGCCTGTGCCGATCAATTCAACGATGACGCCGTCTTCAACGACAACGCCGCGTTCGGCACCTTCGGCTAGAATTGCAATGGGGTCTTTGATCCACAAACGCATGGGACTGGTCCTTGTTGTCGGACCTGTCGGCTTTGATAGCAGCCAGAGACAACCGGCTTGCCCGAGTTCCGCACAGGAGTGGTTTTGGCAGAGATCAGCGCGGTGAAGGCTCTGATCCAACCATTAAAGGCGTAAAGGCGGGGGCCATTCTTTAAGCCGTTTGGCCTCAGGTGCAAGAGTTGGATGTGTAAAAGAAATGCCCCAGCCCGGAAGATCGGTCACTCAGACCGAATGGCGAATGAGTTTCGACAGGGCTTTGCCGCGATCACTTCAACTTCGACGACGAACTCTTCGCGGGCAAAGCCCGAGACGATCATCAAAGTCGATGCTGGTGGTGGGTCTGCGGTGAATTCATCCCGTGTCTTCATGTAGCCAGGGAGATGCTCACGACCGGTGACATAGGCGTTGATACGGACGAGATCGGAGAGGTCCATCCCCGCCTCTGCAAGGATCGCCGAGATGTTCTCAAAGCACAAACGCGTCTGGCTCTCGACATCTGCCGGGATGCTGTCATCGCTTGAAATTCCAAGTTGGCCAGAGGCGAAGACGATGCGATGGTCAGCGGGCACTTCAACGCCGTGGCTGTAGCGGGCGAAGGGTTTTCGGATTGTTTCAGGTGTCAGCGGTTTGGGCATCAATGTCGCCTTGGTGTCATGTGTTTATGCTCGAAAACTGCCCTGCTCTGCATTCAGGAGCAAGTCGGCGCCTGATGAAGCTGATGGCAATTTCCGCCAGCATGTGCACAATAAAAGTGCAGCGACGTTTGAGGGCTTCCAAAGGTGTCGTCGTCGTAGATGGGTGTGTTAAATGAACATGGCAGAATCTTGCGGTGGAAGGGCCTTGTTGCACTGATCGTGCGGTGATTGGCACAGGCCTTGCTATTTAAACATTGCATGATTGCCTGATCCGCTCTCAGGGCCTGAGGAGGCACAGCGGCAGAGCACAACGTTGGCGCGTACAAAGTACCGCGCCGGCTTAGAGCGATTAGGAGACGGAAGACAACATGCGTATTCTCAAGTCCTTTGGCGTGGCTTTTGCCGCCCTGTCAGTTTCAACCAGCGCCTTTGCGCTCGAGAAAGTTTCTTTCGGCACCAACTGGGTCGCCCAGGCCGAGCACGGCGGCTACTACCAGGCTGTCGCCGATGGCACCTATGAAGCTTGTGGTCTCGAAGTCGAGATCAAGCCGGGTGGGCCTCAAGCAAACAACCGTATTCTGCTTCCTGTCGGAAAGATCGACTTCCTCATGGGCGGCAACATGCTGCAGGCGTTTTCCGCTGTCGAGCAAGGCATTCCGACAACAGTGGTTGCCGCACATTTCCAGAAGGAACCGCAGGTTCTTCTGACGCATCCGGACGCTGGGCATGATACCTGGGAGAGCTTGAAAGACATCAATCTGCTGATCGGCAAGGGCGGTTTGAACTCCTACTATCAGTGGATGATTGCCGAGTTTGGTTTTTCCGCAGATCAGGTTCGTCCCTATACATATAACTCCGCGCCTTTCCTTGCCGACAAGGACCTCGGTCAGCAGGGCTATATTACGTCAGAGCCCTTCGCGATTGAAAAAGAGGGTGGTTTCAAGCCGAACATCTTCCTGATTGCTGACTACGGCTATGACAGCTATGGCACGACCGTCGAGACACGCACCGAGCTGATCGAAAACAAGCCGGAGGTGGTGAAGTGCTTTGTTGACGGTTCCGCACTCGGCTGGGTTAATTTCCTTTATGGTGACAACGCCAAGGCTCTGGAGTTGATCAAGAAAGACAACCCTGGCATGTCTGATGAGCAGCTCGCGTTTTCAATCGAGAAAATGAAGGAATACGGCATCGTCGATTCTGGTGACAGCCTCACCATGGGAATCGGTGCGATGACCGACGAGCGCAACAAATCGTTCTTTGACAAGATGGTTGAAGCTGGCGTTGTGAGCGCCGATGTTGATGTAAGCAAGGCCTACACGCTGGAATTTGTGAACGCAGGTGTTGGCGTCGATCTCAAAAAGAAGCTGGCCGGTAACTGATCGCAGGAAACCCGGACAGTGATTATTTCAGGCGCGAGCCTTGGCTGTGAGGCGTACGCATGACAGCCAAGGTATCGGAGTCGGGGCAGGGCGCTAGGGCGTCCTCTCCCGCCATCGTTTCTCTCAACCAGATCTCCAAAACCTTTTCCAACGGCACCATTGCCTTGCGGGAAATGTCCCTGGACATCCGACAGGGTGAATTCGTTACGTTGCTGGGCCCGTCAGGGTGCGGCAAGTCAACGGTGCTTAGGATATTGACCAGTCTGACCAGTCCGACAACCGGGCGGGTCGAGTGGCCGATGGAGCAAAGCGGCCAAGACGAGCACGAAATGAGCTTCGTCTTCCAGGAGCCGACCTTGATGCCCTGGGCGACCGTGTTCGGCAACGTCTGGCTTCCGCTTCGGTTGAAGGGCATTTCCAAAAAGCAGGCTCATGATCGGGTCATGGAAGCACTTGAAATGGTGGGGCTGGCCGGTTTTTCGGAAAGCTACCCGCGTGAGCTTTCGGGCGGCATGAAAATGCGTGTCTCGATCGCGCGGGCGCTGGTGACCAAGCCAAAGGTTCTCCTGATGGATGAGCCTTTTGCGGCACTGGACGAGATCACTCGCTTCAAGCTGAACAACGACATCCTGCATCTTTGGGAAACCTTCGGCTGGACCGTTGTCTTTGTCACTCACTCGGTTTTCGAGTCTGTGTATCTGTCCAACCGGATCGTGGTGATGGCCGCCCGTCCAGGACGTGTGGTCAACGACATGACCCTTGATGCACCCTATCCGCGCGGTGATGAATTCCGGACGTCTGCGGAGTACGGAGACTATTGCCGGACCGTGTCCGATGCGCTTCACGCCGCCATGGATGCCAACGACCACCTGTAATCAGTTCCCACAGGTGGGAATGGAAAGATCGAAGCAATGACTGTTCTGACTGAACATGCTGTCGCTGTGCCCGAAAATTCCGGGCAAGCCGTGCCGCTTGACCCGTTGGAGGTCTCCAAAGCGCGCGCGGCGAAAATCGAACGCCAGGGTCGCTGGATCCTTCCAGTCCTAATTCTTCTGATCTCCATCGTTCTTTGGGATCGGATTTGCGTCTGGAACGAGATACCGCACTATATTCTGCCGCGCCCAATTCTCGTCTATGAGGCGTTGCTCGCCGACTGGCCTATCCTTTCGATTGCGCTTTTGAACACGCTCAAGATTACGCTTGGCGCGATGCTTATCGCCACATTCGGAGGACTGGCGCTTGCGGTGCTTTTCACACAATCCAAGTGGATCGAGATCTCCTTCTTCCCCTTTGCCGTGATCCTGCAGGTGACGCCAATCATCGCAATCGCGCCGTTGATCTTCATCTATGTCGACTCCGTTGAGGTCGGTCTGTTGATCTGTGCCTGGATCGTCGCCTTCTTTCCCGTCCTGTCGAACACGACGCTGGGCCTGAATTCCGCGGATCATAACCTGCGCAATCTCTTTCAGATGTATGGTGCGACACGCTGGCAAACTCTCCGCTATCTGCGGCTTCCAGCGGCGATGCCTTACTTCCTGGGTGGCTTGCGTATTGCCGGTGGACTGTCGCTTATCGGTGCGATTGTCGCCGAGTTTGTGGCAGGATCGGCGGGGTCCGGTTCCGGTCTGGCCAACCAGATCCTCGAGTCCAGCTACCGCTTGAATATTCCGCGCATGTTTGCAGCTCTGATCCTCATCTCGGGGACTGGCATCGTGATCTTCCTGCTGATGAATTTCCTCTCGCATGTTTTTCTGCACAAGTGGCATGAGAGCGCCTTGAAGCGGGAGAACTGAGATGGCTGCCGTTTTGGGAGTGGATGCGCAGGACGATGTTCTTCTGCGCAACGCAACTGTGCCTGCCTGCTTGTTGCCGCCGGACTTGGCGGGAATTGATGCAGGGGCCTTGTTGTCGATGGATATCGGCGTTGTTGCAGGACGCATTGTGAGCATCTCCCCGGCTGGCGAGCTGGAAGGTTCAGATGGGCGAAGCTTTGATCTTGATGGCGGCATGGTGTTGCCAACCCTGGTCGATATGCACACGCACTTGGACAAGGGCCATATCTGGCCACGACGCCAAAACCCTGACGGGACGTTTCTCAGCGCCTTGAACGCGGTTGGTGAGGACCGCGTTGCCTCATGGACGGCAGACGATGTCCGAGCCCGCATGGAGTTCGGCCTTCGCAGCGCTTATGTTCATGGCACGTCAGTCATCCGAACCCACATCGATAGTCTGCCCCCGCAGGATGAAATCTCCTGGCCGGTGTTCGTGGAGCTTCGGGATAAGTGGAAAGACCGGATCCTCTTGCAGGGCTCGTGCCTTTTTGGTGTTGATCGCCTGATTGACCATCCGGGCTACCTGGACAGTATTGCCGACAGGGTTCTGGCCTCAGAAGGCGTCCTTGGTGCAGTCACCTATATGGTGCCAGGGCTCGATGATCATTTGGATGCAATCTTCAAGGCTGCGATCGAGCGGGGACTTTCGTTGGACTTCCATGTCGATGAAACAAAGGATCCCGACTCGCGAACCTTGAAACACATTGCTGAGGCAGCCATCCGATCAGGATATGATGGCAAGATCGTGTGCGGTCATTGTTGTTCGCTGGCACGCCAGCAGCCTGACGAAATCGACGCAACTCTTGATCTGGTCGCCAAGGCCAGCATTGGCGTGGTGTCTTTGCCCATGTGTAATATGTATCTGCAGGATCGGGAGCAGGGTAGGACGCCCCGCTGGCGAGGCGTTACTCTGTTGCATGAAATGAAGGCGAGAGGCATTCCGGTCGCTGTCTCCTCCGACAACACGCGTGATCCTTTTTATGCCTATGGTGACCTCGATTTGATCGAAGTCTATGCGCAAGCGACCCGAATCCTTCAACTTGATCATCCGATCTCTGACTGGATTTCAACGGTGTCCTATGGCGCTGCCGAGATGCTGAACGTGGATGCAGGGCGTCTGACGATTGGTGCGGCAGCGGATCTGATCCTATTCAGAGCGCGCGATTGGAGTGAATTGCTGTCACGCCCGACTGGCGCACGCGAGGTGCTGCGCGAGGGGCGTACAGTCGCAGACGCCCTACCAGACTATCGGGAACTGGACCATTTGATGACGAAGCACGGAGCCGCATGATGAGTACTCTTGAGAAGCTCAAAGCCGAGCTTGACGGCTTGCAGATTGAAGACAACCCACAGATCGTCAAACAGAAAAGCCGTGACTTTTTCTGGTACTCGCCAGTGCTAAAGCATCAGCTTGAAAACGTTTCCGCCGAGCTGGTGGTCACGCCGAAAACCGAAGACGAGATCGTTCAGGTGCTGAAGGCGTGTTACGCCCACGATGTCGCGGTCACAACGCGCGGTGCCGGCACGGGAAACTATGGTCAGGCGATGCCGTTGGCGGGTGGAGTCATTCTCAACCTTGCCGAGATGAACAAGGTCAAGGAAATTCGCCCAGGGGTCGTTGTCGCCGAGGCCGGGGCGATCATTTCCACGATCGATGATGAATGCCGGGCTCATTCAGGTCAGGAACTCCGCCTGCATCCGTCGACCTACCGAACTGCGACCATTGGTGGTTTCATCGCTGGCGGGTCCGGCGGTGTCGGGTCGATCAATTGGGGTGGCTTGCGCGATGCTGGCAACGTCATCCGGCTCCGTGTTCTGACCATGGAAGCCGAGCCCCGGGTTCTGGAGATGACGGGCGAAGACCTTCAGAAGGTCATGCATGCCTATGGCACGAATGGTGTAATCACAGAGGTCGAGATGCCATTGACGGCGTCTTATGACTGGGTGGACGTGCTGGTCGGTTTCGACGCGTTTATGGACAGTGTTCATTTCGCAGATGCGCTTGGAAACCAGGATGGTCTGCTGCTGAAGGAGATCGCGCCGATTGCAGCGCCAGTTCCGCATGACTATTTCTTGCGGCACCAAAAGTTCATACGAAAGGATCAGTCCGTCGTTGTCTGTATGGTCGCGCCGTTCGCGATGGATGCTTTTGCGGCCTTCGTCGCGCGCAATGGTGAGGCTTCTATTCTTTACCGCTCGGACACCGCCGATGAAGGCGTCAAGAAGGGTCTGCCGCCCGCCTATGAATTGGCCTGGAACCACACCACCCTGCGTGGTCTGCGTGTCGACCCGAATGTGACCTACCTTCAGGTTCTCTATCCCTATCCGAACCAGGTGGAAAAAGTTCGTACGATGGTCGAGCTGCTTGGTGATGAGGTGCCGGCGCATCTCGAGTATGTTCGGTTCGATGGCAAAGTGACCTGCTTCGGCCTGCCGATCGTCCGCTACAGCAGCGAAGACCGGCTGAACGAGATCATCAAGCTTCACGAGGACAACGGGTGTCCGATCTTTAACCCGCACCGGTACACCCTCGAAGAGGGCGGGATGAAGCAGACCGACGCTGTTCAGCTTGCCTTCAAGAAAGAGGCTGACCCAAAGGGCCTGCTCAACCCGGGCAAGATGATTGCATGGGAGGATCCCTCCTACGACTATTCATCTGAAAAGCTCTTTCTTTTTCCCGGATTGCAAACCGGATAGCGGAGCGCCTTCTTTTTCAGCGAGGTTTGGCCGCCCTGCTCTCGAGCGGGCCGTCCCTTTGCCATGTCCAGATTTTGATTCAAGGGTTTGAGGTTTTCCATGCGGGTTTTGGTGTTATTCGCGCATCCAGTCGAAACGAGCTTTGGCGCAGCTCTCCATCAACAAGTGCTTAGCTCGCTTCAGGACGCGGGGCGCGAGGTTGATGATTGCGATCTCTACGGCGATGATTTCGACCCGCGCCTGACGCGAGAGGAACGGCTCGGCTATCATGAGCTCGATACCAATACGAGTTCGGTTGCCGACTATGTTGAGCGGTTGCAGAAGGCCGAGGCGCTGGTGATCGTGACGCCGGTCTGGAACTTTGGTTATCCGGCAATCCTCAAAGGATTTTTTGATCGGGTGTTCTTGCCTGGGGTGTCGTTCGAGATGAAAGACGGCAAGGTTGCGCCATGTTTGCATAACATTAAGAAGTTGGCGGTGGTCACGACCTATGGTGGCTCGAGATTAAGGGCTTTTCTGGTGGGAGACCCGCCGCGCAAGATTGCCACGCGGGTTCTTCGTGCGACCATCAAGCCGGCAGCGCCCATTTCCTATCATGCTCTTTATGACATGAACCGGCGGACGCCAGCTCAGCGCGAAGCGTTTCTGGCTCTGGTGGCAGCCAAAATGGAGGCATTTTGATGCGCGCGCTCGTTGTCTACTGCCATCCTTGCCCCGAAAGCTTCAACGGTTCAGTGCTTGCAACAACAGTTGAGACCCTGAAATCGGCGGGACATGACGTCAGAGTCAGTGACCTCTATGCCGACGGGTTCGACCCGGTGATGAGCGCTGAGGAACGACGCGGCTATCACACTCCAGAGAGCAACGTGACGCCGGTGGCAAAACACGTCGATGATATTCGCTGGTGCGAAATGATTGTCTTCGTCTACCCGACCTGGTGGTTTGGCCTGCCCGCGATGCTGAAGGGGTGGTTTGACCGGGTTTGGGTGCCGCATGTGACCTTCGAAATGCCGACGGCAGACCTGGGCATGAAACCAAAGATGCAACACATCGGACGTATTGCGATCGTGACCACTTGCGGTGCGACCTGGTGGATCTCCAAGCTGATTGGTGAGCCTGGGCGCAAGACGATCCTGCGCGGTATGCGCGCCTTGTGCGCTCCGCGTTGCAAGACGCTCTATCTTGCGCACTACAAGATGGATTCATCGACCGAGCAGACACGATCCAATTACCTGGCTAAAATTCGTCAACGCTTGGCGGCATTTTGATTTTTCGTGTTCGAGCCTCCAGTGTCATTTGACGGTTAAATATCGAGGTTAGGGTCCGATCGAATCCGGGGGCGTTGGCCGCCGATTGTCATTCGAAAGACAAACGGAAACCTGACGATGGCATTTAACTACAAGAAGAGCGTGACTTTTCGCTTGGTTCAAGCAGCAAAGGCTCAGCGGGCGAGATCCGGTAGCCACCTGATGCGCATTGGGTTGCATCCAGGTCAGGAGCTGGTGCTAAAGGTTCTTGCAGACAGCGATGGCCGGACCATGAGCCAGCTCGCGCTGGCTCTTGGCGTTCAGCCGCCGACGGTTACGAAGATGGTAACCCGCCTGTCCGCACAGGGCTATGTTCGCCGACAGGTTTCCGAAACGGATGGACGGCTCGCTCGCGTTTACCTCACAGATGAGGGCAGGGGGCTCGTGGACAATGTTGACCGAGCCTGGAAGCGTCTTGAACGTGAGGCAATGTCGGGTCTCGATGACAAGGATCGCAAGAAGCTGAGGAAACTCCTGCGGCAGATCGAGAAGAACCTTTCCCTGTCTCTGGACAACGATCCTGAGCATGAAAGTGAGCCGGAAACGGACACGGACAATGAACCGGAAACGAAGCCAAAGTTGGCTGCTGTCTGAGGTTTCGGGAAAGTGTAACGCCCATGCCTTCCTTGACGCATTCGCGCTGAGCACATGCCGTACCCACTTTAGAGGAGGAACGGGTATCCGCCTTCGAGTTTCAAAAGCGCGATTTTTGTATCCAGTCCTCCAGAGCCCGAATATCCGCCCAAGCCTGTGGCCGACAGAACCCGGTGGCAGGGTATGATCAGTGGTATTGGGTTCGCGCCGCAGGCTTGACCAACGGGCTGGCCATAAGTGTCGAGAGCCTTTGCAATCTCGCCGTAGGTGCGTGTTTGGCCAAAGGGAATGTCGAGCATTGCCTGAAAGACCGCTTGATGAAGGTCGCCTCCCTTTGGATTGAGCGGAAGGTCAAAGCGTTCAAGCTTCCGGTCAAAGTAGGCTATGAGCTGCGTCCTGGTTTCTTCCAGAAGGGGCGTTGTTTCGTCCGGCCGCTGACCCCAGTCGAGCCTTGTGAGATGCCCGTCCTGCTCAGTCACATAGATCCAACCAACGGGGGTTGGTAAAGAAGCGGTGGGCATCGTCGGGTCCAATGCGTGTTTGCTGGTGGGCGTCACTTCGAGTAGAGAGCCGTACCGTTCGACGTTGATGCGACCTTTCCACGAAGGGTATCTCGCGATAGCATTCAAAAGTTGTGGGGCAGTCTTTCGCCGCACCGATCTTGGAAGTCATCCTTACATGTCCGGCCAGAAAAAGATCAAGGTTCCCGGTGGCTCCGCTACTGGGCCGGTGGAGACAGCCGCTTCGCCGGCCTCTCAGGCGTCTCTTGCCGCAATAGGCCTTATCCTTTTGGCTTGCCTTTGTTTTTCTGGGCTTGATGCGACGGCGAAATATCTCAGCCAGTCTCTTCCGCCGCTTCAGATCGTGTGGATGCGCTTTGTTGTTCATGTTGTTCTGGCGCTCATCATATTCAAGGTCTGGAAGACGCCAAGCCTTTTCAAGACCGAGCGTCCGTTGCTACAGATCGTTCGAGCCTTTTGTTTGCTTGCCACAACCACTGGCAATTTCTTGGCGGTTCAGCATCTTCAACTGGCCGAGACAATGTCGATCATGTTTGCGGCACCCTTTGTGGTCACTGCGCTTGCTGGACCGATGTTGGGCGAGTGGGCGGGCATAAGGCGCTGGGTGGCCATCCTTGTCGGTTTCATCGGCGTTCTTATTGTTACGCAGCCGGGCAGCGGCGAAATGCACTGGGCCGCCATCTATGCGGTTGCAGCTCTTTTCTTCTATGCACTTTATGCGCTTTTGACCCGCAAACTGGCGGCAACGGATTCTTCGGCCAGCATGCTTCTCATTTCTGCGGCCGTCGCCGCGATTGCGATGACACCGGCCGGCTTTTCAGTCTGGGTTACACCGTCCAATTGGTTCGACTGGGGCTTGCTGCTGTCCACCGGCGTCTATGGTTGCGTTGGACATTTGATTTTCATTCAGGCGCATCGACTTGCGCCGGCGCCCGTTCTTGCACCGTTCATCTATGTTCAGATCGTCTGGATGGTGACCCTCGGCTATTTCGTCTTCAATGATGTTCCAACGGTCAGCACGATTATCGGCGCCTCCATTGTTGTGGCGTCGGGCCTCTATATTCTCTACCGAGAACAATTAAAGGCGTCCTGATGTAATGAGTGCTCGTGCGGCAGTTGACGCTCGCCCTGCAATTCAGGCTTAATGCATCCGGGCTTGAGGGGCGTAGGTTTCCGAAAGTCTTGATCGTAGACTTGCAATGCGGGAGGCAGCAATGTCCTTGACGCGACGAGATTTTCTTGCTGGTAGTGCCGCGATGAGCGCGTCCATGCTGGTAAGCGGTCCAGCTTTTTCGAATGCTGCGGCGAATGCATATTTTGACGGCTACCGTGACGACAATGGTTTTCGGTACCGTTCGACCAACTTTAACAAGATCGACCCTGTCTGGCACCGCCAGATGGTCAAGTATTTCAGTCCCGAGGCTCCGGGCACAGTCGTGGTCGATACGCGCAATCATTTTCTCTATGTCGTTTGGGAGAACAACACGGCATTGCGCTATGGCGTTGGCGTCGGCCGTGAGGGTTTTCAGTGGTTTGGACGGGCGAGGATCGACCGAAAGGCCTTGTGGCCCAGATGGGTTCCGCCGCCCGAAATGCTTCAGAGGCAACCGGACCTTCCGCGCCGTGTGGAAGGGGGAGCGGCCAACAATCCACTCGGCCCACGGGCGCTGTACCTCTACCGCGACGGCGGCGACCTTGGATATCGACTGCATGGAACGCTCGAG
The DNA here is from genome assembly GCF_009650605.1 of Labrenzia sp. CE80. Lineage (NCBI taxonomy): Bacteria > Pseudomonadati > Pseudomonadota > Alphaproteobacteria > Hyphomicrobiales > Stappiaceae > Labrenzia > Labrenzia sp. CE80. Next base: position 29,329 of record NZ_WAJT01000004.1, read on the forward strand.
CCCTGGAGCATTGGGCGAGATGTTTCCAGTGGCTGCGTCCGCATGTTCCCGGAAGACGTCATCGATCTTTATCAACGATGCCCGAAAGGAACAAAAGTGCTCGTTCTGGAGCATCTCGGGGCCAACGCGGGCTGATCAAAATCTAAAACAAGACTATTTGGCAGGCGGTCATCTTGAGCCGCCTGCCTTTTTGCAAGGGGGCGAATTTGACGGGCTTTAGAATTTTTCGGTGGAGCGGGCTTTTCGTGATGCTGATTGCAGGGGGGCTGCTTTCCGGATGTAACAGTGCGAGCAATCTTGCCACTCCAGACGTCACGAACGCGACCGCGGCCGGTTTTGTCGACATGAAGCCTGGCTCGGAAGAGGAATTTATGCTGAATGTTGGTCGGAGGGTTTACTTCGACCAAGGCTCATCAACCATTTCCGATGAAGCCCAGATGACGATTGTGCGCCAGGCGGATTGGCTTAATGCCAATAAAAAGTGGCTCGTCAAAATTCAAGGACATGCGGACGATCCGGGCAGTGAAGCGGCCAACAAGACACTTTCGACCAAGCGTGCCGATGCGGTCCTGAATGCTCTCGTCGCCAAGGGCGTGGATCGCAAGCGGCTTTGGACGAAAGGCTATGGCATTGAGCGTCCCGTAACCGATTGCGATGATATAACCTGCAAGTCTCAGAACCGGCGCGTGGTCGTGAACCTGCGTGAAGAGTTTGACGATTCTGCACCTGGGCGCTAAGCGAGGCGCGTGGGTCGGCAGGTCGCTGAGGGCGTGACCGACCCAACCATTTTGGCGCGATGCGCAGGCTTGAGACGAATGCATGACGGACGACACCGGTTCTGACAAATCGACTTCCGACAAGGAGGCAGCCGAGGTGGGCCGCGATGCGGATGGGCCGGAGACCTCACCCGCTGAGTTCCACAAGCCGGGCAAGAGACTGACGCTTGGACATATCGCCGATCAGCTTGGCATTTCGACCGCCACGGTATCCCTAGCGCTGCGTGACAGCCCGCTCGTTGCAGAAGACACGCGCGCGAAAGTCAAAAAGACCGCGGAAGAGATCGGCTACATTTACAACCGTTCGGCTGCTTCGCTGCGAACAGCGCGTAGTCAGATTGTCGGTGTAGCTGTTCACGACATCCTCAATCCCTATTTCGCTGAGGTGTTCACGGCCCTTGAGGACGTGCTCGAAGAGCAGGGGCAGATGATTTTTATCTGCAACCATAGGGATGATGTGAAGCGGCAACGTGCGTTCATCAACACGCTGCTGCAACATCGGGCAGATGGATTGATCCTTTGTCCTTCGGTCGGAACGACCGCTGAAGAAATTAATCGGCTTGTTGGACAAGGCGTTCCCGTGACCTTGATGTGCCGGGAAGTTCCTGGAGTTTGGGCGCCTTGCGTGCATGGAGATGATGTCGCCGGTGCCTATGCGGTGACCAAGCATCTCATTGACCAGGGGCACGAGAAGATCGGCATGATCGGTGGGCGAAGAGAAAGCTCAACTGGTCGCGACCGACATGCCGGCTGGCTCAAGGCGTTAGAGGAATCGGACCTCGACCCGGTAAAACAGGTCGATGTGCCTGAACTGATGACGCAGGCGGATGGGCGGCGTGTTGCACCTCAGATCGTGGCTTCGGCAGAGCGGCCGTCTGCCCTGATGTGCTTCAACGACCTGGTTGCGCTTGGAATGATGCCGGTTTTCCGGCGCATGGATGTAGAGCCTGGACCAGACATGGCGATCACGGGCTACGATGATATCGATGGCGCCGCGAGCAGGACACCGGCTTTGACCACGGTGTGTAATCATGCTGACAAGATCGGGCGGCTCGCTGCCCTGACACTCTTGCGTCAAGTTGCCGGTGAGCGTGTGCCGAACAAACCTATCCTGATTGAGCCTGACCTGCGTATCCGGGAGAGTTCGCCACCCAAAGGCATCAGGCTGGGGCCGCGGCTGGTTGAGTGATGCTGGGAGCTGCCGAAATCAATTGTTGCTGGAGAGCGCTACGTTAGACCCGGCTTCCCTGATCATGTCGTTCTGGTAAGCGCAGCAGCTGTTCCGTCCATTGTTTCTATTTGCACTATCTGTCTGATGTTTCGTATCGGCCGGACATTTCGTAATAGTGTTCGAAGCCTATTTTTTGTCGAAGCGTCTCGAAGTCCATCAGGTGGGGTGTTCTGTCGGTATCGGCGGACAAGCAGTGAAGAACTTCGGTCATCGCCTTCATCGCGGCAGCCATGAGGGTGAGCGGATAGGCTGCGATGGAAAAGCCAATATCACGCAGTTCATCGTGTGGTAGATTCGGCGTTTCGCCGCCTTCGACGATATTGGCCATCTTTGGGCCGGGTAGCTCACGACATAGGAGCTGCATTTCCTCGACCGTCCTGGGGGCCTCGACAAAGAGGATGTCGGCTCCGAGTTCCTTGAACTTTTGTGCCCGGTCTATGGCCTCACTCAGGCCATGATCGTGCCGCGCATCGGTCCTTGCAAGGATCAAGATGTCGCCGCCTTCATCGCGTGCATCCCGAGCTGCCCGAATGCGATCGAAGGCTTCTTCTCTGGAGACGACTGCTTTGCCGGGTGTGTGACCACATCGCTTGGGCGCAAGCTGGTCCTCGATCATCACAGCCGCGGCTCCTGCCTTGGCAAAGCCTGAAACGGTCCGGCGGACGTTCATGGCGTTGCCATAGCCGGTGTCTCCGTCCGCAATCAGCGGAATTGAAATGGCGTCGGTAATGTTCCGCGCCTGATCCAGCACCTCACCATAGGACATAAGGCCAAGGTCGGGCTCCCCGATCCGACATGCAGATGTCGCGAAACCGGACATGAATGTCAGGCCAAAATCGGCTTGTTCTATGAGCTTTGCGGAGAGAGCGTCGAAGCAGCAAGGCATTACGTGCAACTTGTCTTGGGCAAGCATTGCGCGCAGCTGGTCGGCGGGAGACATGGCGAATTCCTAAAGTTTGAACGGTATGTAGAGCGCGATTTCAGGTAGGAGATAGAGCAGAAACACACTGATCAACATGATGATCAGGAATGGTAGGACGCCCCGAGAGACATCGCCAAGACTTGCGCGCGAGACGGATTGGATGACGTAAAGGTTCAGGCCAACAGGCGGTGTTATCAGCGCGCACTCGACCAGGATGACCATGTAGACGCCGAACCAGATCGGGTCGAATCCCATCGCGAGCGCAGCAGGCAGAAGCACGGGCGTCATGATCAAGACCATGGATAAGGCTTCGAAGACAAGCCCCATGAACAGGAGCACAATCGAAACGACGATCACAAAGGCAAAGGGACTGTCGATCGTCTGCCCGATAAACATCGAGATATCCTGAGGAATACGGTAGAGTGTGATCGCCTTTCCGAAAACCTTTGCCCCGGCGATGATCAGCAGTATTGCCACCGTGGTGGCCATGGCCTCGAAGGCCGCATCGCGAAACCCTTTCCAGGTGAGCGTGCGCAGGATGAGCGTTGTGATCATGAGGGCAGCTGCAAATCCAATAGCTGCCGCTTCCGTGGGAGTCGCCGCTCCGGTGTAGATTGCGCCGATGACAATGGCTGCCAAGAGCATCGAGGGCGCCGCGCGGAGTGTGGCGGCCTTGCGCTCGGTCCAGCCGGTTGCTGGTTCGGGCGTATATCCGCCGAACCAGCGTGCGTAGACCATTGCAAACATGATGAAGAAGATGACGAGCAAAATGCCCGGCCCGACACCAGCCAGAAAAAGAGCGATTACCGATTGCTCGGTAACGAAACCATACACGATCATCGGGATCGAGGGCGGGATAAGGATGCCGAGTGTACCTCCGGCGGCGAGAAGGCCGTAGACGAATTTACGCTCGTACCCACGCTGGATCATTTCCGGAATGGCTACGGTGCCAATGGTTGCTGCGGTTGCTACGGAAGAGCCGGAGATAGCTGCGAAAATCGCGCATGACAGAATGGTCGCTACGGCCAACCCGCCAGGCCAATGACCGACCCACGCATGAACGGCGGCGAAGAGGTCCTTGCCGACGCCACCCTTCAAAAGGATGTTCGACATCAGCAGGAAGAGCGGGACGGCGAGCAGAATAAATCCGTCCAGCGTGGAGAGCACTGCCTGGGGCGCCATTAGAGGTGAGAAGCCTCCCGATACCAGCAGTGCCAGACCGAGGCCGCCAAGTGCAAACGCCACCGGCACCCGAAGGAGCAGCAATGCAAAAAGCGCCAGTAGGATCATCAAGGTGCTCATTCATAGGCTCCATGAGACGCGCTGGCGTCGCGCCTGCCGGTTATTGCCAAATAGGCTTCAATCACGCCCTGAATGAAGAGCAGCGAAAAGCCGACAGGAATCGCGAGCTCGGAGACCCAGGTCGGCAAGTCAAGCATCGATCCTGTGGTTCGACCGCGTTCGAAGGAATCGAGAAAAATTCCCCAGCCCTTCCAGGTAACGGCTGCTGCAAACACCGCGACTGTCAGCATGGCGAATGCCTCAGTGAAGCGCCGTTGTTGTACAGAAAGAAGCTCTACAAGTGCGTCGACCGCAATGTGCCGCCGAGCACTCAGAAGCCAGGTCATGCCGAGCAGTGAACCCCAAATAAGACAGAGCTGGGAAAGCTCGGCCGCCCAAATGGTCGGAGCTGTAAAGAAGTGGCGCGCGACAACCTCAAAGGTCAGCATGAGCCCTGCGGCCACGAACAAGCCAGAGGCGGCCCACGCGAGCGCTTTTGTAAGGTGTTGGAAAAAAGTCATGAGACAACGATCGCTGGAGGTCAGACCGCGGGCAACTGCATTGCCCGCGGAGGTCATTCAGTAAGAGGTCAGAGACCTTGGGCGGCTTCAAGAACCTTACCGCCGAGCTCGCCAGCCTTCTCGCGATAGTTTTCGTAGACTGATTCGGAGACGGCCTTCCAGGCGGCGATTTCATCCGCAGTGGGCTGGTAGATCGTCATGCCGTTTTCCTTCGCCGCCTCATAGGCGCTGGCTTCGATCTGGGACATGTTGTCACGAACATCCGCCTCCGCCTTGAGAGCTGCTGCCTCGATCAACGCCTTGTGGTCGTCCGAAAGTCCGTTCCAGAAGTCGGTGTTTACAACGACGATGAACTCGATGTCGGCATGATTGGTGACCGTGATTGTATCCATGACCTCCCAAAGCTTGCGCGATTTGACGCCGGATACACCTGTCATTCCGATGTCCACCGTGCCACGCTGATAGGCTAGGTACTGTTCGGAGCCCGAAATCAGTGTCGGCGCACCACCGGAAGCGGTTACGAAGTCGCCAAGTGTTTTGCCGAATACGCGTGCCTTTTTGCCCTTCATGTCTTCTGGAGTTTTAACCGGCCCTCCGTTCGAAAGCATGATTGCTCCGCCGTAGGCTTGCCACCAGAGCACAGTCGAACCTGTGTCCTTTATGGCTTCATCCAGTGGACCTCGGACCGGAGAACCTTTGGCAACCGCAGCCCGGACTTTTTCTTCCGTATCAAAGAGGAAGGGCTGGTAGAAAATGTCGACAGCGGGAATGTCGCCGACATAGCGCGTGAGCGATGCAACGCCCATCTCGATTGCGCCTGAACCGACAGCTGCGGGAACTTCCTTGTCTTTGTAAAGCTGAGCACTGTCATAAATCTCGACTTTGATTTCGCCGTTGGAAGTCGCTTCGACTTCTTCCTTGAACAAGCTGAGATTTTGGCCGAGATGGCTAGTGAGCGGCAGTTGTAGTGAGATGCGTAAGGTCGTGTCCTCCGCAAGAGCGGATGTGGACGCAATACCGGCCATCAGTCCAGCAGCAAGAGCTGCGCCTGAGGCCCAGTTAATTGAAATCATGATTATTCCTCCAAGTTTTTATGGGTGCCAGATTGACCGATGGGGAGGAGGCGGTCAACACGTTCTAAAATTCACGGTTTTGGCCGCAGATGTTTGCCTTTTCGAAAATATTCCCTTGCGGTTGAAGGTGTTTTTCCGAATTTTGTGAGAGTGAACACGTTGATCGGCAGGCGATCTCCGTCATCCTCCGATGCTTAAAGGGCGCCTCCATCGAGATGATATCAGCGCCCGAAGCCACTCTAAGAATCATACGATTGGGAAAGCGAATGCAGAGACCTGATATCCTTATGCCAGCCCCCTTGCGCGCAATCGTTCCTGAGGGGCTCGAGAAAATCTCGACGCTACACAAGACCTTTGAAGCTGTTGATCCGGAGGCTGCCATCGACGCTGTCGCTGACAAGATCAGAGGTCTTGCAATCGGCGGCGTCAAGGTCGACGAGGCATTGCTCGACCGGTTCCCCAATCTGGAAATTATTTCGAATTTTGGCGTCGGCTACGACAGCATCGATGCAGCGTTGTGCGGGCAACGCGGCATCATGGTGACCAACACGCCTGACGTCCTGAGTGATGAGGTTGCTGACACGGCCCTTGGTCTCATGCTCATGACAGTGCGTGAATTGTCAGCCGCTGAACGCTGGTTGCGCGCAGGTAATTGGCAGCCAGGAAAAAACTATCCACTTACAAAGGCGACCTTGCAGGGCCGAACGCTCGGAGTGCTAGGACTTGGGCGGATCGGAAAGGCGATTGCGACCAGAGCCGAGGCTTTCGGGATGACGGTTCACTATCATGGCCGGACCAAGCAGCAAGATGTCTCCTATCCCTACCATGCGACGCTCAAGGGACTTGCGGAGGCGTGTGATACCTTGATGCTTGTTGCGCCTGGTGGTGCCTCAACGCGGCATATGGTCAATGCCGAAATCCTGGAGACACTCGGACCGGACGGGATCCTAATCAATGTCGGTCGCGGGACCGTAGTCGATGAAGCCGCTCTTATTGAGGCGCTGCGTTCGGGAACGATCCTCTCGGCTGGTCTCGATGTTTTCGAGGATGAACCAAGCGTGCCCCAGGCATTGATCGAAATGGAGAATGCTGTCCTGTTGCCGCATGTGGCATCGGCCTCTGTGCATACGCGCGACGCCATGGGCCAACTGGTTGTCGACAACATAAGCAGCTGGTTCAGCGCCCGCAAAGTCCTCACGCCGGTCGCGGAAACGCCTCAGAGCTCTTGATTTGTAAGGGAGCGTCTTTGACGAGAGGCCGGCCAGTTGGCCAGCTTTTCATCTTGGTGCTGGTTGATTCGGATTTACGTTGGCAGCGCCATTCAATGCTAGCCTGATGGAAAGTTCAGGGAGCCAAAACGAAGAGTGGTACTGGCAAGGCAATCGGAAGTGCTTCTGCGCTGCAAATTTCAGGCTTTGCTGTTCTGGGCCAGAAACTCTTCCATACGCTTTAGGGCACGCTGAATGTTTTCGGTCGAATTCGCATAGCTGAGACGGATATAACCTTCGCCTAGAATTCCGAAGTCCGGACCGCCGATGACGGCGACGCCTGCGTCTTCGAGTAGGGCAGATGCGAGCTTCTTGGCTTTCCAGCCCGTCGCCTTGATGTTCGGGAAGGCATAGAACGCGCCGAGAGGCGTGCGGCAGCTGATGTTTGGTAGCGCATTTAGTCCATCAACAACGACTTTTCTGCGCTTGTCGAATTCGGCGACCATGGACTGGGCCTCATCCTGTGGTCCGGTCAAGGCTGCCAGGCCGGCGAATTGCGCAGGTGCATTGACACAGGACCAAGCGTTGACCGCGAGCTTGCGCGCCTTGTCGATGAGCTGGTCCGGCCAAAGTGAATAGCCCATCCGCCAACCTGTCATGGCGTATGTCTTTGACCAGCCATCCAGGAGGATCAGGCGGTCCCGAATCTCTTCGAAACCAAGCAGAGATACGTGCTCCATGCCGTCATACGTCATCTGGGCGTAGATTTCGTCAGACATGATGGCGAGATCGGGAAACGCTTCCAGTCCCTTGACCAGCTTTTCGATCTCGGAGCGTGGTGTCACGCCGCCGGTCGGGTTTGCGGGCGAATTCAGGATCAGAAGCCGCGTCTTGTCGGTGAGAAGTGACAGGGTCTCCTCCGCCGAAAACGCAAAGTCGTTTTCTTCGCGGATAGGTACAGGAATCGGCGTTGCACCCGCGAACTCGATCATGGAGCGATAGATGGGGAAGCCGGGATCAGGATAGAGGATCTCTGCGCCAGGCTCGCCGAACATCAGGATCGCCATGAACATTGTGACCTTGCCGCCCGGCACGATCACGATGTTGTCCGGATTGGTGTCCACGCCGATGCGCTTGTGCAGATCCGCCGAAACCGCCTCGCGCAAAGGCAGTACGCCTGTGGCAGGCGTGTAGCCATGGTGTCCGTCGCGCAGCGCCTTGACGGCGGCCTCGACGATGTGTCCTGGGGTCTGAAAGTCCGGCTGGCCGATGCCGAGATTTATAATGTCCCGGCCTTCAGAGGCGAGTTGCGTGGCGCGGGCCAATACGGCAAAGGCGTTTTCTTCACCGATACGGTCAAATCCGGCAATCGTCTTGAGCATGGTTCCACCCGAATGATCTTGTCGCTTGTTCGATTGCTCACAGCTTTAGCCGAATTATCTGCCGAGTGAAAAGTGCTGGAGGCCTAAACTGTTTTTCCAAAGACCCACCCCAGACTTCGGCTCTTAGAGCGTTGCGACGTAAACCGTGTTGGATTCCTTGACGTTGTTCAATGGGCTGTCGAATGACACAACATGGCTTTCGATGTGTGCGAAAACACTCTTGAGAGCTGCCTCGAAGGCAGGATCTGGAGCATCGTTCGACCAGAGGGCAAAGACCCCATTGGGCTCAAGATGTGCCGCTAGCTTCCCAAGTCCCTCAGGCTGATAGAAATCGAGATTCTTTGGGTCCAGAACGTTGGTTGGGGAATGATCAATGTCTAGGAGGATGGCATCAAATTTCTTGCCTGGCTCTTTGTTGTCGAACCCTTTCGATGATGCGGAAAGATCAAAGAAGTCACCTTCAACAAAGTCGCAGCGGCCATCAGCGGCGAGGTGTTCTCCCAGCGGCAGCAGGCCCTCCTTGTGCCAGTCGATGACCGGTCCGAGCGCATCAACAACGGTTAGCGAGGCGACGCGTGGATCATCCAGCGCCGTCTTTGCCGTATATCCGAGACCCAATCCGCCAACGGCGACCTTGAGGTTTTCGCCTTTTGCCGCGGCGAGGCCCATTCGGGAAAGTTCTTCTTCGGCGACGGTAAAACGGCTCGACATCAAATAGGCATCCCCGAGGATGATTTCGTAGATGTCTTCGCCAGATGAGAGGTCGCGCCGGCGACGCAGGCTAAGGGCGCCAATTGGAGTCGGACGGTAGTCCAATTCTTCGAACATAGCGCTCAAGGGATGACTTTCCTGTATGCGCAAATTGCGCGAAGTGTTTGATCCAGCATAACGGAAGGGGGCTGGGGCGCCAGAAAAACCCTTGGTCCCCCTGCTACCATCATCAGAAATTATTCACTTCTACGACGCAAGGCTCGTTGACCTGAGGCCTCAGGTCTGGCACCACCTTCGCCAAGGGGAAAAATCCCGAACAACAAGAAAACAACAATAACTGTCGGGACACCCATTGCTACAAGATCAGATCCAAGAGCTTGCGGCGCATTGCGCACGCTACCGCACTCCGAATGCCTGGCGCGCGGCTGGTCAGATTTTGACCACTGTGTTTCCGTTTCTCGCGCTTTTCGCCGGCATGTATGTCAGCCTTGATTACAGCTATTGGATTACGCTGCTTCTTGCGGTTCCTACTGCTGGGCTTTTGATCCGATTTTTTATCATTCAGCATGATTGCGGACATGGATCCTTCTTTGCGTCCAAGACCGCCAATGACATCACGGGCCGCATTGTCAGCGTTCTGACGTTGACACCCTATGCCTACTGGCGCCGGGCGCACGCGCTGCATCATGCGTGTTCAGCCAATCTTGACCGCAGGGGCATTGGAGATATCAGCACCCTGACGGTTGATGAATACCAGGCGTTGCCGCTGCTCAAGCGGATCGGCTACCGTATCTATCGCAACCCCTTCTTCCTGACACTGGTCGGGGGCGTATTGCACTTCCTCGTTATTCAGCGGCTGCCGTTTTCCGTGCAGCGCCCATCGTGGCAGATGACCAGCAGCGTTCTTGCTCTCAATCTCGCGATTCTGATCGTTTATGGAACATTGATCTATGCGCTGGGTTGGGCGGATTTTCTGATGCTGTTTGCACCGATCGTTTTCGTGTCGTCGGCGGCCGGTGTCTGGCTTTTCTTTATCCAGCATCAGTTCGAAGAGACGCATTGGTCAAAGGACGACGAGTGGGACCGCAAGACGGCAGCAATCCTTGGCTCTTCCTATTATGATCTTCCGCGCGTGCTCGATTGGTTTACGGGCAATATCGGGTTGCATCACATTCACCACCTGTGCAGTCAGATACCGAATTACCGGCTCCAGGAATGTATGGCCGCGAAACCAGAGCTTGCGAACATCAATCGCCTGACTGTCTTGGAAAGCCTGAAATGCGCTAACCTTGCGCTTTGGGACGAGAAGTCGAAGCGGCTGGTTTCCTTTTCTGGGGCCTTTGCCGCGGCGTGAGCTTTTCAGTGACGGGCGTGCCTACAGTTTGCCGCTTGAATTATAGGCTGCAGCACCCTCCCACTCATGGCAAAAGATGCCTATATTCACCGAGACTCGTCGCCGGGTGCCTGCTCGGCCATATTTGCTTTATCCGCTAGGAAGTTCCCATGCCTGCGCCTCAAGACACTACCGATCAACAAATTCCTGTCACCGTGCTGACGGGTTATCTTGGTTCCGGCAAGACGACGCTCTTGAACCGGATCCTGACTGAAAGCCACGGTCAAAAGTATGCCGTTATCGTCAATGAATTCGGCGAGATCGGCATCGACAATGATCTGCTCGTCGAATCCGACGAAGAAATCTTCGAGATGAACAATGGCTGCATCTGTTGCACCGTTCGTGGCGATCTGATCCGCACAGTTCAGAATCTGATGAAGCGCAAAGGCGCCTTCGACGCCATCATCGTCGAGACAACCGGTGTGGCCGATCCGGCTCCCGTCGCGCAAACCTTCTTTATGGATGACGACGTGCGTGCGGCCTCGAAGCTGGATGCGGTGATCGCTGTCGTGGATGTTCGCCATGTGCTGCAGCGCCTGAAGGACACCGAGGAAGCTCAAGACCAGATTGCCTTTGCCGATGTAGTTCTGCTCAACAAGACTGATCTCGTGACAAAAGACGAGCTTGCCGCTGTGGAAGCTCGTATCCGTTCGATCAATCCCTACGCTGTTTGTCATCACACGGAACGTTGTGCCATCGATCTGAAGGCGGTTCTGGATCGTGGTGCATTCGACCTGGATCGCATTCTCACGCTTGATCCTCATTTTCTTGAGGATCACGTTCATGGCCACCACCATGATCACGGGCATGACCACGACCATGTTTGCGGCTCAGATTGCGATCATGAAGATCACGACCACCATCATCATCACGATGACGACAGTCCCCATTCGGTCAAAAGCATTTCATTGAAGGCAGGTGACCTTGATCCGGAATTGTTCTTCCCCTGGATTAACCAGGTTACACAGGTCCAGGGGGCGAATATTTTGCGCCTCAAGGGCATTATGGCGCTTAAGGGTGACCCGCAGCGCTACGTAATCCAGGGGGTGCACATGATCGTCGAAGGCGATCATCAGCGTGATTGGAAATCTGATGAGCCGCGTGAAAGCCGGCTTGTCTTCATCGGGCGCGATCTCGACTGGGACTTGCTCAAGCAGAGCTTTGAAGCCTGCGTCGCGCAATAGGGGAATAGCGTGCCGACACTTGCTCCTGTTGATGTGGACGGCTTTGTCGTTCGCGCCGGCTTTTTGAAAGAGGTGCCGTTTTTTGCGCTTGGGGATGGGTCTGTATGTTTCGCCGAAGGCGGTGAACGGCAGGTTCGACCCCATAAAAACGGGCTTCTTGCGGCAGAGAAGATGCTGGACGAAACAGCTCTCGTAACGTCTGGCGATGACGGTTTGATCCAGAAGATTGGCCTTGATGGAACCGTCACGACTCTGGCAGAGCGACCGCGAAAGTGGATAGACCTTGTAGCATGCGGCCCGAACGGAGCCGTCGCTTTTGCGTCGGGACGGACTGCCTGGGTGCGTTTGGATGACGGCAAGGAAAATGAGTTCGCCCATGAACGCGCCGTCGGAGGTCTGGCCTTTGCGCCCAAAGGCCTAAAATTGGCGGTGGCCCGGTATGATGGTGCGACGATCTGGTGGGCCAACGCAACCGGAACGCCGCAGGAGCTTTCCTGGAAAGGCGCTCACCTTGGGATCAGTTTCTCGCCTGACGGCAAGTATCTTGTCACGGCGATGCAGGAAAACGCGCTCCATGGTTGGCGTCTGAGTGACAGTCAGGACATGCGAATGACGGGTTATCCGGCCAAGGTGAAGTCCTGGAGCTGGTCGCAAAAAGGACGCTACCTTGCGACTTCGGGTGCCAATGCAGCCATCTGCTGGCCTTTCTTTGGGAAGACAGGGCCAATGGGGCAGAATCCGCTGCAACTTGGTACACGAGGCGATAATCTTGTTTCTGCCGTCGCCTGTCACCCGAAAGAAGACGTTGTGGCGGTCGGTTACCTGGATGGCATGATCATGATGTGTCGGTTTGAAGATAATGCAGAAGTGCTCCTGCGTCGGCCTGGAAAAGCGCCGGTGTCTTCCATGAGCTGGGACGCTGCAGGCGATCGACTCGTTTTTGGTTCTGAAGATGGCGAAGCCGGGATCATTTCTCTTCGGTAGGTTTCGCGAACTGGAGGGCGGCCGCTATGACGAGGATGCTCATGTTGATCGTTGCGGTCCTATGCGGAACAGCCACCTCGCAATTGCCTGAGTTCGCGCAACAATATCGGCAGCGCATTGGTGGCGCGATTGATGCGTTGCAAGAAGTTATTGCAGATTTCGAGGCCGATGCAAGCCAGTTCGGGTTGACTGTCGACGAAGCGATTGTGCGCCTGAAATCAGGCGCGGATGACTTTGCACGCGAGCGCGGCGAAACCATGGAACAGACGCGAGTCAGGCTTTCAAAGCTTATCGATCAACGGGATGCCTTGGCCGCTAGCGGGCCATTTGCGAGGCTGGCTGTGGTCTTGGAATCAATGGATCCGAAGCTGGCGCAATCGACGGCAGAAGACTATGAGCCTGCCTTGCCGGTCACCATGGAAGGAGCTGTGAGCGCCGGCCTTGGTGGTGTGGCAGGTCTGCTTGGCGTCCGTTTCCTGGTTTCCCTTGTGAACGTTGGCCGGCGGCGTCGCCGCGTTCATTAGTACTCAAATTATCGCACAAGGATTTCGTCATGGATACGACCACTTCATCGGGTGGCATGGTGGTTGCCCCGCACAAGGCGGCAGCCGACGCGGGGGCTGAAATTCTGGCGGATGGTGGCTCCGCCATCGAGGCGATGATTGCTGCGGCATCCACGATCGCTGTTGTCTATCCGCATATGAATGCAATCGGCGGTGATGGTTTTTGGCTGATTGCGGAGCCTGGCAAGGACCCCAAGGCCCTCATGGCCTGCGGTAGTGCCGGCTCCGGCGCGACGATTGAGGCCTACAACAAGGCTGGGCATGGCGTGATCCCGACGCGTGGACCACTTGCGGCGCTTACGGTGGCTGGGACCATTGGCGGATGGGCCAAGGCCAAAGAGGCAGCTCGGGCAATTGGCGCGGGCAAGATCCCGAATACTGAACTTTTGAGCTCTGCAATTCGGCACGCGAAGGAGGGGATCAGCGTTACACGCAGCCAGGCCGCACTGACCTTCGAAAAACTCGCGGAGCTGAAGGATCAACCTGGTTTTGCAGATGTTTTCCTGGTTGACGGCGAGGTTCCTGAAGAGGGCTCGTTGCTGAAGCAGGCGCGTCTTGCCGATACGCTGCAGCATCTGGCCCATGAGGGGTTTGATGAGTTCTACCGTGGCGATGTAGGGGCAGCGATCGCGGCTGATCTGGAGCGCATCGGCTCGCCGGTGACCAAGGCGGACCTTGAGAAATTCGAGGCGCGTTTCAAGGATGCGCTCAAAGTCGAGCTCAAGTGCGGCACCGTTTTCAATGCGCCGCCTCCGACGCAGGGGCTCGCCTCACTGATCATCCTTGGGCTGTATGACCGTTTGAAAACCGATGGCCGCGAGGGCTTTGACCTGGTGCATGGTCTGGTCGAGGCGACAAAGCGGGCCTTCCTGGTGAGAGATCGCATCGTCACCGACCCGTTGCGATTGCCTGAACCTCCTAGGACATTTCTGACCGCTGATTGGCTTGATGAAGAGACAGCCAAGATCAACATGCGCCGGGCGCTTGAATGGCCGCAGATCGCGAAGCCCGGCGACACGATCTGGATGGGGGCCGTCGACAAGAAGGGCGTTTCCGTCTCGTTCATTCAGTCGATCTATTGGGAATTCGGCTCTGGCTGCGTTCTGCCGAAGACCGGAATTACCTGGCAGAACCGCGGTGCGAGCTTTTCCCTTCGGCCGGATGCTTTGAACGCTTTGGAACCGGGGCGGCAACCGTTCCATACGTTGAACCCGGCAATGGCAAGGCTCCGTGACGGCCGCACAATGACGTACGGCACGATGGGCGGAGAGGGGCAGCCACAGACGCAAGCGGCGATCTTCGCGCGTCATGTTCTGAATGGCATGCCAGTCGGTGAGGCAATTGACGCTCCCCGCTGGCTTTTGGGCCGGACATGGGGCGATGAAACCACGTCCTTGCGTCTCGAAGCGCGGTTTGATCCGGATCTTGTCCGGGATCTGGAAAAGGTTGGCCACGAGGTCGTTCAAATGGCTGATGATTACTCCGATACGATGGGGCATGCCGGCATGATTGTCCGCAATGCGAAAGGCGGCCTGGAAGGTGCGCACGACCCGCGTGCGGATGGCGGTGCGTCCATCGTCTGACGAAGGCGAAGGGCAAGGTCGCTTGCAAAGCTGATGGTTTTCGGGACACTTCTCGAAAGTCGGCAGTTTTTATCGTTGCTTCGGAGAGATCATGGACGCCATTACCCGCATGCGCTGCTTCATTCAGGTGGTCGACAGCAAGGGATTTTCGGCGGCCGCCCGTGAAATGGGTCGGTCAAAGGCGTTGGTCTCGAAATACATCGGCGAATTGGAGGATGAGCTCGGAGCGCGTCTCCTCAACCGGACGACCAGACAGGTGTCCCTGACCGAGGTCGGTGAGGTCTATTACAAGGAGACGACAGATATCCTGCAGCGGATTGATGATCTTCAGGCGTCTGTCCAATCTTCTCACAAGGCAATACGTGGTCGTCTGAAGGTGTCTGCGCCACGCTCAATGGGTGACAGCCTGATCAATCGCGCAATGATGGAGTTTCTCGTTGCAAATCCCGAAGTCCAAATGGACCTTCGGTTGGAGGATCGCTTTGTGGATCTGGTGGACGAGGGTTTCGATGTTGCGATCCGGGTCACGGACTTGGAAGATTCCAGTCTGATCGCGCGGAAAATTGCGCCGTTTCATGCGGTCGTCTGTGCCACGAAAGAAGTGACGCAAAAATACGGTATACCAGAACAGCCGTCGGAACTGGCCGCAAGGCCGTGCATCATCGATACCAACTATCGGCACAAGCGGAACTGGAATTTTACTGTTGAGGGTCAGAGGATCGTGGTTCCGGTCAAGGGGCCCATCGAAGTCAACAGCGCCTCTGCCGGGCGCGATGCAGCACTCTGTAACTTGGGTTTTCTTCGAACCCCTCTGATGTTTGTGGCCGAGGATATTCAAAAAGGCTTGTTGACCACCGTGCTCGATGAATTCCAGCCGGACAATCTTGGTGTTTACGCAGTCTATCCGCACCGCCGGCATCTAACCGGTAAGGTGCGGGCGTTTGTTGATTTTCTGGTCGCGTGGTTCTCTGAGCACAAAAAGGCAGGCGAGCCTTGCCCCGGTTGACGACGATGATCGTCAGCCGGTGCTGGATCTGTGCCGCTTGTTAAACCGCGCCTCGGCGAGTTCATCTGCGATCTGTTCAGGCGGCCGATTGGCTGCTATCGCACGGCTAAAGATTGCACTCATCGTGTCGGCAATGGCGAGTGTCTTGGCGCGGACAGCCTGCTCGCCGTCACCTGGTGTCGCCAAGGCGATGGAGATCACTCCACCAGCATTGATCGCATAGTCAGGGGCGTAGAGGATCCCGCGTTTTTTCAACGCAACACCATCCTCTGGTGTATGCAGTTGATTGTTTGATGCACCAGCCACGATTTTTGCGCCGATCTCAGGCACCGTCTGTGCATTTAGGATGCCACCAAGTGCGCATGGGGCAAAGATGTCGGCGTCGACCCTGTGCGCATCATCCGGCTTTACGGCTATCGCATCAAAGCAGCTGACAGCCCGTTGGACCGCAGGGTCATGGATGTCGGAAACAATGAGGCTTGCTCCGGCTTCATGGAGGTGTTGGCACAGATCGAAGCCGACGTGACCAAGTCCCTGAACAGAAACACGCTTGCCGGTCAGATCGGTAGATCCAAAAACATGTCTCGCGGCAGCTTTCAGACCTTCAAACACACCGAGTGCCGTGAAAGGGGAGGGGTCACCGAGCCCTGTCGCCCTGGTTCCGCGGACGTGGCGTGTCTTCTCGGCGACGGCTTCCATGTCCTCAGGCGAGACGCCAACATCTTCGGCGGTGATATACGTCCCGGCGAGCCGCTCGACATGAGTGCCAAAAGCTTTCATCAGTTCCGGCGTCTTGTCTTGCCGAGGATCGGCAATGATCACCGCCTTGCCGCCGCCAAGGTCCAGGCCGGCCAGCGCATTCTTGTAGGTCATTCCTCGTGACAGGCGGAGCGCATCGGTCAGAGCTTCGGCCTTTGACGGGTAGGGCCAAATACGACAGCCGCCGAGAGCCGGACCCAGGGTCGTATCATGCACTGCTATGATAGCGGTCAGGCCGCTTTTCCGGTCACGCGCGAACAGCACGTTCTCGTGGTCATCAAACTCGTCGTGTTCAAATGCAGTCGGGACGGGTGGCTTTGAAAACTGGACGTTCATGGTCGTTTCCCAAGGCTGTTATTTCTTGAGATGAATATGATCGACATTCCGAGGATTTTGCGTCCTTTTTCCCAAGTGGGGATTTCACTAAGGAATAAAACTTACCTGCGTTGTGCAAATGATGGAAAAATAATGCGATGAAGCCAAAGACGGTTGCAGATCGCTCAGGCCTTGATCCTGCCGCGTTCTCGGGGCACAGATCCCCTGTCATTCTCGCCGTTCGATCGGAAACGCGCCTTGTTTGCTGTATCTACGAGCCTTGCGGTTCGGATTCTCCTGGTTTTTCTAGCCTTTTTTTCGGCAAACGTTGCGGCCTGGGCTCATCCTCATGTTTTTGTGGAAGCGCGCACACGTCTCGTATTTGACGATGACGGCTCCGCAACTGCGGTTCGCCACATTTTTCGGTTTGATGACGCTTTTACGGCCTTCGCAATCCAAGGCTTTGACACGAATGGTGATGGGGCCTTTTCGCGCGAAGAACTGGCCGAACTCGCTCAAGTGAATATCGAAAGCATGGCGGAGTTCGGGTACTTCACATTCGGTGACAATACACGGATCGAATTCGATTTCGATCCGCCAGAAGACTATTGGCTCGAAGTTGCGACTGTCCCCCTCAAGGACTACTGGGTGATGAAGCCGGAAGACTTTGAGGCGATGGCTGAGGACGTCAAGCTCAATGGCACAATTATGCCTGAGACCGTGCAACTTCTGGAGTTGCATTTCCTTCTGCCGTTGAAAGAAGAATCTACTGCTGATCAGACGATCACACTCGATGTCTATGACCCCACCTATTATGTCGACTTCCGTTTCGGCAGGGAGTCTGAAGCCACCGGGCTGGAAAATGCGCCGGGAAGCTGTGAGGTCGAGCGCAGGGAGCCTCCGGCACTTGACGATGCAACAGCTTTTGCCCTTGCGCAGATCGGTCCAGAGCAACGTGATCTCCCGCCGGAACTTCAGTCGGCTGCCGCCAGCCAAGTCAATCAGATGATCATCAACTGTTCCGCGGCGGCCCTTGGTACTAGCAATGATGGCGCGTCCATTGTTGCTAAAACAGGCGAGGCGACGACATCAAATGACTCTGTGTCGGCAGCCCCAGGAGGTGCGCTTGATGTCAGCCTTGCGGATCGCTGGTTTGGAACGATCGCTCGTCTCCAGCAGGAATTTTATCAAAAGCTGATAAGCGCAATGCGGGCGTTTCGTTCCAATCCAAATGCCGGTTGGCTGCTGATTGGTCTGTCCTTTGCGTACGGTATTTTCCACGCGGCAGGTCCGGGCCACGGCAAGGCGATCATCTCGTCCTATGTGGTTGCCAACAACGAAACCTTGAAGAAAGGCATTGCGCTCTCTTTCGTCTCAGCGTTTGCACAAGCGGTGACAGCAGTGTTGTTGGTGGGCGTGGCGGCCATCGTCCTAAAGCTCACATCGATTGCAATTCAGGACACGGCGCGATGGTTTGAGATCGGCTCCTATGCCCTGGTCACCGGGCTTGGCGGATACCTCCTGTGGCAGAAAGCCTTGCTCCCAATCTTGAGGCCGGTGCATGCGGCCGATGACCATCATATTGGTAAAGACGGGGTCTGTTCGACTTGCGGTCACGCGCATGCGCCAACGCCCGAGATGTTACGGGGGCATATGACGCTTGGCAGAGCGGCATCGATTGTGCTCGCTGTCGGCCTGCGACCCTGCTCCGGCGCTTTGATTGTTCTCGTTTTCGCTTTATCTCAATCGATGTTGGGCCCAGGCATCGCAGCCACATTCGCAATGGCTGTTGGCACGGGGATTACGGTTTCCATCCTTGCCGGTCTTGCCGTGGGCGCCAAGGGCCTTGCGGTGCGATTGTTCGGAGACGGATCAGTTGTGGCAACGCGTGTGCACCGCACGATCGAGATCGCCGGTGCCCTGACTGTTCTCTTGTTGGGGTCGTCACTTTTGATCGCGACGATCGGCTGGGGCTAGCGCAGGGCCGTCATGCTCAGGTTCTCTGTGCGGCGTAAGTGCGGGCGGCATTCCCAAATGCCTTGAACAGCTTTTGGGATGGTCCGTCGCTGGCAACCCAATATTCAGGGTGCCACTGTGTGGCGACAACGTAGCCTTTGGAGCCCGTCACGGAAACAGCTTCGATCGTACCGTCCTCGGCGTGGGCCTCGACCTTCAGGCCTTTGCCGAGATCTCCGAGGGCTTGGCGGTGAAGCGAATTGACCTCGAACTGCTCATCACCAACCACCTGGCCAAGCTGACTGTCCGTTTCAACATCGACCGTGTGGGCGATCCGGAACCGTTCATCCTGGTGTTCGGAGGTTGGCGCGCGGTGATCAGAACGGCCTGCCATCTCCTGAACTTCAGTCAGTAGTGTTCCGCCGAAGGCGACATTCAGTTCTTGCATGCCCCGGCAGATCGCGAAGACCGGGATGCCGCGTTCGACTGCCCTGCGGAGAAGCGGAAGTGTGGTTGCGTCACGGGCCGCATCATAGGGGCCATTGGCTTCAGTTGCCTCGGCGCCGTAGAGCTGAGGATTAACATTGGAGCGTGAGCCTGTTGCCAAGACACCATCCACACGGTCGAGGACCGCGTCCAGATCCACTTCCGCTCCGAGTGAAGGGAGAATGACAGGTATCGCGTCGGCGCCGCTCAAGGTCGCTTGCAGATAGGTGGAGGGTGCTGCGTGCCAATCGTAGCCGTCGAGAGGTTTCACGTCGGCAGTGACAAGTATGAGCGGCTTTTTCATTTTCGAGGCGTCCGGTTGGGTGGAATGATCGTTTGGTTGGTCGAACATGCATTCTGGAACCTAGTCGAGCAACTTGAGTTCCTGTGCGATCTTATAGAGTTGGGCGGCATTCTTGCTGCCTACCTTTTCTCTGAGATTGAGCCGGTGGGATTCCACCGTGCGGACGCTTATGCCGAGATTGGCTGCAATTTCCTTGTTCGGTTGCCCCTTGGCGATTCCTGACAGGACCTGCTTTTCCCGGTCCGTCAATCCATAAGGATCATTCACCTGGGCCGGAGCATTGCCGCCGACGAGTGTGGGGCCGACAGCGGAAGAGAAATAGTAACCGCCACTGGCCACGCTGGTGATCGCCGTCAGCATCTCTTTCGCCGAGATGTCTTTGAGGATGTACCCCCTTGCGCCCGCCTGAACGACGCCGCGGACGTACTCCGGATTGTCGTAGATCGAAAGGACGAGAATGCTCGTTTCGGGGAAACGTTTTCTGATTTCGTTGGCGGCTTCCAGCCCGTTCACTACCGGCATCGAGACGTCCATTAAAATGATGTCTGGCCGAAGGGCCTCCACCTGTTCAACGGCCTCGCGGCCATTCGTGGCTTCGCCAACGACCTCAAGCGTATCCGTCTGGGCAAGGCGTGCGCGAATGCCATCGCGAACGAGTTCATGATCGTCAGCCAGCAGGACGCGTATCGGGCGCATATGCAGAGTGTTGGTGGTCTGTGCCATCTTCATCATGCTGCTTTTTCCGAAGACTTGTTGAGAGGCATCGTCACACGGATGCGAGTTCCCCCTTCTGCCATGTTCCGGAGCTGGAGAAAACCATCATGAGTTTCCATCCGCTCACGCATGTTTCTGATGCCGAGACCACCTCCTTGTGGCAACGGTTGGGGCAGGCCGCGACCATTGTCTTCAATCGTCAAGCTCAGGGTGCTACGGCCGGCAACCAGTGTTATGGAAACATGGGTTGCACCGGAATGCCGTGCGACATTTGTCATGGCCTCCTGGACGACGCGGTAAAGGGCAGTCTTCGCGCTGTCTGAAAGGCGATCGTGTGTCCGTTCGGCGGCCACATCCACCCGGATACCCGAGTGTGTTTCAAATTCCTTGCCCAAGCTCACAAGTGCGGTTGCCAGACCCATGTCATCTAGTACGCTTGGCCGCAGGTCCCTTGAAATGCGGCGAACCTCCGAAATGGCGCCATCCAGAATCCGCATGCATTTGTCGGCATAGCTTCGCAGGTCCGGCGTCCGGCTAGCTTCGGACTGGATCATCTCGATGCCATATCGAACGGAGACCAGCAGCTGGGAAATACTATCGTGAAGTTCGGTGGAAACGCGCTTTCTTTCCTGCTCCTGTACCTCAAAAATCCGATTGGTCAGCTCTTTGAGCTTGCTGTCGGCCAATCTTTGTTCGGAAAAGCGTACGCCGGCAATCAGCAGTCCTGCGACTACGATCGCAGCCAGCGTTATCGCGAAGACGACGATAACGGTCTGCCTGATGGATTTCGAGAAGTCGGCACGTATCGCCGCAACTTCGCGGGCAATGTCATCAGTGTAGAGGCCGGTTCCGAGCATCCAGTTCCACTTGTCCAGAATGATTGCAAAGGCGAGTTTTTCTTCCACCAGTCCGGTGCTGGGCTTGTGCCATACATATTCATGGAAGCCGCCGCCGTTTTGAGCTGTCTCGATCAGATTGCGAATGACGAAATCGCCTTCAGGATCCTGTAGATCCCACCATTTCTTGCCAACCAGGTGGGCTAGTTTCGGATGCACTAAATTTGTGCCATCCAGCGAGTAGACGAAAAAATAGCCATCTTCGCCGAAGGTCATGTTGTGAAGGATCTGCTTCACGCTTTCCTGGGCTGCCTCGCGGCCACCGGGTTCGCCTTCATAGATGCGTTCGATCGATGTTAGCGCAAGATTGAGGTAATTTCTGATTTCCTGGCGTTTTGTGGCAAGAATCCGCTGTTCTACAGAGTGTGTTTCAATCTCGATAAGGTGCCTGGCCTGGAAGTAGCTGACACTTCCGATAAGGATGGAAACAGTGATCAGCGGGAGGATCGTGATCAGCATCAATTTTGTTTTGAAAGTCACCTGAGCCTACCAATTATTTCGCGAGGCACGCACGTGGCGCAGGAGTCTTGTTGAGCGCTCAGTAGTACTACTGAATTGATGCGCAAAACCACGAATAGCGCTCAACTCCCTGCATCACCTAGACATAACGTCAGATCGGTGCAAGGGTACGCGCCGATTGGATATGTATCCGATTTGGGAGGAAATAGTTTATGGATCGTCGTTCCTTTATCAAGAAGGCCGGCCTGGGTGCAGGTGGTGCTGTTGCAGCTTCCACTCTTGCTGCTCCGGCTATCGCACAGTCGACCACTGACATGGTCATCGTCTCCACCTGGCCGCGGGATTTCCCGGGTCTGGGTGTTTCCGCGCAGCGTCTTGCAGCGCGTATCGGTGAGCTCACCGAGGGGCGTATCAATGTTCAGTATTTTGCTGCCGGCGAACGCGTTGGCGCATTCGACTCCTTCGATGAAGTCGCTTCCGGCAACGCTCAGGCCTATATCGGCGCTGACTACTACTGGAAGGGTAAACACCCTGCATGGGCCTATTTCACGGCTGTTCCGTTCGGCCTGACTTATGCTGAAATCGACGCCTGGATTAAGTTCGGTGGCGGACAGGAGCTCTGGGATGAGCTTGCTGGTGAATTCGGCCTAAAGAACTTTGCTTGTGGTAACACCGGCGTTCAGATGGGTGGCTGGTTCAACAAGGAAATCGAAACCGCTGATGACCTTAAGGGTCTCAAGATGCGTATTCCTGGCCTCGGCGGCGACGTCATGGCCAAGCTTGGCGCTTCTCCTGTTTCGCTTCCTGGCGGTCAGATCTACGAAAACCTCGTGTCTGGCGCTGTCGATGCAACCGAGTGGGTAGGTCCTTACAACGACTACTTCATGAAGTTCTACGAAGCTGCGAAATACTACTACTATCCGGGCATGCATGAGCCGGGCTCGCAGCTTGCCATGGGCATGAACGCTTCCTGGTGGAATTCCCTGTCCAAAACGGATCAGGCAATCATCGAAGCAGCTTGTAACGAAGAAAATGCACGTCAGATGGCTGAGACCAACGCTGAAAACGGCGTTTACCTCGACAAGCTGATCAATGAGCACGGCGTTGAACTGAAGAAGTTCAATGACGAAGTCTACGATGCTTTCGGTGAAGCTGCGGAAGAAGTGTTTGACGAAACCATCCAGCATGGTGATCTGACCGCACGTACCCATGAGAGCTTTGCGAAGGCTCGTTCTGAAATCGGCCGTTGGATGCTTCTTGCTGACACTGGTTACACTGAACAGCGTAACCGCGTTCTGGGCATTACTGTCTAAGTATTGCGGTTTTAAACGCAGGGGACGGGAGAAATCCCGTCCCCACTCTTGTTGCATCTAAATAAAAACCAAAGGGCACATCCGCAATGACGGCCTTGAACACCGTTCAAGACGTGTCTGCCAACTCCAACGCGACAATGGGTTCGTCCAAGGGCCCCGTTCCAGTCCGGACTTTCGGCTGGATCATTCTCGCAGTGATGGCAGCGTTCTTGCTGAACAATTATCTCAACTACTGGCAGGGACTTCCCGGTGTTGCGCCGATTTTCGGTGGCCCCGTGAACGGTTCCATGCCGATCCTTTGGTCTTGGGTGCAGCTGGGCCTTTATGCCATGGCTGTCGTCCTCGCCTTTCTGCATGTCGGGCGGACGAAGTCCGTCACACTGCGTGAGGATGCAAAGCGTATTAGCGATATCAACGCGTTCCTGATCCGTGCGGCTTTCTGGGCGGTTCTTATCGTAGGGCTTGTCGATACTGTTATTTCCTTCCTTCGCGTCGAAGGGATGCTCGAGGGCATTGTCGGGACAGGGCTTGCAGCTGATCTGGGTCGATCCCATTTCCGCGGCGGCTATGTTCATATGCCGCTTATCGCGCTTTCCGTCGTGATCGCCGCCTTCACCCGGACGCTCGGCTTTACATGGCTTGCGCTGCTCGTGGTTGCTGCCGAGCTCCTGATCGTGATTGGTCGCTTCATCTTCTCCTACGAGCAGGCCTTCATGGCCGACCTGGTGCGCTTCTGGTATGCAGCACTGTTCCTCTTTGCCAGCGCCTACACGCTTCTGGAAGAGGGGCATGTCCGCGTCGATGTGTTCTACGCCGGGTTCAATTCGAGGCTTAAGGGCAAGGTCAACGCCGTTGGCTCGCTTCTTCTTGGCATTTCCCTGTGCTGGGTCATTCTGATCATTGGCATGGGCGGCAAGCAGAACATCATCAATAGCCCGATCCTTTCCTATGAAACGACGCAGGCTGGCTTCGGCCTTTATGTGAAGTACTTGATGGCTGGTTTCCTGGGCGTTTTTGCTGTGTCCATGATGATCCAGTTTGTCAGCTACCTCATGGATGCCGTTGCCGATATGCGCGGTGAACCGGGCGGTCGTGACCACGACGTCCCCGCTGCCCACTAGACCGTCAGAGACTGCTTGATATGGAACTCTTCTTTCTAGCCCTTCTTGTGATCCTGATGGCGACCGCGCTTGGTTCAGGATTCCCGGTGGCCTTTGCGTTGCCGGGTTCGGCGATCATCACTATCGGCATCGCGGCCCTGTCCGGATACATTTTCTCGACCGGAACAGATGCGTTCTTCGCGCATGGTGGTCCGGGCCAGTGGCTGAGTGCCGGCGTTACCAACTTCCGAGGGATCTATTGGGAGGCTGAGCGCGATACGCTGATTGCCATCCCATTGTTCGTGTTCATGGGAATCATGCTGCAGCGTTCGAAGATCGCTGAGGATCTGCTCGTGACCATGGCGCGCCTGTTTGGACCGGTTCCCGGCGGACTTGGCATTTCGGTCGTGTTTGTGGGTGCGCTTCTTGCGGCGACGACAGGTATTGTTGGTGCAACCGTTGTTGCCATGGGCCTGATCTCACTGCCTGCAATGCTGCGCAACAATTACTCTGTCCCGCTCGCGACCGGTACGATTGCAGCCTCAGGCACACTTGGTCAGATCATTCCACCGTCGATCGTTTTGATCATCCTTGCCGACCAGCTTGCCAGTGCGGTTGATCAGGCAGGTGCTATTCGGCAAACGCTCTATAAGCAGACGACAGGCGAAATTTCGATGCCGTCGGACTTTGCTGTTGTGTCGACCAGTGCCGGTGAAATGTTCCTGGGCGCGTTCCTACCCGGAATGGTTCTTGTGGGCCTCTATATGGCCTTCATTCTCGGGTTTGCGCTGATCAACCCGAAGGCGGCTCCTGCGGTCCACCACGAAGGCAAGTTTGACCGCAAGTTCGCGGTCCAGGTTTTCGTAACGCTTGTCCCGCCGCTGGCACTGATCTTCCTCGTTCTGGGCTCGATCATCGCGGGCATCGCAACCGTAAACCAGGCCGGTGCCATCGGCGCCGTGGGCGCCATGGTTATGGCCGGGTATCGACTGCGTGACGGTGAGCGCGGGGCCTATTCACCTGCAATCATCGCTATCCTCTCACTTTTGGCGATTGCGCTGGTTGTCAGTTTCATCGGTGCGATCAACATCAAACGCATCGAAACCAGTCAGGATCTTCTCGGGCTTGTGATTGCCCTGATTGCTGTCTCCATGCTGCTCATCGCGGTATTCTGGAGTGGTTGGCGCACACTGAAGATTGAAGACACGCTGCGTGGCGTAATGGTCGAGACAGCGAAGACCACCTCGCTGGTGTTCATCATTCTGGTTGGCGCGGCCATGCTGACGTCTTCCTTCCGGGCGTTTGGTGGTGAAGAGCTGGTCAAAGACTTCCTTCTTGGACTACCCGGTGGCTTCTGGGCACAGTTCCTCATTGTCATGATGGTCATCTTCATCCTCGGCTTCTTTCTCGACTTCATCGAGATTGCCGTGGTCGTCGTGCCGATCGTGGCCCCGATTCTCCTCGCTGATCCTTCCGCCAATGTGACCGCAGTCTGGCTCGGTGTGATGATCGGTTTGAATATCCAGACGTCGTTCCTGACGCCGCCGTTTGGTTTCGCATTGTTCTATCTGCGCGGTGTCGCTCCGGCGGTGGTCAAGACCATCGACATGTACAAGGGTGTTATCGCCTTTATTGGTCTTCAGCTGTTTGCTCTGGCGATCGTCGGACTGTACCCACAGCTTGTGAACTACCTGCCGAACAGGGCGTCGCTGCTGTCTGAAACGGCGCCTCCGCCGAAGAACCCGCGTCTGCAATATTGCATGGAGAACCTCGTTTATGAGGACTTCCAGCAAAATGGCGATACTATTCTGTCTGCAATTCAGACCGCCGAAGGGCTCGATGTGAGTTATCTTCCGGAAGATCTGCAAAAGGATCTCGCGAAAGGGTTTGAACAGGCTCGCAACGCGATTCCTCAGATGACTGCTATTGTCGATGCAGAAGAAGCCGTCGCGGCTGCTGCGGGAGACTATCGCCCTCTTCACGGTGAAGTTCGTGCTCTTGAGCGTGATGCGCGCCGCATCGACGAGACCATTGAGGAGCTGAAGGTTATTGTCAGCCGTTCGGGTGAGACTGGGATCTATACCGTTGCTCAGGGCGAACGGGCTCAAGCGCGGATTGACGTACTGACGGTCGAGCATGACGCACTGCTTGCTGAGATTCCGGCTGAATGGGAGGAGGTCAACAAGACCTTCGCGGACATCCAAAAGGCGGAAACCAAGGCGCGTCAGACCTACCGGCGTACGGTCGATCAGGCCTATGAGCCTTTGAGCGAGGTTCGTCTTATTCTATCCGATGCAGACAAGCTTGCGTCCAAGGAAGCCGAAATCGAAGGCTTGAAGGAAGCGATCTCGAACCTGGATGCGGCCGCAGCCGTGGAGCAGATTGAGGCCGTACGGTCGTCTGTGGGTGAAGTCGAAGGTGCGAGCGACATCCGCAAGGGCCTTTCTGCTGCGCGCAAGATCATGCGTGGGAAGACGCCAGACAAGGACGAGGCTATCGCAGAGATCGACAACTCACTGGCCGAGCTCAAGTCCGATCTGGAATGGCGTGAAAAAGGCGCGGCCGAGCTGCTGCCGAAGCTTGCGGCGTATGATGAGGTCATCAAGGACAACATCGGTCTTCGCCAACAGTCCCGTCTGCCAGACGGACTTGCGCTGGACGTTGCCGCCTGTCTTTCCGGGCACCGTGATATTTCACTGAACTTCTAAGGTTCGGCGAAATAGGGGATAAGGAACGGGGGAAAGGCAACTTTCTCCCGTTTTTTGTAGGCACGAACCATGATGACGCAAATTCCAAGAGTCGTGACGCAGGTGAACCGCTTTGTCGCATCGATCGCAGCGGCGAGCTTGCTTCTTTTGTTCGCGACGCAGTTCTGCGTTGTTTTGCTTCGCTATGTTTTCGACACAGGCTTTGTCTGGATGCAGGAGTTGCCACTTTATTTTCATGGCGCGGCAGCCCTTTTGGCAATTGGCTACACGCTCCACACCGGTGGCCACATTCGGGTGGATATCTTCTATCGATCGGCAGGCGAAAGACGAAAGGCTCTTGTGGATGCTGGCGGCAGCCTTCTGTTCCTGCTGCCGGTCTCGGTCACGATCTTCTGGTATTCGCTTCCCTATGTGATCGCGTCATGGGCGGTCTTAGAGAGGTCGGCGCAGCCGTCTGGCATCCCCGCGATTTTTGTTCTCAAGACTTTGTTGCCGGTTTTCTCGCTTCTTCTGGCGCTGCAGGCCTTCGCACAATTTTGGAACGCTTGTTGCGTGCTGTTTGGGGCGCGGGAGATTGATCCAGCGGCGCTTGATCCTGGCGCAGAAGAGGGTCTGCATTGACCTTGCTTTTTGAACATCTTGATCTGCTGATGCTGGTCGTGTCTTTGCTGATGCTTCTGCTCGGCTATCCCGCCGCCTTCACCCTTGGCGGTGTTGCACTTGTCTTTGCTGGAATCGGATTTTTCAGTGGCGTGGGCCCAACAATGGGTGCCATCCCGATACGTGTCTTCGGCACGATCAGCAATGAAACGCTGATTGCGGTGCCGCTCTTCATCGTGATGGGTATCATGCTTGAAAAAGCGCGAATAGCGGAAGATCTCCTGACTGCGCTCGGATGGCTGTTCCGCAAGGTGCCAGGAGGTCTTGTTATTTCGGTGACCGTCGTCGGAGCGCTTCTTGCCGCTTCGACGGGGATTGTCGGTGCGACCGTTGTGACCATGGGCCTGATCTCACTGCCTTCGCTCCTAAAGGCAGGCGTGTCCCCACGTTTGGCGACAGGATCCATCGCAGCGGCGGGTACGCTTGGCCAGATTATCCCACCGTCCATTGTCCTCGTTTTTCTCGCTGATCAGCTCTCGAACGCCTACCAGACCAGCCAGCGTGAAATGGGAAATTTCGCACCTGATCCGTTTTCCATCGCCGACCTTTTCGCCGCAGCCTTCTTGCCAGGACTCCTGTTGGTCGGCGTCTACGTGATCTATCAAGTCGTGGTGTCTTTGCGAACAAACTCTAGAGCCCGGGATCCTTCAACTGGATCCGCCGAGATGGCAACGGTTGATGTCTGGCTCGCGATGGGGCCGCCGCTTGCACTGATCCTGTGTGTTCTCGGTGCAATTCTCGGAGGGGTTGCGACACCCACAGAAGCGGCGTCCCTCGGGGTGGCCGGAGCCCTTGTTCTCGCAGGTAGCAGGCGGGTGCCCGACCGTTCTTGGTTGCTTCTCGTGCCTTTGTCAGGCGCGTTCACCCTTATCCTCACTCAATCTGTCGAGGCACTTTGGGTTGGAACGGATTCCGTCTTTGCTTTCGCTGTCTCCGTCATCGGGACGCTTGCTGTCGCGGGGGGGCTGCTCGCCAATATCGTCGTTCTGTTCCGGAGCGGGATCTTGAGCGATGTCTTGCAGTCCGCGGTCGAATTCACCGCCATGGTCTTTGCGATCATGATCGGGGCGACGATCTTTTCGCTCATTTTTCGGGATCTGGGTGGTGATGAGACCGTCTCTGCTCTTCTCGAAGACCTTCCAGGGGGCACGCTTGGCGCGGTCCTGATTGTCATGGCGGTCATGTTCGCGCTTGGTTTCTTTTTGGACTTTCTGGAGATCGTCTTTGTGGTCGTGCCCTTGGTGGCGCCGATCCTGCTGCAGCTGCCGATGCCGGACGGAAGTCCGATGAGCCCAGCCTGGCTTGGTGTAATGATGGCAGTGAACCTTCAGACGTCTTTTCTAACGCCTCCCTTCGGTTTTGCCTTGTTTTACCTTCGAGGGGCTGCTCCAAAAGAGGTCGCGACGGCTGACATATATCTGGGGGCAGCACCTTTCGTTGGACTGCAGCTGCTGGTTCTGATTTGCCTTTGGTTCTTTCCGGACATCGCCACCTGGCTACCCAGGTATCTGTTCTCCTGAGGATCAGGACCAGGTGACCGCCGCGGCGAGCATGTATCCTGAGCCATAGACTGTCCTGATGAGGCTTGGCTTGTGCTCGGTGCTGAGTTTTTTCCGGATGCGTGAGATCCGGACATCGATGGAACGGTCCATGCTCTCATCCCGACCGCCATGCTCCAGAAGATAATCCCGGCTCAACACCCGTTTGGGCGCACGCAGGAGTGCGTCGAGCAAGCTTGCCTCCCCGGTGGAGAGGAACGTTTCTTCGCCGTCGGGTGAGGTGAGGCAGTGAGATGAGGGAAGGTATGTCCAGCCTTCAAAGCGGGCCTGCCGTATCGCTGGCTCCGGGGATGGATGATCGGTGGAGCGACGAAGGATGGATCGGATTCTTGCGACTACTTCCCGGGGGTCGAAGGGTTTGACGACGTAGTCATCGGCCCCCATCTCGAGACCCATTACGCGATCAGATGAGTGATTTCTCGCCGAAAGGACGATGATCGGGACTGAAGAAGTCTTGCGGATCTCATTGATCAAGGACATTCCGTCAATGTCAGGCAGGCCAAGATCAATCAGGCAGACAGCAGGCGTCTCGAGCTGCAAGGCCTCCAGAAGTTCGCCCCCGGATGCGAAGACACGCCCGGAGATCCCGAACGGTTTCATCGCTTCGGTCACCAGCGCGCCGATATCGGGCTCATCATCGACAATGAATGCAAGCGAAGAAGATATGTGGCTGGGGTCTGTGAAGCGGGCGGTCAAGGTTATATGCTCATGATCTGCTTGAGAACGATGGCGAGTTTTTCCGGGCGCAGCGGTTTGGTCAGGACCGGAAAGTCTATTTCCTTCTCCGGCGTCTCGAGATTGCCCCAATCCGCGTAGCCTGTCATCAGTGCTATCCCGAGATCTGCGCGGCTGGCGCGGATTTCTCGGGCGAGGGCAAGACCGTTCATCTGGCCGGGCATGACAATGTCGCTGAGCACCGCCCGAAGTTCAGGAAGTTCGGCTGCGAGAGATCTGGCGTCTTCCGCGCCCTCTGCCAAAAGAGCTGTGTAGCCAAGGTCGCGCACCTGTTCTGCGAGCACCTCCGCGATGTCCGCGTTGTCTTCTACGATCAGGAGAAGTTCTCCATCACCGAGTGGCAGTTCGTTTGAATCGTTTGCATTGTTGTACGTGGTGGCATCTGAAATCGGCAAGGCAGGGAGAAAAAGCCTGATCCTGGATCCGTTGCCTACCGTTGAAAGAACCTCGATGGCTCCGCCCGATTGCCGCATGAAGCCATAGACCATAGACAGACCGAGGCCGCTTCCCGTTCCGAAGGTTTTGGTCGTAAAGAAAGGTTCGAAAATACGAAGCTTGGTGTCCTCGTCCATTCCGGCACCGGTATCGGAGACGTTGATACAGGCAAATTTTCCCGGCGTGACATCCAGGTCAGCCGCACGCCGCTCATCGATCTCTACCTCTTCGGACGAGATATGCAGCTCTCCGCCCTCAGGCATGGCATCACGGGCGTTGAACGCGAGATTGATCAGAGCCGTTTCCATCTGTGTCGGGTCTATCCGAGCTGCCACGTTCGGCGGACAATCGTCCACGACAAGCTGGACCGGAGGTGGAAGAGATCCCTGCAGCAGCGCGGAGACGTTTTCCAAAACGGTCGCAAGGGGCACGACCTGGGGATCGACCGGTCGGCCGCGGCTGAAGGCTAAAAGCCTTTGCGTCAGATCCGCTCCCCGCTGCGTCGCCTGCATCATCGGCGAGACACGTGCCTTCAAAGCCTCGGGCTGCAAAGGCCCCTCTTGCCGGCTGAGGCTCAATAGGTTGCCCATTAAAATGGTCAGCAAGTTGTTGAAATCATGGGCCAGGCCGCCTGTGAGTTTGCCCACTGCATCCATGCGCTGCGACTGCATCAACGTCGCTTCGCTGCGTTTTTGCTCGGTCGCGTCCAGGGACAACACGAATACGCCCAATGTACGACCGTCCTTGGTCATGTCCGGGATCAGCGTTGACCGCATGGACACGGTCTCTCCGTCCGGACGTTTGCGAACATACTCGTAAGATACGGCATTGCCGCGAAACGCATGTTCGATATGAGGTGCGATCTCCCGAAAGAGCGTCTCGCCAACGACTTCTGCGGCAGGGCGATTTGCGACTGAGGCGATGGAATGCCCGAACCACTCCGCGTAGCGTCGGTTGGCGAACCGAAAAATCGGGCCAGGCGCCATATACGCAATGAGTGCCGGGATGTTGTCTGTCACGAGCCGGAGCCAGTCTTCACTCTGGCGTAGCGCGCGCGTACGCTCCTCAACGGTTCTTTCCAGTTTTTCCTGCAATTTGCGGTCTTTTGTGACGTCCGTATAGGTGGTCACAAAACCTCCCTGGGGGAGAGGTGTCCCGCTTACCGAAATAATCTGGCCGTTGGGTCTGACGCGCTCGAAGTAGTGAGATTCGAACAGCCGTGCCCGATCGAGGCGGCGCTGAATCTTGCCGCTCGTGTCGCCCGGGCCATATTCGCCACGTTCCGCATTGACGCGCAGAAACTCCTCCAGGTGAGTTCCGCGTTTGGCGAGCGCCTGCGGAAAGTCGAGCATCTCCCAAAGGCCCCTGTTCCAGGCGACAAGACGTAAGTCCTTGTCGAAAACAGAGAAACCCTGATTTACGTGGTCCAGCGCGGCCTGCAGCAGGTCGATCTGTGACTGTGCGGTTGTCGTCTCCTCCATGGCCAAGACACTATTTCGGCTGTTCGTGATTGGCCAGAACCTTTCCTCCCTGCCGTTTAGTGAGTGCGCTTGAAACAATTCGTCACAATTGAAACATACTGCGGCAATGTCGCCGTCCTAGCCTTTCCCTCGGGCTCATCAGTCCAGCTGGCTGTTTTAATAAAAACAAAAAGGCCTTGAACGGCGCAGCCAATGGGTTGTTTGATGGGTTCATATAATTCGACCCCGGCAAACGGGGCGAACCTAAAAGGGATGGAACACGCTATGGCAGGGTTGGCCGACGTCGCTTCACGCGGCGAGGACACCTTTCCGAAGATTCTGCTGCGCAACGCGCGGGACTTCGGAACCCGGACAGCATTTCGGGAAAAGGATTTCGGGATCTGGCAAAGCTGGATCTGGGCAGACGTTCTCGATGAGATTCGGAGTTTGTCACTTGGTTTGAAAGAGCTTGGGCTCACCAAGGGTGACAAGGTTGCCATCGTCGGCTCCAACCGTCCCAGGCTCTACTGGTCCATGGTCGCAGCTCAGGCGGTGGGCGCCGTGCCGGTGCCTGTCTATGCCGATTCTGTTGCCGAAGAGATGGCATTCGTTCTTGGGCACGCCGAGGTTCGGTTCGCAGTCGTTCAAGACCAGGAACAGGTCGACAAGCTTCAGTCGATGACGGAGGAGGTGCCGAGCCTAACCGAAATCATCTACGACGAGCCGCGCGGATTGCGTGATTATGACCATAGCCATCTTCATCACTTCGAGACTGTACAGGAACGCGGCCGCGCGGTGCTCGCGGCCCATGAGAATGCCGCTGATGCCTGGGTGGAGGGGTTCTCCGACGCCACGGGCTCCGACATCGCCGTGATGCTGTACACGTCGGGAACGACGGGCAGGCCGAAGGGCGTCATGCTCTCCTTCGACAACCTCGTGATTTCGGCTCGTAACGGAAACCGCTTCGATAATCTTGATGAGACCGAGGAGGTCTTGGCGTATCTGCCGATGGCGTGGATTGGCGACCACGTTTTTTCGCTGGCGCAAGCCTTTACCGCAGCCTACTGCGTGAACTGCCCAGAAAGCATGGATACGATCGACGTCGACCGTCTGGAAATTGCGCCGACCTATTTCTTTGCGCCGCCACGCGTCTTTGAGAACATGCTGACGTCCATCCTTGTCCGAATGGAGGATGCTGGAACCAGCAAGAAAAAGATGTTCGACGTCTTTATGGGGGTGGCCAAGCGCGTCGGCGAAAGGATCCTCAATGGCGAACAAGTCTCCTTGAAGGACAGGGTTTTGTATGGTCTGGGCGAGTTCTTTGTCTACGGACCACTGAAGAACCGTATGGGTCTCACGCGACTGAAGGTCGGTTATACCGCAGGTGAGGCGATCGGCCCGGAGATCTTCCAGTTCTACAGGTCGCTCGGCTTGAACCTGAAGCAGCTCTACGGCCAGACAGAGGCCAGCGTCTACATCACGCTTCAGCCCGACGGGGAGATCTTTGGCGACACGGTTGGCAAGCCGGCTCCGGATGTCGAGCTCAAGATCGCTGAAAGCGGCGAGGTTCTCTATCGTTCCCCGGGCGTCTTCGTCGGCTATTTCAAGAATGACGAGGCGACCCGCTCGACCAAGACGGAAGAAGGCTGGGTCCACACGGGCGATGCCGGTTTCATCACCGACAATGGCCACCTGAAGATCATTGATCGTGCAAAGGACGTCGGAAAGCTGACCGATGGGGCCCTGTTCGCGCCCAAGTACATTGAGAATAAGTTGAAGTTCTTCCCCAACATCAAAGAGGCAGTTGCCTTTGGCAATGAGCGAGAGAAAGTTGGCGTGTTCATCAACATCGACCTGACTTCGGTCGGGTCTTGGGCGGAACGGAACAACGTCAATTATGCGAGCTATCAGGAATTGGCGGCGCATCCAGATGTCTATGAGATGATTGAAAGCCATGTGGATCAGGTCAACCGGGATCTGGCGAGCGAACCGATGATGGCTGGCGCACAGATTCAACGTTTTCTGATCCTGCATAAGGAACTCGACGCGGATGACGGCGAACTGACGCGGACACAAAAGGTGCGCCGAAGCTTTATTTCCGACCGGTATGCGACTTTGATCGAGGCACTCTACGACGGCTCGAAAGAAAAATACGTCAAAACGGAAGTGACCTTCGAGGACGGACGTACGGGCGCGATTGAAGCCACGGTCGAGATCCGGGACATGACGCCTCACTCTCTTGGTGCAGTTCATCAGGAGGCGGCAGAATGAACGCCATCATAAGCAACAATGAATTGCCGCAAGAGGGCCACGCTGTGGAGCGGGAAGACCTCCTGAGAGTCGACAATGTCTCGCTGTCCTTTGGCGGCGTCAAAGCGATCACCAATATCTCGTTCGACATCAAGAAGGGTGAGATCCGCGCGATCATCGGGCCCAACGGGGCCGGCAAAACCTCGATGCTGAATGTCATCAACGGCTTCTATCATCCCCAGGAAGGGACGATCACCTGGCAAGGCAAAGTCCGCCGGAAAATGAAGCCCTACGAAGCTGCCAGCCAGGGTATCGCTCGAACCTTTCA
Source organism: Labrenzia sp. CE80 (assembly GCF_009650605.1). Lineage (NCBI taxonomy): Bacteria > Pseudomonadati > Pseudomonadota > Alphaproteobacteria > Hyphomicrobiales > Stappiaceae > Labrenzia > Labrenzia sp. CE80. The sequence goes on from NZ_WAJT01000004.1 coordinate 63,584, forward strand.
GAATGTAGCGCTCTTCAAGGGCATGACGACGCTGGACAACATTATGTCCGGGCGTTCTCTCAAGATGCGCAAGAACTTCTTTCTGCAAATGGCCTGGATAGGGCCGGCGCGGACTGAAGAGATCGAGCATCGGAAAAAGGTCGAGGAAATCATCGACTTTCTCGAGATCGAAGCGATCCGCAAGACGCCGGTCGGCAGATTGCCTTACGGCCTGCAAAAGCGCGTGGAGCTCGGCCGTGCCCTCGCCATGGAGCCTGATCTTCTGCTTCTCGATGAGCCCATGGCCGGCATGAATCTCGAGGAAAAGGAGGACATGAGCCGCTTCATTCTGGACGTGAACCAGGAATTTGGCACCACGATCGCTCTGATCGAACACGACATGGGTGTGGTCATGGATCTCTCTGACCGGGTGGTTGTCCTCGATTATGGCAAGAAGATTGCTGACGGGGCACCCGAAGACGTTCAGGCAAGCCAGGCTGTGATCGACGCTTATCTCGGCGTGAGCCACTGAGGGGAACCAGAGATGCTCTACGATATTTTCATTGACCCCTTCGTCCAGATGGTCGAGATGCCCGACTTTTTCCTGCAGGTCTTGTGGGAAGGGTTTGTGGCGGGGATCCTTTATGCGCTGATCGCGCTCGGCTTTGTTTTGATTTTCAAGGCCTCAGGTGTCTTCAATTTTGCGCAGGGCATCATGGTGGTGTTTGCGGGTCTGACGCTCGTGGGGCTTCATGAGAACGGCGTTCCAGCTTTCCTCGCGCTGATCCTAACCATCGGCGTCATGGGCGTTCTGGCCTATGGTATCGAACGTGTGGTCATGCGCCCCCTGGTCAATCAGCCGGATATCATCTTGCTGATGGCGACCATTGGGCTGACTTACTTCCTGATCGGCTTCGGGGAATTCGTCTTTGGCGGTGAGCCGAAGCGTATGATCGCCGAGGAGCTGGGCCTGCCGACCGGCTCTACCGCCTTCGAGATGGGCGAACGTGGCTTGGTCATCCTGCAGCACATTGATATTGCCGCAGCCGTGATCGCGATCATCATGGTGACTGCGCTTGGCATCTTCTTCAACAAAACGAGGATCGGCCGGGCGCTGAGAGCAGTTGCGGATGATCATCAGGCGGCGCTGTCCGTTGGGATTTCACTCAATCAGATCTGGGCAATCGTGTGGTTTGCAGCGGGTCTTGTTGCTCTGGCGACGGGCATCATGTGGGGCGCGCGGTCGGACGTTTCCTTTGCGTTGGAGATCGTGGCCTTCAAGGCGTTGCCGGTGCTCATCCTCGGCGGCTTTACGTCTATTCCAGGTGCGATTATCGGCGGATTGATCATCGGCTTCGGAGAGAAGATCGGTGAGATCTACTGGGGCGGCCTCGTCGGTGGCGGGATTGAATCCTGGCTCGCCTATATCATCGCCCTCATCTTCCTCTTGTTCCGTCCGCAGGGTCTCTTCGGCGAAAAAATCATCGAGCGGGTGTAATCATGTTTTATCGCGAAGCTGGCCAGTTCAAGACAAGCTATGAGGCGGATCAGTCGCTATTTCCAATTCGGCAGGACCGGATCGGTCTGGCCGTCATCCTGCTCGTCGCCTTTATCGTTATTCCGCTGACCGCGAACGACTTCTTCCTGACGTCCATCATGATCCCGTTCCTGGTGTTTTCACTGGCGGCGATCGGTCTCAATGTGCTCACCGGATTTGCCGGTCAGCTGTCGCTCGGGTCGGGCGCATTCATGGGCGTTGGTGCCTATGCGGCCTATAAGCTGACCAGCATCTTTCCGGACGTGAATGTCATTTTTCTGGTTCTGGTCTCTGGCGTGTTTTCCGCCGGTGTCGGTGCGATCTTCGGGTTGCCCAGTTTGAGGATCAAAGGCCTCTATCTGGCTGTTACCACTCTTGCAGCGCAGTTCTTTCTCGAGTGGTGCTTCATCCGGATCCCCTGGCTTTACAATTACAATGCGTCAGGGGCGATCGAGATACCGAAACGTGAAATGTTCGGGGTGACGATTTCGGGCGCGGAAGCCACGCCGATCGCACGATACTTCGTGGTGCTGGTCATTACGGTGCTGATCGCAGGATTGATCGCAAATGTGATGCGTGGGCGGATCGGACGGTCCTGGATGATGATCCGCGATATGGACATCGCTGCCGAACTGATGGGGATCAGACCGCTTCAGACCAAGCTTTTGGCCTTTGCCGTTTCGTCCTACATCTGTGGTGTTGCGGGGGCGATGATGGTGTTCTTCTGGCTGAACGCTGCTGAGCCATCATCCTACTCCATCACCCTGTCGTTCCAGATCCTGTTTATGGTCATCCTGGGCGGTCTTGGCAGTATCGCGGGGTCCTTTATGGGCGCGGCCTTTATCTGGATCCTGCCTGTGTTCCTGAAATTTGTGCCGGGTGCAATTGGCATCGAGATCGGTGCCGAGACAGTTGAGCATCTGACTTTCATGATCGTCGGTGCGCTGATCATCTTCTTTCTGATCGTTGAGCCGCATGGTTTTGCGCGGCTTTGGCAAATCGGGAAGCAAAAGCTTCGAGTGTGGCCTTTCCCTTACTAGGCAGCTGCACTCTGACAACGCCATCTGGACTTCGAACCTGTCCGGGGAGGAATGGCGCAACCGGTTCGGCAGTCGCCATTTCAATCAGCGACTGCAAGGGAGGAAATGGATGAAGAACTTCAAGCAATTTGCGATTGGCTCGGCCGTCGCACTTGCCATCGGGGCATCCGGATACGTTGCGGAAGCCGCTGCAGAGGATGGCAACTATGTGCCGCTCCTGACCTATCGGACCGGACCGTATGCCGGATCCGGCATTCACATCGCCAACGGCATGAATGACTACCTTCAGATGCTCAACGAGCGTGATGGCGGTATCGGTGGTGTGAAGATCGTGATCGAGGAGTGCGAGACCGGCTACAACGCTCAAAAAGGCGTCGAGTGCTACGAGGCAACCAAGGGCAAGAATGCGGTTGTCTACAACCCTTACTCGACCGGGATTACACTGCAGCTGATCCCGAAGGCGGCTGTCGACAAGATCCCTGTTCTGTCCATGGGATATGGCCTCTCAGCTGCAGCTGATGGCAACACGTTCCCTTGGGTCTTCAATGTTCCTGACACCTATTGGGATGGTGCTTCCGTTGCCATCAAATACATCGGTGAGCAGGAAGGCGGTCTCGAGAACCTTAAAGGCAAGAAGATCGGTTACATCTTCCTGGACGCAGGCTATGGCCGTGAGCCGATCCCGCTGTTTGAGCAGATGGCAGAGAAATTCGGCTTCGAGCTCGTCAAATATGCGGTTCCGGGCAAGGAAATGCAGAACCAGTCTTCTCAGTGGCTGAATGTTCGCCGAGACCGCCCAGACTACATGATCATGTGGGGCTGGGGTGCGATGAGCCCAACTGCAATCAAGGAAGCCGTCAAGATCCGTTATCCGATGGACAAGTTCATCGGTGTCTGGTGGTCGGCTGGAGATGACGATGCTGCTGCCGGCGGCGAGGGTGCCAAGGGCTACAAGGCAATGAATTTCTCCGGAGTGGGCAGCGACTATCCGGCAATTCAGGACATCAAGAAACTCGTTGTCGATGCCGGAAAATCTCAGACCGATCCGGAGAGCATTGGCTCAACGCTTTATAACCGTGGTGTCTTGAACTCGGTCATCATTGCTGAAGGCATTCGTGCCGCGCAACAACTGACCGGAAAGAAAGTCATCACCGGCGAAGACATGCGCGCGGGCTTGGAGACGCTTGATCTCACCAATGAACGTTTGGCCGAACTTGGTCTCACCGGCTTTGCTCATCCGATGAAGGTGACTTGTGAAGACCATGCAGGCAGCCACCCTGTCTTTATCCAACAGTGGGATGGAGAAAAGTGGGCGGTTGCCAGCGGCTGGATCGAGCCAATGAAGGACCTGGTTCGCCCACTGCTGGAGGCAGCGGCAAAGGACTACGCTGAAAAGAATGCACCGTGGCCAAAGCGCACGGAAGCCTGCCCGAACTGATCGGTCAGCACGGCCCGTTTCGGGCCAACTGTCCCGCCGCATGTCGCGGCGGGGCTCTTTCCGGAGTGATTTGAGAATGTCGATCCAAGCGATGACCAAGCCAAGCGACGCGCAAACCGTCGACGCCAGCGCAGAAACGATCCTGTCGGTGAACAACATCGAGGTGATCTACGACCACGTCATCCTTGTGTTGAAGGGTGTCTCCCTGACCATACCGAAAGGCGGCATCGTCGCACTTCTCGGTGCGAACGGCGCTGGCAAAACCACGACGTTGAAAGCCGTTTCCAATCTGCTGGGCGCCGAACGCGGTGAAGTCACCAAGGGAAAGATCCTTTTCGACGGCGATGAGGTTCAATCACTATCACCCAATGAGCTTGTACGCCGCGGATGCATACAGGTCATGGAAGGGCGGCATTGCTTCGGCCATCTCTCGATCGAAGAGAACCTTCTCACCGGCGCTTACACACGCAAGGACGGTGCAGCTGCGGTGCGAGCGGATCTCGAGATGGTCTACAATTATTTCCCGCGCTTGCGAGAGCGCAGGCAGAGCCAGGCAGGTTACACGTCGGGCGGCGAGCAGCAGATGTGTGCTATTGGCCGCGCCCTGATGAGTCGGCCGAAAATGATCCTTCTCGATGAACCGTCAATGGGTTTGGCACCGCAGCTCGTTGAGGAAATTTTCGAGATCGTGAAACAGCTCAATGACAACGAAGGTGTGTCGTTTTTGTTGGCTGAGCAAAATACCAATGTTGCCCTGAGATACGCGACCTACGGGTACATCATGGAATCCGGACGCATCGTTCTCGACGGGGATGCCAAGGCACTCCGTGAGAACGAGGACGTCAAGGAGTTCTACCTGGGGGTCGGCGGCGAGGGGCGGAAGTCTTTCAAAAACGTCAAGCATTACAAGAGAAGGAAGCGCTGGCTGGCCTAGTCCTGCAACGCGGAGACCGATCATGAGCGATGAAATGTTTGATGCGCGCGAGCGGGTGATACCTGCTCAGCGCGAGGCGGAGCTTTTTGCCAAATTGCCGGAGTTTCTGGCTTTTGCGACCTCCAAGGCCCCTGGTTGGGCGCGGCATCTTGCTGGACAGAACCTGACGGCTGTGACAGATCGAAGCGCCCTGGCATCGCTCCCGGTTCTGCGCAAGGCAGATCTCTTGCGGTTGCAAAAGGCAGAGCCGCCGTTTGGAGGTTTTTTGGCGGGGGACCTGACCGGGGTCGAGCGTGTGTTCATGTCTCCTGGTCCGATCTGGGAACCGCAGGCGGTGGGCGATGATCCCTGGAACGGCGCGCGCGCTCTTTTTGCAGCGGGCTTCCGAAAGGGCGACTTGGTTTTCAATGCCTTTTCCTACCACCTCACGCCGGGCGGCTTTATTCTTGATCATGGCGCGCGTGCTCTTGGCTGCACGGTCTTCCCAGCCGGTGTTGGCAACACGGACATGCAGGTTGAAGCAATCGAGGTGTTGAAGCCCTCTGGCTTCATAGGCACACCGGATTATCTCAAGGTGCTTCTTGACCGTGCCGCTGAACAGGGGCGGGATGCTTCGTCGTTCAAGAGAGCACTTGTTTCCGGCGGTGCTCTCTTCCCCTCCCTGCGTCAGGAATATGAAGGGGCAGGCATTTCAGTCGGTCAGTGCTACGCTACGGCAGATCTTGGTGTCATTGCCTACGAGAGTGAGGCGCGTGAGGGCATGATCGTCAATGAGGACTACATTGTCGAAATTGTTCGCCCTGGCACGGGCGACCCCGTTCCGGAAGGTGAGGTCGGTGAGCTTGTGGTGACCTGTTTCAATCGGACCTATCCGCTGATCCGGTTCGGGACCGGCGACTTGTCGGCCGTGCTCCCGGGGCAATCTGCGTGTGGCCGGACCAACAGCCGTCTCGCGGGATGGATGGGGCGGGCGGACCAGCGCACCAAGGTCAAGGGCATGTTCGTGGATCCCGCCCAGGTTGCCGAGATTGTCGAGGCGTATGACGAGATCGAGAAAGCGCGCCTGACCGTCAAGCGCCTTGGCGAAAGCGACGACATGATGCTTTCGGCCGAAACGGCTTCTGCAGAAGATGAAAACCTGCGTGAGAGACTCGCGCAGTCCCTGCGGGATGTGACCAAGCTCAGGGGTACGGTGGTCCTCGTAAACCCTGGTGCCCTGCCGAATGACGGCAAGGTCATCAGTGACGAACGGGACTATGGCTGAGCGGTGCTCGATCTTCTTGATTTCGGGTCTTTGGATGGCTTCGCTTTAATTTAGAATCATTATGATCTAAAAGCTGAGCTGGAGCGTAAGGAATTATGCCGCATTGGCGAGAGCCATTTGCGCAGTCTACTGCTTCCACGAGACCAACAGAAATCCAGCGGAAATCTTATGACCGTCCAACCGACTTCACCCGTTTCTGCAGATGTTGCAGCTGAGATGCGGAAGGTTCACCTTCCATCTGACCATCCTTCGGTCAAGACCGGTAAGATCGGTGTTCTTCTGGTCAATCTTGGAACGCCGGATGGTACCAGCTATTGGCCCATGCGGCGCTACCTGCGTGAATTTCTCTCGGACAAGCGGGTGATCGAGTGGCCACGAGCGCTTTGGTATCCGATCCTTTACGGCATCGTCCTGATGACGCGCCCTGGCAAATCGGGCAAGGCCTATGAGGAAATCTGGAACCATGATCGTAACGAATCTCCGCTTCGTACGATAACGCGGAGCCAGTCAGACAAGCTGTCTGAGATCATGGGTGATCAAGGCGGACGTTTGTCGATTGACTGGGCAATGCGGTATGGCAATCCGTCGATCCGCTCGCGGCTCGAAGCGCTCAAGGCGGATGGTTGCGACCGAATTCTGATTTTTCCGCTCTACCCGCAATACTCTGCCGCAACGACGGCGACGGTCAATGACGAGGTTTGCAAGGCACTTTTGGACATGCGCTGGCAACCGGCCATCCGCACGGTTCCGCCCTACCATGATGACCCGATTTATGTGAACGCGCTGGCTAAGTCGGTCGAGCAGCATCTGGCCGCTCTGGATTTCGAGCCTGATGTGGTGTTGACATCCTACCACGGCATTCCGCAGTCCTATTTCAAAAAGGGCGATCCCTATCACTGCCATTGTCAGAAGACGACGCGGTTGATGAGAGACGTGCTTGGCTGGAGCAAAGAGAAGCTGCAGGTGACTTTCCAGTCGCGTTTCGGGCCGGAAGAATGGTTGCAGCCCTACACCGACAAGACCGTCGAGAAGTTTGCCAGGGATGGGGTCAAGAATATTGCAGTCATGAATCCGGGGTTTGTAGCCGATTGCCTTGAGACGCTCGAAGAGATTGCGGGAGAAGCCGGAGAGATCTTTGAAGAAAATGGCGGAAAGAACTTTTCTCATATCCCTTGCCTAAACGACAGCGATCTTGGGATCGAGGTTCTTGAGCATATCGTTCGTCAGGAGCTCGGAGGCTGGATCTGATCAGATCTGGCTACAAAGACATCCGTCAGCGGGGAGCCTTGTGCTCCCCTTTTTTGTGTCTCACCTTATCTCGTGGGGGTGGTCTCAATCGCGAAACAAACGCATACTCGCGAAAATCCCAAGCCTCGCACTTTGGAGCGCTCAATGCCTCAGGAATTTTTCGGTTTCGATATCGTTTTGCTCGTGGTTCTGGTTCTCGTCGTTCTGGTCATTTTCGCCGGAGTTAAGACGATACCGCAGGGCTACAATTATACAATCGAGCGTTTCGGCAGGTATCGGCGTACTCTTGCTCCCGGTTTGAACTTCATTGTCCCGTTCATTGATCGCGTCGGGCACAAGCTGAACATGATGGAGCAGGTGCTCGACGTCCCCTCCCAGGAAGTCATCACCCGCGACAACGCCACCGTGACAGCAGATGGTGTGACCTTTTATCAGGTGCTCGATGCAGCCCGTGCTGCCTATGAAGTTCTGGGGCTGCAGAACGCGATCCTGAACCTGACCATGACCAATATCCGGTCTGTCATGGGGTCGATGGATTTGGACCAACTGCTTTCAAACCGCGATGAAATCAACGCCCGATTGCTGAACGTTGTCGATGCGGCTGCAGAGCCATGGGGTATCAAAATCACGCGTATTGAAATCAAGGACATCAACCCGCCGCGGGATCTTGTTGAGGCGATGGGCCGCCAGATGAAGGCCGAGCGCGAAAAACGGGCCTCGATTCTGGAGGCAGAAGGCAAGCGCCAGTCTGAAATTCTCAAGGCTGAAGGAGAGAAGCAGTCGCTGATCCTGCAGGCAGAGGGGCGCCGTGAATCTGCGTTTCGGGACTCGGAGGCGCGTGAGCGTGAAGCTGAGGCCGAAGCCAAGGCAACCAGCATGGTGAGCAAGGCCATCGCGGATGGCGATGTGCAGGCGATCAACTACTTCGTTGCCAACAAATATGTCGAGGCGTTCCGAGAACTTGCGACTTCCCGAAATCAGAAGACGCTGATCCTGCCCATGGAGTCGACTTCTCTTCTCGGCGCGCTTTCCGGCATCGGAGAAATCGCAAAAGAGGCGTTTGGCAACACTGACGCCAAAGCCGCGCGGGGATCAGGCAGAGTTCCGAATGCAGGTACAGGCGAGGGAACCGACAGTTGAGCATTGTTGAAAGGCTGATTGCTGAACTTGGGCCGTGGAGCTGGTGGATCCTTGGATTGCTCTTGCTAGGACTCGAGATCCTTGCTCCAGGAACAATCTTCTTGTGGTTTGGCATTTCTGCGATTTTGGTCGGAACACTGGCGCTGTTCGTCGATCTGAGCTGGCAGACAGCGCTGGTGATCTTTTTGATTTTGTCGTTCGTCAGTTTGATCGTCGGTCGACGATTGATGGCCAAGCTTTCTTCGGAGGCCGGTGATCCAGGTCTCAACCGACGCGGAAGCCGCTACATCGGTCGTGTTTTCGTGCTGGAAACGCCACTTTCGCAAGGGGCTGGAAAGCTATCTGTCGATGACACGGTTTGGCGCATCACTGGTCCCGACCTTTCAGCTGGAACAAAGATTCGTGTCACCGAGATCGATGGCGCACGGCTGGTGGTTGAAGCTGCAGACGAGACGGCTGAGGCTTAGGCTGAAACGCTGCAACCGGCTCATTGTCAGAGTTTGTGGCCGGGGGGCACCGGCGGTGCTTCGGCTTTCAACAGAATGCCGATCCGTCGGTTTGCTGCCAGATAAGGGTCATTCGGGAACATCGGCTCAGTATCCGCCTTGCCGATAACACCAAAGAACTGATCATCGGGCACGCCATACTCATTCAGGATCTGCCGGGCGACATTTGCGCGCTCGGTCGATAGATCCCAGCCTGTATAGGACGGGTCTGGTGACTGCCGGCCAGCGGTCGTGTGGCCAGTGATCTCGATACGGTTCGGCATCTGGGATAGGACGGGAGCCATCTTGGCCAAGAGACGTCGTGTCGTCTCATACGGATACTTCGAACCTTCCCGGAACATGGATCGACCGTCCTGATCGATCAAAAGGATGTTCAAGCCTTCTTCCGACTCTTCCAGAATGATGTTGCTGGAAATCTCGGTGATTTCTGGCATCTCCTGCCAGGCTTGGCGCAAAGAAGCGGCTGCCGTCGCAAACTGACGTGGCTTCTCGATCTCGGCTTCGGTGGTGTCGTGCGTGTTTGCCTCGGGTCCCTGCTTGCTACGGCTGTCGTGACGAACCTGAGAAAAATCGGAATCGGCCTCCTGAGGAACCTGAGTGATGTCCTTCATGTATTGTCGGATCGGGATGCCCTCGACCTCGATGATGCCAGTGCGCTTGGATGTATCTTTCACACCGAATGCTTCGCGCATTGAGCCCGCGACCACCTGGAGCTTTTCCTTGTCCTGAATGGAAAAGGAAATGATCAGAACGAAGAAACACACAAGCAGAGACATAAGGTCGGCGAAGGTCACCAGCCAATCAGGGGCACCGCCGCCGCCTTGCTGCTTCTTTTTCGCCATTGAGTGCGTCCTTTACCGTTTGAGCGCGAGTTAGGCAGCGTCAGCCATTTCGGCGCGTGCCTTGTCCGGCAGGTAGGCGATCAACATTTCCTTGATCAGCGCGGGGCTCTTGGATTCGCGGATCTGAAGCACGCCATCAATGATGAGGGTCTGGTTCACTTCGTCGACGTCGAACTTGGCATCGAGTTTCTCAACCAGGGGCAGACAGATGATGTTTGAAATAAGCGCGCCGTAGAGTGTGGTTAGCAGCGCAACGGCCATCGAGGGGCCAATGGCAGCGGGGTCGTCCATGTTGGCAAGCATCTGCACCAGACCCACCAGGGTTCCGATCATTCCAAATGCAGGCGCAGAATCTCCGAGTGCCTTGAACACCCGTTTGCCCTCCGAAAGCCGCGTGAGCTGAAGGTCACGTTCGCGCTCCATGGACTCCTTGATGAACTCGAGCTCGTAGCCATCGGCGATGTATTGGACGCCCTTTGCCAGAACCGGATCGGACACATCCACGTTTTCCAGACCTAGTGGGCCGGACTTGCGGACGATTTCACCCAGGTTTGTTATCTCCGAGATCAGATCTCGCGGGCTGGCACTTTTGCCTGCGAGGGCTACCTTTATCCCTGTTCCGAAGGCGCTGCCGATATCAGAAAGCTGAAAACGGATCAGCGTCGCGAGCAAGCCGCCGCCGATCACGATGAGCATTGAGGGCACATCGATGAACTGGCCGAAGCTTCCGCCCAGGAAAATCGCGGTTACAACGATGCCGAAGGCACCAATAATCCCGACTAGCGTCGCCAGATCCATTACGCACACCAAAACTACAGGCTCGAGAGCCGTTACAATTTGATGTTCATTCTAAGGTCAGCAAGGCTAATCAATTCCTAACCGCAGAAATCTAAGTGCGTCCTGCGGGGGCGAATTGAAGCAACATTTGTGAAATGCCCGCTATGCGGCGCCAATGCGCAGCAGGTCATGCAGGTGAATGATACCAACTGGACGATTGTCCTCGACAACGAACACAGTTGTGATCTCGGAGGCGTTGATCATCTCGAGCACAGAGCCGGAGAGCGTTGACGGCTCGATGGTCTTTGGGCCTTTGGTCATGATTTCCTCGACCGGTTTGTCTAGGAAATCCGTGCTGATATGACGTCGAAGGTCGCCATCTGTGATGATGCCAATGAGGCGGTGCAGGTCATCAGTGACACCCAAGACTCCAAAACCCTTCTGCGACATCAGTACGATCGCATCGCGCATTGGCAAACCGATCGGGGCAAGCGGAACAGCATCACCGCTATGCATGATGTCTCTTGCTGTTTTGAGGCTGGCGCCAAGTCGGCCTCCAGGGTGGAAGGTCCGGAAGTCTTGAGCGGTGAACCCGCGGTTTTCCAAAAGAGCGATTGCAAGTGCATCGCCGGTTGCCATTTGAACGAGGGCTGAACTCGTTGGGGCGAGACCATGAGGACAGGCTTCTGTTACCGCGGGCATCTTCAGAACAATATCAGCGGCTTTGCCAAGCGTGCTGTTCTCTCTCGATGTGATGGCAAGCAGCGGGACCTTGAAGCGCCGTGTGAAGGCAACGATGCTGGCAAGTTCCTGTGTTTCGCCAGACCAAGAGAGAGCGATCACGACATCGTCGCGTGTCACCATGCCCAGATCGCCATGGCTCGCCTCAGCGGCATGTACGAAAAAGGCAGGAGTACCAGTCGAGGCAAGCGTGGCGGCGAGTTTGACGCCGATGTGGCCACTTTTACCTATACCGGAGACAATGACGCGGCCAGGAATTTTTGAAATCAGCTCTGCTGCTTCCACGAATGACGCAGAAAGACCATTCTGCAGGGCAGCGCGCAGCGCGCTCAGACCAGCAATTTCGGTTTCAAGCGTGCGTTCTGCCGTTGCGAGGAAACTTGGCGTTTCTGATTGCGAGGCGATCACAGCTGCTGAATCCTTGGAAAGGTCTGGCATTGGGTATCCTTACTTTTTACTTGCCCCCTGGGGATCGTGTCTAAGCTAGGTTTGATACTGGTGCAAGTTGAGGTGCGTGCCTCATTCGTGGCGCTGCGAAATTTTCCGTGACCGTCCTGAATTTGCGAAAATCAACAAACAATTAACCATGATTGGGCACTTTGGCAGTACGTGCCATCCTCCTTGTCAAACCGGTTATAGATGCGACGCCTTTCGCTCATTTTTGTCAGCTTGCTCATGATCTCAAGCAGTCTGACCAACGCCCAGGACCTTGGAGCGGATCTGCGTGGTGGTCTGCCTGCCGACGATAGTGGCAGTTCGGATGACTTGAACGACGTTGACGGGGAGACAACAGCCGCGCCCGATCCGTCTGTCTTCGCGCTTCGTGGTTCATCCAATGATGCGACCGCTGAGGATGGATCGACGGGTCTCAGCGGCGCTGGCCGGGTTTCTCCGGCCCGGCCTTTTGCTGATCGACTGGCAGCGGTTCGGCGATTGCAGTCTGCTGGAGGACCGACGCCAGTCGATAGCGTGTTCGGCGGCGACACAAGCTTTGATCAAGCAGAAGGCATTCGCTTGGGCACCTTCACGATTTTGCCTGACGTTACGATTACCGGCGGTTGGACCGACAATACCTCTCAAACAGCTTCTGGAAGCTCGGGGAAGCAATACACGATTGCTCCCAATATTACAGCGTCCTCTGGCTGGTCGCGCCATCAGTTGGATCTGGCCCTACGAGGCAGCTATGTCAGCTACCCGGATGCTTCTGATGACGATGACCCTAACTTGACCGCTTCGGCGGCCCTTCGGTTAGATCTAAACAGCCGAACCACTGTCAACGGTACTGCGTCTTATACCTATTCACGCGAAGACGCTTCGAGCGCTGAAAGTTCTGGAGACAGCGATGACATCCATCAGCTCTCGGCAGGTCTAGGCGTCACACGAGATGCTGGTCTGCTAGCTGTGACTTTGCGTGGGGCGCTCGACCGAAATGTTTACACCGCTGATGATGATGGCAGCACGTCAAGCGGGCGCGACAACTCGCTCTATTCTGCCAATTTGCGACTGGACGCAAACACCGGTGCGTCGATCTCGCCATTCCTCGAAGCTTCTCTCCTGGCTCGCCGGTATGATCAAAGCTGCAGCGATTCCATTTGTGAGAACCGGGATGCAAATGGCTATCAGCTCCGCGGAGGCGTGAACATTGCCTCAGGGCCGAAACTGTCAGGAGAGATCGGTGCCGGGTGGCGCATTGAAGATCTTGATGACGCGCGCCTGGACAACCTCTCTGGGATGGTCGTGGATGCATCGCTTGTGTGGTCGCCGACACGATTGACGACAGTGACCGGTGGTCTTGGGACAAGCTTCGAAGCGACGGACATTGATGGCGCGTCCGGCTCGATTATCTACTCCGGCGACTTGCGGGTTGCCCATGAGTTCAGCGATCGTATCGTTGGTGAAGCAGGGGCGGGATACAATTACCGAACCTATCAGGGTGCCTCTATCGAAGAACAGACATTCACAGGTCTGGTCGCGATGACGTTTGCCCTGACGCAGAACATCGCTCTTCGGACCGAGTACAACTATCAGAAATTCACCAGCTCGAGCGAGGGCTCCGATTATGACCAGAACACGATTCAAGCTGGTGTCCGGTTCCGTCACTGACGGTGTGAGACTGGCTGAACGACATGATTCTGCCGCGAGGCGGTGCCAGCATCTCACAAGTCGAGCAGCTGGTTTTGAAGCAGGAAGGCACTGGGAGGCCTCTATGAAAAATTTGGGAAGTTTCGCCGTGCCAATGATCTTGGTCATAGCTAAGAAGTGGACAGAAATGCGCCGAATTTCGCTGACACTTTTGGTAACCACTTTTGCTGCTCTGTTTTCGGTGGCTGCAATTGCAGATCAGAGATTTGACCGATTTGTTGCGGACTTCTGGCCAACCGCGAAGGCTGCTGGCATTTCGTCATCGACTTACCGTTCTGTGTTTACCGGCATGGACCCGGATCCCGACACGCTTAGACTGATGGAAAAACAGTCCGAGTTTGTAAAGCCGGTCTGGGACTACCTGGATAGCGCTGTTTCCGAAGCGCGAGTGACACGTGGCCGTGAGCTTTTGACTGAATATGATACGGTTTTGCGGAATGTCGAAGCCCGATATGGCGTTGACCGCGAGGCCGTATTGGCCATCTGGGGCATGGAGACCAACTACGGTGGCTTCATGGGCAAGCACAACGTTATTCGAGCGCTTGCAACCCTTGCCTATGCTGCTCCCCGGCGGACCAAATTCTGGCGCAGCGAGCTGGTTAAAGCACTGTCTATCGTGCAGGCCGGCCATGTGCGTTTTAGCGACATGGAAGGTTCTTGGGCAGGGGCGATGGGCCACACTCAGTTCATGCCATCCAGCTGGGAAGCCTATGCCGCAGACTACGATGGCGACGGGCGGCGCGACATTTGGACGTCGGTTCCAGACGCACTCGCGTCGACCGCCTATTATCTGAAAAAGCATGGATGGCAGACCGGCAAGACATGGGGCTATGAGGTTGTGCTGCCGCGCTCCTTCGATTTCCGTCTGGCGGATGATGATACGAGCCTGACGCTGGGTGATTGGCGTCGTCAGGGTGTTCGCAGGGCGAACGGACGTGACTTTCCGCGGCCGGGTGACAAGGCGATCCTGGTCATGCCGGCCGGGGCTTCCGGCCCGGCCTTTTTGATGCTGCGCAATTTCTACGTGATCAAGCGCTACAACAACGCGACCGCCTATGCACTTGCGGTTGGCCATCTGGCTGACCGGATTATAGGTGGTGGGTCGCTGGCTGGCGACTGGTCGCGCGAGTATATGCCTCTCTCAAGGTCCGAAACGGCGGAGCTGCAGTCGGAGCTGAACCGTCGCGGATTTAACGTAGGGGCAGCAGACGGTAGGATTGGTCCTGCGACCCGGCGTGGCATTCGCGCATATCAAAAGGCGAGGGGATTGATCCCGGATGGCTATGCTTCGGTGGTTTTGCTGGCAAGGATCAAACTGGACAGCTAGAATTGTCGGCAATGCACTTCGGTTGGGACAGTTCCAGTGGCTCTTCGTCGGCTTGGCGCAAATTTCTCTCTCTTGGCTAACGTTCGGCGCGCTTGCCTGATCGCGCTCACGCTTGTCTTTTGCGTGTCGATCTTTGGCGAGGCGATAGCGCAAAGCTCGGGTGCTGTTATCCGGCCGGCACCTGGAAAGTCGAGAAATTTCAATCCACTCAGTCCGTTCTTGAAAATGTTTGGCGTGGAGACCAGAAAACGCCGGACCATAAGATCCAGGCAGACGGATACAAGCACGCCCCGCACTTCGAGTACGGCTGCACCCCGGCTTGTCGAGACCCCCAAAGACCCTGATGCCGGCATTATTCTGGTTGTTGGGGATCGAATGGCTCGGGGTGTCGCCGATGGTCTTGCGTTCACACTTGCTGACAAACCCATGGTTCGTGTTGAAACCCTGACCGAGGACAAAAGCGGCCTTGCGGGCGACAACGCTCCGGACTGGAACGCGCGTGTTCTTGCGAAGGTGCGTGGGGCCGACGTCAAGGCCGTTGTCATCACGATGGGTCGAGAA
This sequence comes from Labrenzia sp. CE80, assembly GCF_009650605.1. Taxonomy (NCBI): domain Bacteria; kingdom Pseudomonadati; phylum Pseudomonadota; class Alphaproteobacteria; order Hyphomicrobiales; family Stappiaceae; genus Labrenzia; species Labrenzia sp. CE80. The sequence continues at coordinate 79,060 of NZ_WAJT01000004.1, forward strand.
GATCTGGGCAAACGCTTTCCGTCCGAACCGCCGATAGAATTTGGTGTCGATGGCTGGTGGTCGACCTATGAGAAGAAGGTCGGCAGCTTCGTGCGAACCATCCGTCAGGAGCGCAAGCCGGTTCTTTGGGTGGGCTTGGCGCCGACAGGCAACGCGCTTACCAACACTGACTTTGTCTTGTTGAACGAGATCTTTCGGGGCCAAACTGAAGAGGAACGCGGATATTTCATCGATCTTTGGGACGTGTTTCTGTCGGACGCAGGCGAATATTCTTCTTACGGTCCGGACGTGGACGGCAAGAATCTGAGGCTGCGCACCAACGACAAAATCGGCTTTACCTGGGCAGGATATCGTAAGGTCGCTTTCTTTGTTGAACGCCAGCTTTCACGTCTCCTTGGAGGTTATGGTGGCCTCGCTTTCGAGGGTGTCGAGGATGACCCTGATTTCATCGTTTTAACTGGGCGCACCACATCCCCAGAAGACGTGCTGCTTGGAGGCGATGGCGATCAGGAAGCTCGTGACGGCGAATCCCTCGCACACCAGTATTTCGTCGAGGGGAGGCCACTTCAATCAGTGGCCGGCCGCGTCGACAACACGGCACGGATTTCTCAATAGCTTGTGATTTGGAAATTTCGGCCCGGCCAGCATCAACGGTACAGACCAAAAAGGCTGCCGTTTGGCAGCCTTTCCGTCAAGCGTACTGCGAAATCCTAGACTGGCAGATTGGTCGTGCCGGTAAGGAACTTGTCGACAGCCCGTGCGGCCTGCCGTCCTTCCCGAATGGCCCAGACAACCAGTGACTGACCACGGCGTACGTCGCCCGCGGCGAAGACCTTGTCGATGCTGGTCTTATAGTCTTCCGTGTCGGCCTTCACATTTGTACGGCCGTCCAGCTCGAGCTTTTCGCCCGCCTGAGCGATATAGGTGTCGAGCCGAGGACCTGAAAAGCCGATTGCTGCGAGAACGAGATCTGCACGTAGAATGAATTCTGTGCCCTCGATCGGGCGACGTTTTTCATCCACGCGCGCGCATTTTACGCCAGTCACATGCCCGTCTTCGCCGACAAGCGCAAGGGTCGCTGCCGAAAACTCGCGCTCAGCGCCTTCCGCCTGGGACGAGGATGTTCTGAATTTCGTTGGCCAGTAGGGCCAAACTGTCAGCTTGTCTTCCATCAGCGGCGGAATGGGGCGGATATCCAGCTGTGTGACGGACAGCGCGCCTTGGCGGAAAGCGGTGCCCACGCAGTCGGATGCGGTATCGCCGCCGCCGATCACGACAACATGTTTGCCTGCTGCCCAGATCGGGGCCTCATTGCTTGTGGCGCTGATTTCCGGCTCACCGCCGACACGGCGATTTTGCTGAACGAGATAGGGCATCGCCCAGTGACAGCCCTCCAGCTCCATGCCACCGACACCGGGATCGCGGGGGCGTTCCGCACCAGCGCATAGAATCACGGCGTCATGGCGCTCCGCGAGCTCATCTAGAGACACCGTGCTGCCTACGTCGACATTGTAATGGAATGTGACACCTTCGGCTTCCAGTTGTGCCACACGCTTGTCGATGTAGTGCTTTTCCATCTTGAAGTCTGGAATGCCATAACGCAGCAGGCCGCCAGCCTTGGGTTCACGCTCATAAAGGTGAACCGTATGACCGGCGCGAGCCAGCTGTTGCGCTGCTGCCATCCCCGCAGGGCCGGATCCCACCACGGCGACTGCCTTGCCTGTCTTGGATGCTGCCGGCTCGGGGACAATCCAACCCTCGGACCAGCCCTTGTCAGCTATGGCTTGCTCAACGGACTTGATGTTTACCGGCACGTCTTCAAGGTTGAGCGTGCAGGCTTCTTCGCAGGGAGCAGGGCAGATACGCCCCGTAAACTCCGGGAAGTTGTTTGTGGAGTGCAGATTCCGCACTGCCAGCTCCCAGTCACCCTGGAAAACAAGATCGTTCCAGTCTGGAATCTGGTTATGAACCGGACAGCCGGTTGGTCCGTGGCAGAACGGAATGCCACAGTCCATGCAGCGTGCTGCCTGGCGCTGAACTTCATCTTCGGCCAGAGGGATGGTGAATTCCCTGAAGTGGCGAATACGGTCGGAGGCAGGGGCGTATTTCTGTTCCTGCCGATCGATTTCCAAAAACCCGGTTACCTTGGCCAAGGTGACCTCCTCATAAGTCTCTTGTCACATTGTCGGCTGCGACCTGGCATTGAAAAATGCCCGAGAGCCGGTTCAAGTCCAGATTTGCGCGCTATTCTGCCGCCACCATACCGAGGCGCTTCTCCTCCATTTCACGGAGCGCACGGCGGTATTCGACAGGCATGACCTTAACGAACTTCGGACGATAAGTTGCCCAGTCATCAAGAATCGTCTGCGCCCGCGTCGAACCGGTGTGAAGCACGTGCTTGGACAAAAGCTGGCGCAGGCGTTCATCGTCATGGCGGGTCATGTCACAGCTGACGTCGACGCGGCCCTTATGCTCAATGTCACCGCCATGGTGATGCAGCTTTTCAAGCAAGTCGTCTTCTTCAGACACAGGCTCGAGTTCAACCATTGCAAGATTGCAGCGGCTGCCGAACGTACCGTCCTCGTCCAGCACATAGGCGATGCCGCCGGACATGCCAGCCGCGAAGTTTCGCCCGGTCTGGCCAAGAACAACGATAACGCCGCCGGTCATGTATTCGCAACCGTGATCGCCGACACCTTCGACGACCGCGAGAGCACCCGAGTTGCGCACCGCAAAGCGTTCACCAGCCACACCGCGGAAGTAACATTCACCGGTAGTGGCTCCGTAGAGCACGGTGTTGCCGACGATGATGGAATCTTCGGGAACGATCCGCGTGTTCTGCGGTGGCCGCACGATGATCCGCCCGCCCGACAAGCCTTTGCCGACATAGTCGTTGGCATCGCCCTCAAGGTTGAGCGTGACGCCCTTGGCAACAAAGGCACCGAATGCCTGGCCGGCAGTGCCCTTGAGCATGATTTTCAAGGTGTTGTCCGGAAGGCCTTTGGCGCCATAGCGCTTGGCAATCTCGCCAGAGAGCATCGCGCCAGCCGATCTGTCGACGGAGCAGATTGTCTCTTCGACGATCGTCGGTTCCTTGGACTCCAGTGCAGGCTTTGCCGCAGCGATCAGGCGACGATCGAGGATGTCCGTAATTGGATGCTCCTGACGCTCGGTCCAGCGCGTTTCTTCCGGCTTTGCTTTCGGCTGGAAGAAGATACGGCTGAAGTCGAGGCCCTGAGACTTCCAGTGGCTGATTGCCTGTTCCTTGTCGAGGAAGTCGGACCGGCCGATGATCTCGTTAAGGTTCTTCGCTCCGAGAGCTGCCATCAGTTCGCGCAGTTCTTCTGCAACGAAGAAGAAGTAGTTGACGACGTGCTCAGGTGTGCCCTTGAACCGTTTGCGCAGGACTGGATCCTGGGTCGCAATGCCGACAGGACAGGTGTTGAGGTGACACTTGCGCATCATCAGGCAGCCAGCGGCGATCAGGGGCGCTGTCGCGAAGCCGAACTCGTCTGCGCCAAGCAGGGCGCCGACAAGGACATCCCGGCCGGTGCGAAGGCCGCCATCGACCTGGAGGGCAACGCGTGAGCGCAATCCGTTGAGAACCAGTGTCTGCTGTGTTTCAGCCAGGCCGATTTCCCAAGGGCTACCGGCATGTTTGATCGAGGTGAGCGGCGAAGCGCCTGTTCCGCCGTCGAAACCCGAGACGGTGATATGATCCGCGCGAGCTTTCGCGACGCCTGCGGCAACTGTGCCCACGCCGACTTCAGACACAAGCTTGACCGAAATGTCGGCCGCTGGGTTGACGTTCTTCAGATCGTAGATCAGCTGGGCCAGATCTTCGATCGAATAGATGTCGTGGTGCGGTGGCGGTGAAATCAGGCCAACACCCTGCGTCGAGTGACGCACCTTCGCGATGACCGCATCCACCTTGTGGCCTGGCAGCTGCCCGCCTTCGCCTGGTTTTGCGCCTTGGGCGACCTTAATCTGGATCATGTCGGAGTTGACCAGATATTCGGTGGTCACGCCAAAGCGTCCTGAAGCAACCTGCTTGATTGCAGAACGCTGCGGGTTGCGGGAACCGTCGGGCAGCGGATTGAAACGCTCCGGCTCCTCACCGCCTTCTCCGGTGTTGGATTTGCCACCGATCTCGTTCATTGCAATCGCGAGCGTGGAGTGTGCTTCGCGAGAGATCGAGCCAAAGGACATGGCGCCGGTCACAAAGCGTTTGACGATGTCTTCGGCCGATTCAACTTCAGAGAGGTCGATCGGGTTGCGGCCTAATTCGTCTGCGCTCTTGATACGGAACATACCCCTGATGGAGTAGCGCCCAGTTTCCTTGTTCACCATGTCGGCGAAAGACCGGTACATGTCTGGTAGCTTTGAACGCACGGCATGCTGAAGGACGGCAATGGAGTCCGGCGTCCACATGTGGCTTTCGCCGCGCATGCGGTATGCGTACTCACCACCGATCTCAAGCGAGCGACGCAGAACGGCCACATCACCGAACGCTTCATCGTGGCGTTGAACGGTTTCGGACGCGACTTCATGCAGGCCGACGCCTTCGATCGTGGTCGCCGTGCCGGAGAAGTACTTATTCACGAATTCGGTCGATAGACCGACAGCGTCAAAAATCTGCGCACCGCAATAGGACTGATAGGTGGAGATGCCCATCTTGGACATAACCTTCAGGATACCCTTGTCGATCGACTTGATGTAGCGCGACACCACTTCGCCGGCATCGACTTCCTCTGGGAAATCGAGTTCTGCATGCATCGAAAGCAGGGTCTCAAAAGCGAGGTAAGGGTTGATTGCCTCGGCTCCGAAACCGGCCAGAACACAGAAGTGATGGACTTCTCGCGCTTCTCCAGTTTCGACGACAAGGCCGACAGATGTGCGCAGACCCTTGCGGATCAGGTGATGATGAACTGCGGCGGTGGCCAACAGGGCCGGCAGCGCGATCCGGGTGCGGCTGATCAGGCGGTCCGAAAGGATGATGATGTTGTCGCCGTATCGGACAGCTTTTTCCGCGCGCTGGCAAAGCTCTTCCAGGGCGGCTTCCATGCCATCGGAGCCTTTTTCGGACGAATAGGTGATGTCGAGCGTCTTGGCGGAGAACTGGTTGTCACCAATCTCGCCAATGGCACGGATCTTCTCGAGATCTTCGTTCGTCAGGATCGGCTGGCGCACTTCCAGACGTTTCGAGGACGACAGTCCCTTCAGGTCAAACAGGTTGGGGCGCGGGCCAATGAAGGACACGAGGCTCATCACCAGCTCTTCGCGGATCGGATCGATCGGCGGATTGGTGACCTGCGCGAAGTTCTGCTTGAAATAGGTGTAGAGCAGTTTCGACTTGTCGGAGAGTGCCGACAATGGCGTGTCCGTGCCCATGGAGCCAATGGCTTCCTGGCCAATGGTGGCCATGGGTGTCATCAACAGCTTGATGTCTTCCTGTGAATAGCCGAAGGCCTGCTGGCGATCGAGAAGACTCTCACCGGCAACCGGCGCGCGGCCGCGCACTTCCGGCATGTCTTCAAGAACGATCTGTGTGCGATGCAGCCAGTCCTTGTAGGGGTTGGCTGTCGACAGTTCCCGCTTGATTTCGTCGTCGGAGACAATCCTGCCTTGCTCGAGATCGATGAGTAGCATCTTGCCAGGCTGGAGACGCCACTTGCGTACAATGCGTTCTTCGGCAACTGGCAGAACGCCGACTTCTGAAGACATGATGACAAAGTCTTCGTCCGTAACGATGTAGCGGGCAGGGCGCAGGCCGTTGCGGTCGAGCGTTGCGCCGATCTGGCGTCCGTCCGTGAAGGCAACGGCAGCCGGACCGTCCCAAGGTTCCATGATCGCGGCATGGTACTCGTAGAAGGAGCGGCGATTTTCATCCATGAGAGGATTGCCGGCCCAAGCCTCCGGGATCAGCATCATAGCCGCGTGGGCGAGCGAATAGCCGCCCATGACAAGGAACTCGAGGGCATTGTCAAAACATGCCGTGTCCGACTGACCTTCATAAGAGATCGGCCAGAGCTTGGAGATGTCGTCGCCGAACAGCGGTGAAGACACGGAAGCTTGCCGTGCGGCCATCCAGTTGACATTGCCGCGCAGGGTGTTGATTTCGCCGTTATGGGCAACCATCCGGTAGGGGTGGGACAAATCCCAGGACGGGAAGGTGTTGGTCGAGAAACGCTGATGCACCAAGGCGAGTGCCGAAATGAAGCGCTCGTCCTTGAGGTCCTTGTAGTAGGCGCCCAGCTGATAGGCCAGAAACATGCCCTTATAGACAATCGTGCGGCTAGAAAGAGAAACGTTGTAAAAACCCTTCTCAACTGCGTCGGTCTCCGCACGGATCGCGTTGGAAATCACTTTACGCAAAACGAAAAGACGACGCTCGAACGCGAATTCATCTTCGTTTTCTGCGCGTTTGATGAAGACCTGACGCGAGACGGGTTCGGTCGCAGCGATGTCGGGGGCCTTTGACAAGGAGGAATTGTCGACGGGAACATCGCGCCAACCGATCAGGCTTTGACCTTCGGAGTCGATCGCGCGTTCGATGATTTCCTCGCACTTGGCCCGCAGGACGTCATCCTGAGGCATAAAGAGAAAGCCGACACCATAGTCGCCCTGTTTGGGCAGCGCGGTGCCCTGTGCGGCCAGTTCTTCAGCGAAGAAAGAATGCGGGATCTGCACCAGCATGCCTGCGCCATCGCCCATCAAGGGGTCGGCGCCAACGGCACCGCGGTGGGTCAGGTTCTCGAGGATCTGAAGGCCATCTGCAATCACGCGATGGGACTTTTCGCCCTTCATGTGAGCAATGAAGCCGACGCCACAAGCATCGTGTTCGCGCGACGGGTTGTAGAGCCCTTTGTCGGCGGCCTCGCTCAGTCGTGTGGCCAGAGAAGATTTGGTGGCGGTGGTGTTCTCCGCTTCCAGTCCTTCGGCCTGCATGGCTGTGCTGGTCGTCAGCTCTGTCTTCGTCATGTGCGCCCTCACGTTTACCCCAGTTTTACCGTGGCTAAAGCGTCGGGTCACGTTCGGGTCGCGTTCCTGTCCGGACGCGGCTCGTGCGACGACCCTGGCTGCCAGCCTCGGCTCTGTCGAAATATCTAACGTTTCGCCCCCATTAAAGCGAACCGTCGCATTGACGCAGCAGTTTTGTACTGCCACCGAGTGCCCGATCTCCGCCGGGCCTTCGCTTCAGAATTGCCCCCATTTGGCAATTCTCTGGTCGGCTCGGGATGGAAGCCTGTTTCTATCCGCGCTTTTAAGCTGCCACAATTCAGGCGCGCTAAAAGGGACAGTGGTCCTGTCCTATTCCGAGCGGCGCGAACATGCCAGATTTCGAAGCGAGGAGCAAGAGCGTTTATATACTCTAAAATTTTATTTGTTTCGCCTCTCAAGTTGCGAGTGGCCAATTTAATAAACTTAAACGCATTAACGAGTAAGAATGTTGCGCGGCTGCGCTAGGGGATTGCTTCCTGCTCTCCCAAAGGTCACAGCCGTTTGATTTCCTATTGATGGAAGAAATGCCCATTTCTTTCTCATGACACGGCTGAATCAGGAACGAAGCCTGTCGTGTTCAGAGATCCTAGACGGAGGAAGTTTCGATGCAGAAAAAGGTTATGACTGCCGCGATCGTTGCAGGCGCTGTTGCAACCGCAGTTGCCGGAGTCGCCGCACCCACAGCCGCAAATGCGCAGGCCAAGGAAAAGTGCTACGGCGTTTCCCTCAAAGGTAAGAACGATTGCAAAGCAGGCGCGGGCACGACTTGCGCAGGCACGTCAACGGTTGACTACCAGGGCAACGCATGGACCCTCGTGCCGACGGGCACTTGTGTTTCCATGGAGCTGCCTGATGGCCGCAAAGGCTCTCTGACTGAGCTCGACCGCGACCTTCCGAAGGCGTAATTTAGCGTTCAGCGATCGTGCCCGGGCAGGGAAACCCCGCCCGGGACCATCTCAATGCCATATGAGAAGTCCGATGATCCACTCAATCGCTACGGAAACATCCGGGACCGACAGAGTTTCCCCTCAGTTGCCGGCGAGGGCGGGTGCGGGTCTCAAGGGCGAACATGTGCCGCAAATTCTCGAGACCAGACCTGACATTGGTTTTTTCGAGATTCATGCGGAAAACTATATGGGTGCTGGTGGCGTGCCTCACCGCCAGCTCGAGGCTATTCGTCGCGATTATCCGATATCACTCCATGGCGTAGGCTTGTCGATCGGCGCCGAGAGGCCGCTCGATACTGCCCACCTGCAGCGTCTCAAGTCGCTGAATGAGCGCTATGAGCCGGGACTTTTTTCTGAGCACCTGGCTTGGTCGACCCATGACACGACCTACTTCAATGATCTCCTGCCGGTCCCCTATGATGAAGCGACGCTATCACGCGTCTGCGACCATATAGATGTGGTGCAGGAGACACTTGGTCGGCGGATGCTTCTCGAAAATCCATCGACCTATATCGCTTTCGAACAGAGCTCCATGACCGAGCTTGAATTCCTGACACAGATTGTCGAGCGCACGGGCTGTGGTTTGCTCCTGGACGTTAACAACGTCCACGTTTCCTGCGTCAACCATGAGAGGTCTGCAGAAGACTATCTGGACGCTTTCCCTATGGCAGCGGTAGATGAACTTCATCTTGGTGGTCATGCGCCGGATGAGGATGATGCAGGTCGGCCGCTGTTGATCGACGCACATGACCGGGCCGTAGATGATGCCGTTTGGCGGCTCTACGAAAGGGTCGTTGATCATTGGGGGCCGCTGCCGACATTGGTCGAGTGGGACAATGATGTTCCTGCATGGCCGGTGCTGATGGCCGAAGCGGAGGCCGCAGATTCAATTTTGGCTCGGCGTGGCAAAGAGGAGACGCGGCTTGTCGGCTGATGGTCAACCTGCTGCACTTGCACTGCCTAAGTTCAGTGAGGCTCTTCTGGACACATCCCTGCCAGTTCCGATCGGTGTCGTTGGGCCTGATGGAAAACCTGCACCCAAGCGCTTCAGCGTCTATCGGAACAATGTTGTGGTCAGCCTCGTTGAGGCGATCGAACAGACATTTCCCGCGGCTCAACGCATGATTGGACAAGACTATTTTAAGGCGCTCGCGCGGGCGTTCGTTGTCGAGAACCCGCCCAAATCACCGGTCCTAATGTGGTACGGAGCGGAGTTTCCTGCATTCCTGGAAACTTTTGAACCTTTGGCTGCTTATCCCTATCTCGCAGATGTTGCGCGGGTCGAGTGGAGCTGGCTGCAGGCCTATCACTCAGAAGATGCCACGCCGCTTTCACCCGAGGAACTTGCAGAGCTTGCGCCTGATGCACTTGGCAACATGACATTCAAGATCCATCCGGCTGCAATTGTTGTGGAGTCTGCCTGGCCAATCCTGTCCTTAGTGGCCGTGAACAGGTTTTTGCCGGATGATGACATGACCATCGATCTCAAAGATGCGCAAAGTGTTCTGATTACGCGACCGGATCTAGACGTCGAATTAATGCTCCTACGACCAGGCGGGGTGTTGTTTCTAGAACAATTGGCCTCGGGGTCCACATTGGGACAGGCGGCTGAGGCCGCAAGTGCTAGGGTCGAGGATTTTGACCTGTCAGGTGTTCTGACAGACTTTTTGTCCGCAGGGGTCTTTCGTACCCTTGCATCATGAGGCTGTGCCGGATCGGTTCTGGTCACAATGCCAGTTGGGGGAAATATGAGCACGCTTATCGGACTACTCGTCAGTCTCTATCATACGGTTTTCGGCACGCTGGAGCGTCTCACGAATGGATGGTTCATCGGGCTTGCCGCCCGGTTTGTCTTCGCAAGCGTTCTTCTTGTCTATTTCATCAACTCTGCCCTCACAAAGATTGGCACCGGGATTTTCGGTTTCCTGTCTCCGAGCTCTGGCGCATATGCGCAGATCCTTCCGGGGATGATGGAGCAGGTCAGTTACGACACGAGCCAGATTGCCTTCTTCCCCTTTGGGCTCATCGTTCTTTTGGGAACGTGGAGTGAATTTATCCTTCCGGTGCTTGTGACCCTCGGGCTTTTCACAAGAGCGGCCAGCCTTGGGATGATCGTCTTTGTGGTGGTCATGAGCTATGTCGACATCACTGGTCATCACGTTGATGCGGCAACCATCGGATCGCTTTTTGACGGCAACCCCGGTTCGCTTATCGCTGATCAGCGTTTGATGTGGGTTTTCGTGCTTCTGGTGCCGATGCTGAAGGGTCCGGGTTTCGTTTCGCTCGATGCCCTGCTTGGTTCCTATTATCGCAAGCGTGAACGCTACTACTGAGCAAGTGATCTTGCCCCGGTTTGATAGAGCTGATTAAACCGGGGTATGAATTTTTCCAGCGATAATTGGGCGGGAGCCACGGCGCCGGTGATGGCTGCCCTGGCCCGTCATTCCACAGGGCTTGCCCCTGCCTATGGTTCTGATCCACTGACCGAGAGCGTCACGGCCCGGTTTTCGGAGATCTTTGAGACGGACGTCTCAGTGTTTTTCGTCGGAACGGGCACAGCGGCCAATTCGCTCGCCCTTGCTGCCTTCGCCAAGCCTGGCGGTGCGATCTTCTGTCATCCAGATGCACATATCCAGGTTGATGAGTGTGGTTGCCCAGAATTCATGACCAGCGGCGGAAAGCTGGTCCCGGTTCCTGGAGCGGACGGCAAGTTCACAGCTGAGGCGTTGCAGGAGGTAATGTCAGCTTTCCCTGATGGCGTCGTCCATCACGGGCAGGTCGCCAGCGTTTCCATTACGCAGTCGACCGAGTGCGGCACTGTTTACACCATTGATGAAATCGCCCGTATCAAGAGCGTCGCGCTTGAGCGAGATGTCGCCCTGCATATGGATGGCGCGCGATTTGCCAATGCTCTGGTTTCGCTTGGCGTAACACCGGCCGAGATGACATGGAAGGCGGGGGTCGACGTCCTCTCCTTCGGCGCAACGAAAAACGGTTGCTGGTGCGCCGAGGCAGTTGTGTTCTTCAATCCGGAACAGGCGCGCGGGTTCGAGTATTTCCGCAAGCGCGGTGGGCACCTGTTTTCCAAAAGTCGCTTTGCTGCTGCGCAGTTCGAAGGTTATTTCGAAGATGATGCCTGGCTTGGGACAGCGGCCCATGCGAATGAAATGGCGCAACGGCTTGCCGATGGCATCCGATTGGCTGGTGGGCGGACTGCTTGGCCGGTTGAAGCCAATGAAGTGTTCCCGATCCTCAGGCGCGACCTGGTCGAGAGGCTTCGCGATGGTGGCGCTGCATTTTATGAATGGCCGGCGAAGGGTCTGGATCTCTCCGTTGCGCCGTCAGCGGATGAGGTCTGTTTGCGACTGGTCACGAGTTTCGCAACTTCCGAAGATGATGTGGATGCCTTCGTGAATTTGCTCTGAGCATAGAGCGTCCAGATGCAACAAAGGGCACCCGGTTCCCCGGGCGCCCGATCAGTTCTCGTCAAACGAGAGTGTTTAGTGAGATTTGGTTTCGATCTGCTTTGGTGAGCTAGCGCCAATCTCAATCTTGCGCGGCTTCATGGCTTCCGGGAGTTCCCGAATAAGATCGATGTGCAGGAGGCCGTGCTCCAAATGAGCGCCCTCAACGCGGACGTATTCCGCGATCTGGAAACGGCGTTCGAAAGCACGCGAAGCGATGCCGCGATAGAGAATGTCGCGTTCGGCTTCTTCTTCCTGTTTCTCACCCTTGATCGTCAGCACGTGCTCCTTCGCTTCGACCGTTAGATCGGCTTCGGCGAAGCCTGCCACAGCCATGGTGATGCGATAGGTGTTCTCACCCGTGCGTTCGATGTTGTAGGGCGGATAGCTCGGGGTGTCGGAATTTGCGGTGTCGAGCATTGAAAACAACCGGTCAAATCCAACAGTAGAGCGATAAAGCGGTGAAAAGTCCAAGTGACGCATGTGTTCGGTCCTCTTTAGTTGAGCAACGGATATGGTCTTGCTTCCCGGTCCCCCGATCTGGCGAGATGGAAAGCTTTATGTAGGCCCGATTGGCACCCACAGAACGTAGATGGTGGCTGGCTTTTTCGCTTTCAAGTGGGTTGGCTGCCGCTGAACCGAAGATGAACAGTTGCTTCCGTTTCGGTTCAACCGCCTTGGGGCAAAGTCTCCTCAACATCAGTAAAGCGCTGGTGATGGGAACGAGGAGACACGAGATGTTCATTGCCAAGAAATTCATAACTGCACCAGTTGCCGCTGCTCTTGTCGCTGCAACTCTGATCGGTACGGCTCAGGCGGGGCCTCGCCAACAGCAGGGTCCTGAGGCGCGCGGCAGCGCGATCACGCTTGAAGTTGACTATCGGAAAGGGCAGCACAAGGGGCGCGGGCATGGCCCTAAATGGGGTCATGGTGACAAGCGCGGCCATTGGGGCAAGATGGGGCCGCGGCAGGTCCGTCGCAGCCTGAAACATCGCGGCTTTCACAAGATCCGCATCCTGGGTGAGCGCGGTCCAGTTTATATGGTCCGTGCACATGGCTGGCGCGGCATGCCGATGCGTCTCGTGGTTGACGGTCATACCGGCCAGATCCTGCGCAAACGCCCAATCCATCGTCATGGCCACTGGAACTATCGCTGGTGATCCGCCGATTGCAAACTGCTTAAAACGGCCGTTGCCATTTTGGCTGCGGTCGTTTGCGGTTGTAGGGCGCGCTGGCTGCAGCTATCAAAAGGGTGATGAAACCTTGATGGACTGTGCCCGTGACCCTGATCGACCATCCGGACAATCCCATCCCCGAAGGCTGTAACTCGGGCTCGATAGAGACCGGCGACGGTGTAGCCCTTCGCTACGCTCACTGGCCTGCGACAGGCGGACCGCGCCGCGGAACTGTAACGCTCTTGCAGGGGCGGGCTGAATTCATCGAAAAATATTTCGAGGTTATCGAAGATCTACGCCAGAGAGGCTTTGCGGTGATCGCGTTTGACTGGCGGGGCCAAGGCGGCTCCGAGCGGATTCTGCGCAATCGTTGCAAGGGCCACATCGGCAACATGAAGCAGTTTCGCGAGGATCTTCACACGATCCTCCAGAAAGTATCGCTGGCCGAGTACCCGGGGCCTCACTTCGCCCTTGCTCATTCCACCGGTGGTGCGGTTCTGCTGTCCGATGCGCTTCGCTTGCGCACCATGCTTGACCGGGTTGTCCTCAGTTCACCGCTTACGGGGATGCTGGACAATGGCTGGAAGGAGCGCTTGGCCTTTCGAGTTGCCATCGCCTTCAAGTGGCTTGGTCTCGGTCGTCTTTATATTCCCGGTGGCAACGGCGATCTCTTTGTCGATTTCGAGGAGAACCGGCAGACCCAGGATAGAACGAGGTTCGAGCGCTTCAACGCCGTCCTTCGGCAAGCACCGGAGCTGGGACTTGGTTCGCCGACGATTGGCTGGCTCTATGCGGTCTCGAGAGCCATTTTGTCGTTCCGGAAGCGGGAATACGGGCCAAGTGTTTCCTTGCCCTGCCTTGTGGTCGCAGCAGGGAAAGACAGGATTGTCTCGACGCCAGCCACCGAAGAACTGGTTTCGCGTATGAAGTCGGCAGGTTATCTCGAAATTGCCGGCGCTGAACATGAGCTGCTGATGGAACGGGATGCCATTCGCGACCAGTTCTGGGCAGCCTTTGATGCGTTCATCCCCGGTCAGGCTGGCTGACAGGGGATTTTACTTTCGGGACGCGCTCAGATCGCTGCGCTGGCCAACTCCTTGAGAACCAGTTCATGCAGTCTCGGGTCACCGCTTGCTACGATCTGCCCGCCGTCTGCTGCGGAGCCTCCGGTCCAATTGGTCATGACGCCGCCGGCCCCTTCTACGATCGGGATGAGTGCGACAACGTCATAGGCCTGCAGGCCAGTTTCGACAACGAGATCGGCGTGACCTGCGGCAACCATGCAATAGCCGTAGCAATCGGTGCCATAGCGCGCCAGCTTGGTCTTGGCTTCGATTGTATCATACGCGCTCCGCTCTTCACCCTGGAAGAGCGCGGGTGTGGTCGTGAACATGACTGCATCAGCCAGATCCTGGCAGGATCTCGTCTTTAACGCCTTGGTGCCGATCGGGCCTTTGTACCAGGCCGTGTCGCAGTCGCCGACGTAAGCTTCCCTGACATAGGGCTGCATCATCATGCCCAAACGCGGGGTGCCTTTTTCTGTCAGACCAATGAGTGTGCCCCAGGTCGGCAAGCCGGCAATGAAGGCGCGGGTTCCGTCGATCGGATCAAGCACCCATACGTGTTCCGCGTCGGTGTTTTCGGGCCCATGTTCCTCGCCAAGGATTCCATGATCGGGAAATTCGGAATTGATCAGGGCTCGCATGGCGGTTTCCCCTGCCTTGTCGGCGACAGTCACCGGGTCGAACCCACCTGCAAGCTTGTTCTGGACATCGTGCCCGGTTCTGAAGTGCGGCATGATGGCGTCGCTTGCTGCGGTTGCTAGGCGTTCGATAAAATTCGAGTAGATATGCGAAACTCGCATGTCTGCATTGTTCATTGAGCATGCCTTGTGGTTAGGTGGCTGTTCTTCTTGGCTGGCTGAGTATCGAGATTATTACTTATATAAATCAGTTGCTTGTTTTGATACAGGCTGAAGCGCATTTACTTGAAGACTGGGCATTTGCTCAGCATTTGATCAGTCCTTGCCTATAAGCTGTGCTTGACGTTTGTGCGATGCGGTGCGATTTTTATTGCAGCGCGAAACGATCTTTCGTTTTGTGCCGCCCTCCTTGGGCGTTTCCTCCCTAGACTCGGGCCGCCTTTAGAGCGGCCCTTTTTTTATACTTTTTTGCTGGAGCTTACTCTGCGGCCAAGGCGTCGCCGATGAATGAGGCGTCTGGCATCGAAGTCAGGTCCCGTGCAAATCGCGTGAGATCATCCGCCAGGGCGTTGAAGCCACTATGTGGCGCGTGGGTGACTTCATCCATATACAGGCCGCGATTGATTTCAATCTGAAGTGCATGGAGACCCCGCGCCGGACGGCCATAGTGTTCCGTGATGAAGCCGCCGGCATAGGGCTTGTTGCGGTTGACCGAATAGCCCATGCCGGACAGAAGTGAGGCCGCATATTCAGTCAGCTCTGGCGCGCAGCTTGTTCCGTAGCGGTCCCCGAGGATGAAGTCCGGGCGCTGATCCGTTGTCTGGCACTTCACGGTCGAAGGCATGGAGTGGCAGTCGATGAGAATTGCATGGCTGAATGTCACGTGCGTTTGCGCGAGTAGCCTTCGCAAGGTCGAGTGATAAGGCTTGTAGATGCTCTCGATCCTAAACAGGGCCTCACTGACCGGCAGCCTGTGGTGATAAATTTCTTGCGCTTCGCTGACAACGCGGGCCACTGTTCCAAGGCCGCCTGCGACCCGAATGGAGCGAATGTTGGCGTAGGAAGGCAGCCGCCCCTCGAACATCTTCGGGTCCAGCTCATAGGGTTCCCGGTTTACATCAAGATAGGCGCGCGGGAAATGCGCCCTCAAAAGTGGGGAGCCGAGCGGTACGACATGCTTGAAGAGGCTGTCGACGAAGGCATCTTCAGACCGGCGAATGCTGTGGCTGTTCAGCCGCGAAGCCTCAAGAAAGCTCTGTGGATACTGGCAGCCCGAATGCGGTGAGTTGAAGACAAAGGGTAGGCGCTGATCCGCCGGAGCAAGGACCTCGAAGGGAGGATGGCCGTTGAAGTCGACCTGATCGGTTCCGTATGGATCGCTGGGGTCGCTCGTTGCCAATTGATACCCTTTCGTTTCCTGATCTACTATGGTGCCAAGGAATTAACACTCAGTCCACAGAAACTGCCCACCGTCCCCATCAGATCGGTTTCACTCTATCTTTACGCGGGATTCGCACTATAACCGAGCGGGAGGTTGGCGGGGCGTCACCCGTTAGAAATGGTTCCCTCGTGAGGTAATGGTTGCAAACGATGTCGCGTATCCTTCTTGCGGAAGATGACAACGACATGCGTCGTTTCCTGGCCAAGGCACTTGAAAATGCCGGCCACGACGTTGTGTCATTCGATAACGGCAAAAGCGCATATGAGCGTCTTCGGGAAGAGCCCTTTTCGCTGCTTCTCACCGATATCGTGATGCCTGAGATGGATGGCATTGAGTTGGCGCGCCGTGCGACGCAACTGGATCCCGATTTGAAGGTCATGTTCATCACTGGCTTTGCGGCCGTTGCGCTCAATCCGGAATCTGATGCGCCTAAGGATGCGAAAGTCCTTTCCAAGCCTTTCCACCTGAAAGACCTGGTTCAGGAAGTGGATAAAATGCTCGCCGCCTGACGGTTGAGATCGGCTTTTGGCCGGTATCCGGTTGCTCTGTGGAATTGTTTGACGGTTCTGTGAAAAAGGGTGTTGCGTCGGTCACGGATCCTCGTTATATCGCTCCCCACCACAGCGTTTCGACGCAGTGATACCGAGTAATTCGGGCGTGTAGCTCAGCGGGAGAGCACTTCGTTGACATCGAAGGGGTCACAGGTTCAATCCCTGTCACGCCCACCATTTTTGCGCTATTGGCCACTACGGGCTTGATCGGCGCGGGTCTTCCCGGACCACGAAAATCGGCGCAATGGATTTTCCATGCTGCGGTTTTTCCGGAGAGGGCCAGTCACAGCGAGCGCTTGGGGCGCTCGTTTCATGTTTACGGGTAAGTAAGGCCCTTTCGGGGGACAGTGTCATGAAGATCAAGAATTCGCTTAAAGCGCTTATGGGACGTCACCGCGACAATCGCATGGTTCGTCGTAAAGGCCGCGTCTACATCATCAACAAGAAAAACCCGCGCTTCAAAGCTCGCCAGGGCTGACGCGGGGCGCGATCTCGCGCCTTTGTGATCTCTTGATTGTCCGTTTAACGGATTGACCGCTGCAGCCGACGAGATATCTTGTCGGCATGCGGCGTTTTCTGTTTGTCATTCTGATTCTTGGAGCCATGGGCTCCGCCTTCGCGCAGACGACCCCTGATTTAGGGCCGGAGGCCGATGTCCCGTCTGTCGATGACCTGGACACCTTGATACCGGAAGTCGACGCAGACCAGCCAGCTGTGGTTGATCCGGACGGTCCGCCTGAGGCCTCCGAGCTCGATGCCCTGTTTGTACGCCTGAAAGATGCTGAAGGTACTTCCGAGGCTGAGCGTATCGCGCGAAAGATTCAGCTCCTCTGGCTGGATTCGGGCAGCGACACCGTCGACTTGATGATGGCGCGGGCCGGTCAAGCGCTGAAGGCCGAAGATCACGCCTTGGCCCTCGATATGCTCGACATTGTCGTGACGCTTTCTCCCGATTTCGCAGAAGGCTGGAACCGCAGGGCTACCGTCTTTTACATGCAGCGGGATTTTGCCCGTTCTCTTGTCGATATCGAACGAACGCTCGCGTTGGAGCCGCGCCATTGGGGGGCCATGTCGGGACTTGCGATTATCCAGCGTCGTCTTGGACAAGAAGACCGGGCTTTGGACACATTCAAGAAAGCCGTCGAGATTCATCCCGGTCTGACCAATGCTCTGGAAACAATTGATGCCTTGGAAAAAGAAGCTGCCGGCGAGCCAATCTGAATAGCCTGAAGATCTGCTTGGCCGGCCAGTCTTGCTCTTCACTTCCGGCTGCCGGACAAAGCGTCTCCGAGCGATTCAATGGCCCTTGAAGGGCTGCCCTTAGCGAATGGACACTCAGGCGTTGATCTTTTTCCTGGCCGCTCTCCCCGCGGTTTTGTTGCTCTACACCCTTGTGAGAAGCCGCCATATCGCAGGAAAGCAGGCGCCAAAAGGCGAGGTGAAGACCGCCGGAGGTGTTCGCTTCCACTATCACTATCTAAAACACTCGTCTGGATCCGAGACTCGGCCCGTCCTGGTGTTTATCCACGGAGCCAGCGGGAATGCCCTGGACCAGAAAATAGCGTTCGAAGGACGGTTCGGTGAGGACTACGATCTGCTGTTCGTGGATCGGCCCGGGCTTGGGCACAGCAGTCGAAAAGCGCCTGATCACAACGATCCGATTGAACAGGCGCGATCGATCGGAGCGCTTCTGGACGCTCTGGGCATCTCATCCTGTTTCATTGTTGGTCATTCCCTCGGCGCGGCCGTCACTGCTGCCCTTGCGCTGGAGCGGTCCGATCTCGTGAGGGGTCTGGCCTTTATCGCAGCGGCGACC
Organism: Labrenzia sp. CE80; assembly: GCF_009650605.1. Taxonomy (NCBI): domain Bacteria; kingdom Pseudomonadati; phylum Pseudomonadota; class Alphaproteobacteria; order Hyphomicrobiales; family Stappiaceae; genus Labrenzia; species Labrenzia sp. CE80. The sequence goes on from NZ_WAJT01000004.1 coordinate 97,158, forward strand.
CACCCCTGGCCGGGCGGTGTGAACTGGTACTATCGAGTCGCTGCGCTGCCTGTTTTGGGGCCTGTATTTTGCTGGACGCTGACGTTGCCTGTCGGAGAGCTTCTGGCCCCCAGGGCGATCACGCAGGTGTTTGCCCCCGATCCGGTGCCGCCGAATTATTCGGCTGAGATTGGCCTTCCTCTGCTTTTTCGTCCGCGGACTTTTCGTGCGAATGCGCAGGACGTTGCTAACCTCAAGCGATATCTATCAAGGCAGTCTGATCGGTATGGAGAAATCGATCAGCCGGCACTTGTCGTCACGGGCACGGATGACAGCGTCGTCTGGCCTAGCATTCACAGCGACGGGCTGATGCGGGATCTGTGTAATGCGAGGTTGATGGTGCTCGAGGGAGCCGGGCATATGCCGCACCATACGCATTCAGGTCAGATCGCAGCAGAGATCCGCGAAATGATGGCAGCTTTGGTGGTGGGGGAGGATATGCGTTTTGCATCTGGGCCGTCCGGCGCGCAGAATGGATCGGTAAGGTAGGCGTTCAGCGGCAAGGATGCCGCTGAACTGCGTCGCGCTGGCTTAGCCTTCGGCGGAGCCGGCCATACCAAGAGCATGAAGATAGAGATCCAGTACGGCCTCTTCTTCTTCTCGCTCATGGGGCTGTTTTTTGCGCAGGGAAACAACCTTGCGCAGGATCTTTACGTCATAGCCATTGCCTTTGGCTTCCGCGTAAACGTCCTTGATGTCATCGGAAATGACTTTCTTTTCTTCTTCGAGGCGCTCGATACGCTCCACGAAAGCGCGCAGCTGATCGCCGGCCACTCCGCCCGGATCTGACATGAGAATGCTTCTCCTTGTTGGTATTGTTGTCGCTTGGTTTGAAGTTGGAATGTGCCGTGCCAGAGATGATTGGCAAGGTCAAGCCGCTTCACCGTTCCAGCCATCAATGCTCTGGTTTGTTCACTTCGAAGGCGGCTTTTTGTTCTGCAGTTGCCTCACTCTGGAATTTTTCTTTCCATTCCGAATAGGGCATTCCGTAGACGATTTCTCGTGACGATTCCTTGTCCATTTCAAGGCCATGCTCCTCGGCGGCGTCCCGGTACCAATTCGACAGACAGTTTCTGCAAAAGCCGGCGAGATTCATCATGTCGATGTTCTGAACATCAGTTCGGCCCTGCAGGTGCGAAACAAGGCGGCGAAACACAGCCGCTTCGAGTTCGGTTTTCGTGTTCTTGTCCATGAGTCTCTCCTGGCTCAATCGTTGCGATCGCTTCGCGATTGATGATGGCTGATTTGCCTGAGATCGGAACGCTGCCTTAGATCTTCAAGGATCGGCTGCAATCGATCGGCCCACTCCAACACGCCAGGCCCGTCGGCGATCAGGTCCTGTCTGACCTCAAGCAAAGCGTGGGCAACGCCCCTGCGCGTGGCATGGCGATACATGGTGTCGTTCTTGAGAGCTCCGTCGTATGGCTCGTTTTCGCCGACGACGAGGTCCCCCTGGGCTTTTAGCTGGTCGATGAAAGGGCGCACGGCGCGCTCGTCGCTGTCCCACAAAATTCCGGCATGCCAAGGTCTTGGGACCCCGCGCCAGACAGCTGTATAACTGTGGATTGAGATGATGACCGGTGGTGGGGCCTTATCAAGCATCTGGTCAAGGGTTGCGTCGACAAGATCATGGTAAGGGCGGTGAAAGCGGGCGATACGGCTCTCCCGCTCTGCCTGGTCAATGCTGGCATTGCCGGGCACCACGGCACCGTCCGAGAGCCGCATCACGATCGTCGGGTCGTCCTCGCCACGATTGGGATCGATCAGAAGCCGGGAGTAGGACGTCATCAGTGCAGGTGCGCCAAGGCGCTCGGCCAGTTCCAGGGTCAATGGTCGGGCGCCAATGTCGTAGCCGATATGTCTTTGGAATTCTGCCGCAGGCAGGCCCAGGTCGCCATACTCTGGTGGCACAGCATTGCTGGCGTGATCGCACAGGAGCAGAAGTCCGCCTGCAAGATTCCCTTTTACGGCCTCTGTGGGATCGAAATGGGCACTTAACTGCGCGCTGGAAGCGTTAGACATGGCGGCTGCTTAACTGTCTTAATGGTTAATTGTTGTGGTCAAACGCACTCGCCGTGCGCGGTTTAGCTTTAGACCAAGCGCTGCAGTGAACCAAGCTTGTTGGTTCATGGATCTATGTAAGGTGGGATCAAATTCAGGAAAGATGCTATTTCAGGCGGTAACGGCCTTGGCGTGGCGGGGGCAAGTCTGCAAATTGATGAAATCTCGTGATTCTTTTCGGCACTATACGGTTCCCGCCGCGACTGAAGAAAGCGCATATGAAAGGCAAAGCATGACTGAGGAACGCCCGAACCTGGAGTTGCTTCGTGCCATGTTCGACGCAGCCGTAGCCGCGGCGCTCCCCGAGAACTGTTTGCCACCGTATTTACCCGCTCCTGCGGAACGTGGGCGCATTATTCTGCTCGCCGCCGGCAAAGGCGCTGGGGCTATGCTGGAAGTGGCGGAGCGGCATTATCGAGAAACTCTGGGCTTAGATCGCGATCGATTGATAGGGCTCGGTGTGACCCGCCATGGCTATGCCCGCCCCACCGGAACGATCGAATTGATTGAGGCAGGTCACCCGGTGCCGGACCAGGCAGGTGTGAATGCGACGCGTCGGTGTCTGGAGCTCGTCAAGGCTGCTGACCGTGACGACCATATCGTTGTTCTGCTTTCTGGTGGAGGGTCGGCGAACTGGATTGCGCCTGTCACGGGTGTGACGCTTGATGATAAACAAGCGCTGACGAAGGCTTTGTTGCGATCCGGCGCGACAATCGACGAGATCAACAAGGTGCGTAAACATCTCTCGCGCATCAAGGGCGGGCGGCTGGCGGCCCTTGTCGGCGACGCACGGATGACAACCCTGGCCATCTCTGATGTTCCCTATGATGATCCGGCCGCAATCGCCTCCGGCCCGACTGTGCCGGATGGATCGACGCTCGCGGATGCCCGGGAAATTTGTACGCGCTACAATATCGAACTTCCCGAGTCGGTGCGTATGGCCTTGGATGACCCCGCTAACGAGACATTTAAGCCAGACGATCCTGTGTTTGAGCGTGCGGAGTTCAAGATTGTCGCCCGGCCTCAAGCGTCTCTGGAGGCTGCTGGCGAGGTTGCACGGCTAGCAGGCTATGAGCCAATTTTTCTGGGTGACAGCCTGGAGGGGGAAGCCAGAGACCGCGCACTGGAGCATGCTGGGTTGGCAAAGGAACTTGCCAAAGACGGGAAGCGCGCAGTCCTGCTCTCGGGTGGTGAGCTGACGGTTACGATTGCGGGTGATGGCAGCGGTGGGCCGAATCAGGAGTACGCGCTGGCACTGGCTTTGGGATTGTCAGAAACGCCGATGGTCTCTGCACTGGCCGCCGATACGGATGGAACAGACGGTGGAAAAGGTTTGGCGAGTGATCCTGCCGGGGCTTATGTTTTTCCCTCGACCATTGGCCGTGCGCGTTCTTTCGGCCTTGATCCCGCCTCATTTTTGGTCAGAAACGATAGCATGCGTTTCTTTCATCCGCTTTCGGACCTTCTTGTCCCCGGTCCGACTTTTACAAACGTCAACGACTTTCGAGCTATCATCGTTGACAATACTGACATGTCCTAGCAAAAAGCTAATGTTATAAAGCCGCGAGACAAACGACTGAATATGAGCAACGATGGGGAACGACGCCGGACGGGGCCTCTTGGGCTTTTCCGCTTTGCTGTAAAAACAGCATCGGGCGCATGCGTGACTCTGCTGCTTTTGTCGGCAACTGGTGGCGTGGCAAAAGCGGACCTTCGTCTATGCAACAAGACGGAGAGCAAGGTCGGGATCGCAATCGGCTACAAAGACAAGACCGAATGGATCACCGAAGGTTGGTGGAATTTGGACGAGAATTCCTGTGAAACACTCGTTCCAGGCGCTCTCGTGTCACGCTACTATTACATCTACGCTGTCGATTATGACCAATTCGGCGAATGGGGTGGGCGCGCGTTCATGTGTACGCGCGAAAAGGAATTCACCATTCGTGGTATTGAAGACTGTGTGGCTCGCGGCTTTGAGCGTACAGGTTTTTTTGAGATCGACACGGGTGAGCAGAGTAGCTGGACAGTTCAGCTGACAGAGCCCGTGCAACAGGGGACAGGCGGGCGATGAGACGTAACCGACGAGTTAAGATACTAGCAACTCTCGGACCCTCCTCTTCAGAACAAGACATCATAGAAAAGTTGTATTGCTCCGGTGCGGATGTCTTCCGCATCAACATGAGCCATACTGACCATGATCGTCTCAAGATGCTCGTTGAGCGCATCCGTTCGGTTGAGGAAAAGGTGGGGCGGCCAATTGGAATTCTGGCTGATCTGCAAGGACCGAAACTTCGGGTTGGCATCTTCAAGGATGGCCCGGTCATGCTTGAAAACGGTGCTACCTTCACGCTGGACTCAGATTCGGCTGAGGGTGATGTGAACCGCGTACAGCTGCCCCATCCGGAAATCTTGAAGGCGCTCGAACCGACCCACCGTCTGCTTCTGGACGATGGCAAGATTCAGCTTCGCGTTGTTGAGTGCACGGACACTGCAGCGGTGACTGAAGTCATCGTCGGTGGCAAGCTTTCCAATCGCAAGGGCGTGAGTGTGCCTGATTCTGAAATTGCGACAAGCGCAATGACTGAGAAGGATCATCGCGACCTCGTCGCTGCTCTTGAACAAAATGTTGACTGGGTTGCGCTTTCCTTTGTTCAGCGCCCGGATGATATCGCCGAAGTGCGCAAGATCACACGCGGCCGCGCGGGTGTTCTGGCAAAGATCGAAAAGCCCCAGGCTATCGGCCGTTTGGCTGAGATCATCGAGCTTTCGGATGCCATCATGGTGGCGCGTGGCGACCTTGGCGTAGAGATGCCGCTTGAGCAAGTGCCGGGTCTGCAAAAACAGATTACCCGTGCTGCAAGGCGTGCAGGCAAGCCGGTCGTTATTGCAACACAGATGCTGGAATCCATGATTTCTGCTCCTGTGCCTACGCGCGCTGAAGTTTCTGACGTTGCAACCGCGGTTTTCGAAGGCGCTGACGCTGTCATGTTGTCTGCAGAATCTGCTGCCGGCGATTTCCCGGTTGAGGCTGTTGAAACTATGGACAAGATCGCGCAGGAAGTGGAGCAGGATCCTAATTTCCTGAACATCATTCATGCGCAGCGTACGGAGCCGGAAGCGACGGGTGCTGATGCGATCTCAGCAGCAGCGCGGCAAATTGCTGAAACGTTGAACCTTGCGGCTGTCGTCTGTTACACGACTTCCGGTGCTACCGGTTTACGCGCTTCTCGTGAGCGTCCGTCCTCGCCGCTTATCGTGTTGTCGCCGGTTGTTGCGACGGCACGCCGGCTTGCACTGGCCTGGGGGCTTCATTGCGTGGTCAGTGAAGACGCTGCCAATGAGGATGACATGGTCGATCGTGCTTGCCGTATCTCCTTCACCGAAGGCTATGCCAAACCTGGTCAGCGGGTCATCGTGACGGCTGGTGTGCCATTCGGAACGCCTGGTTCGACCAACATGCTGAGGATTGCATTTGTCGGTAGTGACGGTCAGGGCGGCATTTGATGGTCTAATCGATTAGACAGACCAACGTAAAAAAGGCGGCCGCATTGGCCGCCTTTTTTGTTTGACCCGATGAGTATCTCAGCGCGCGAATGTTACCGGCAGGACAATGACCGCCGGACCGTCGAAGCGATCTGTCCGCAACGCGCCATATGGGAAAATTTCGAAGCCGCCGCTGACGAATCTGTTGCCTGGCGCAAGGAAATTTTCCAGCGTTCTCTGCTTCGGGTGACTGAGTGAAGCAAAAAGCCCATGCCGGGTGGTGCCATTGCCAGAAATCAGACGGGGCTCGGTTTTGTCCGGTAATCCGGCAAAGCCTGCAAGCGGGTCTTTGATTTCATCAAGCGGGATGCGGCCAGAGACGGACCTCGCGACGGCATTGGTTGCAGCGCCTGGTCGTGGAAGTTTCGAAGCGTCCAGGGAAGACGTGTTGCGTGGCGCAGGGGCAGGCTTGGAAAGCGACGGCACGGCTGTTGCCGAGGCATAGGCGAGCGTAGCCGGCGCTAAGGTATCAGACGCTGGCAAAACTGTGCTGCCGCCAGTTGCGGCCACGATAGCTGCCACCGGGTCCGTCGCTGGTGCGACCGGCGGGACTGGTACGTTTCCGGAAATGCTTTGTTCGTTTAGCGCAGCCGCTTGGGTTGCTGCGACCAATTGATCAGCCGGTTTCTGCGCCGGTAGTTTTGTGGCGACGTCGAACCTGCTGCTATCGGCGAGCGGCGCCGGGGGAGTAGGCGTGATGCCCTGTTCAAGTGCGAGGCGTTGACTGTCGAGCGTATTGGGCGCAGCAGCAGATGCCAGCTGCGTTGTGGCGTCAGCTTGGGCCGGTACCTCTGGTGCGATAGACGGCTTTGAAGACGGAACAATCCCGGCAACTATGATTCTGTCATCTGCTTGCGGAGCAACTTCGGGTTCGGAGCCTTCCTTCAGCACAGGAATTGGCGGTGCCTCGGTGACAGGAGCCGCGGTGCGAGCTGGCGAGGAGTTGTCACCAGACCTGCGAACACCGGGCAATGCTCCTGGCGGCAGCGGTGCGTCGTTCGGTCGAACGGCCGCGACCCTGGAGCGTTGCGCCACGTCGTTCGAATTGTTGTTGCGGAACAGCGAAGCAAGGAGGTTTCCGCCACCTGAGGCCTGCGTCTCAACAGGTGCAGGTCGGACAATATCACCAGAATTCCGTGCCGACTGGCCAGTGGTTCCGCCAGATCGCACCACAGGTGCAGGACTTCTGCTGGCGACGATCGTCGGACTGCTTGAACGCTTCTTGCCGGACTTGCTTTCTGCCAAAGCGAGTTTATACCCCTTCATCGGTTTGCCATCCGACGGGAAATGCAGCGTCTTTCCATCCGGGAAGACCTTGGCAAGCTGAGATCGTGTCATGCGGGGCCAATGACGGACACTGCCCGTGTCCATGTGAACGAAGGGCGAGCCTGATCGCGGATAGTAGCCGACGCCGCCGACTTCCTGGCGCAAGCCCGTTGCGCGCAATTTGGCCAGGTTCACACCCGGGATATAAAAATCCATGGCCTTGCCAAGCGTATGCTGGCTGTTTTTCGCCACGCCACGTGAGCGCTTGCGAAGCATGTTGTTGGTTGCAGGCGAGCGATAGCTGGAGACGACGTAAATAGGCTGCTTGCCACGAACCTTCTGATAGACCTCCCAGACAAGGTCGAGCAGCTTTGGATCGATATTGGTGATCTCGTTGCGGCGCCAGTCGCGCAGAAACCGATTGGCTTCGCGCAGACCAGAGGGGATGTAGCGGCCGTTCTTCTTGAAAGTGACTTCGACGCGTTCTTTGGTGTGGGTGTTGTAGAGCTTCAACGTCCGGGTCTCAGCGGACGCAATGCCAATCGCCAAAATAGGCAGTGACACCAGCAGACACAAAAGGGTTGCCACACGCTGCAGCCCCCTTACGGCGTCGGATCCAACTAACCGTTTACGCAAATTACCATCTCGCCGTTATTGATGGCCCGTGGCCCATCCCTTGCTCCCCAGCAAAAGCAAAAATAGCTTGCGCAGGTTAAGAAGCTTTTACCCTGTTTTCATTTGAGCCAAAAACGTGGCGGAATTGCAACTTCGCTTTCTTTTTTTGAGAAAGTTTTATCTTGAAAAAGATTGGCCAAAATTTTGCCCCGATCACTCGGCGATCCGTGACGGCTTCGCCTTTGTGTCAGGCAGCCGCATCCTTGTTGCCGTCCTGATCTTCCAGACCATATTCCTTCAGCTTTCGATAGAGTGTCGAGCGGCCGATACCCAGGCGTTTGGCTACCTCCGTCATGCGTCCTGAATAGTGGTTGATCGCGGTTCGAATAAGCTCTTCTTCCACATCCACCAGCTTGCGGACATGACCGTCATTGTCGAGGCTTCGCATGAAGCCGAAGGGGGCTGCGTGGCGAAAGGCATCATGAGATGCTGCAGAATGTGTTTGCTCAACCTGGTCATGGTTCGGCAATGCCCTGTCTGAAGCCTGACTGCCGGCGGCGGACGTCGAGGGGACCTCTACTGCTGCTGACGTTTGGGCTGCAAGAACCGACATTGACGACCGGCCGTCCACCAGAGGTTTATGGTCTATGGCTGCGGCGACTTGTGGGAAGTCATCAGCGGTCAAGCTCGCTCCGTCGCACAGAACGACTGCGCGGAACACGGTGTTCTCAAGTTGACGGATATTGCCTGGCCAATTGTAAGCCTGAAGCATGGCAAGCGCGTCAGGCGTGATGCTCGCGACCTGCGGCTTTCGCTCTTCGGCGGCAAAGCGCGCCAGAAAGTGACGGGTCAGTGCGGGTATGTCTTCATGTCGATCGCGCAGCGGCGGGATCCAGATCGGGAACACATTCAGGCGATAGTAGAGATCTTCGCGGAACGCCCCCTCCTTGACCTGGTCGATCAACCGGCGATTCGTAGCAGAAATCAGGCGAAAATCGACCTTTACAGGGCGCTTGGCGCCGATGGGGTCGATCTCGTTTTCCTGGATCGCACGCAGCAACTTGACCTGAACCTCCGGTGGCAGCTCGCCAACCTCGTCGAGGAAGAGGGTACCGCCGTGGGCCTCCTGGAATTTTCCGACATGTTTGTCGACTGCGCCGGTGAATGCCCCTTTTTCGTGGCCGAAGAGAATGGATTCGACAAGATTGTCGGGAATGGCGCCGCAATTGACCGTCACGAGCGGCTTGGATTTGCGGTCTCCCGACCCCTGAATAGCGCTGGCGATCAGCTCCTTGCCGACGCCGCTCTCACCTTCAATCAGGATCGGAATGTTCGAAGAGGCAGCACGTTTGCCAAGGTTGATCACACGTTCCATTGCTGGCGAATGTGTGATGATATCCGAGAAGGTCAGTGTGCCGGAGGCCTGCTTCCGAAAGCGGGTGATTTCGCCTTCAAGCGCGGAAGTCTTCAAGAGATTGCGGATAGAGACATCCAGGCGCTCTGGGCCCACGGGCTTGACGACGAAGTCCTGCGCGCCTGCGTTCATCGCACTGACGACTGCGTCGATCCCGCCATGCGCCGTCTGAACAATCACTGGGATCGAAATCTTTTGGCCGCGAATTTTGGTCAGGACGCCGATGCCATCAAGCTCTGGCATGACCATGTCCAGGATGACGAGGTCGACATCGGCCCCCTCCGGTCCGGTCAGGATACGCACCGCCTCAGCGCCGTTTTCAGCGAGTTTGACCTTGTGTCCAAATTTTTGAACAGCCTCTTGAAGCAGACGCCGTTGGATCGGATCGTCATCGACTATCAGGATTTTGCCGCTATTGGACTGCATCTTCGCCGTTCCCAGATGTTCTATTCTGTCTCAATTCGGGCCATTTTGGTTTGATACCGGTAAACAAATCGTCCCGTAGGTCGAAAAAAATCAGTGATGGACAGATTGCGAAGACAGGCCTGCAAAGCCTACACATTTGGGTAGCTGGTCTTGGTGCTGATCTGTGCCTGCCTGATTTCTTTCAGTTTCGGAGATAACAAATGCCCTTCGACAAAATCGTCCGCACTGTTGCAGAAGGGGCTGCGGCCGAAACACTGGGGCCCTTGCCTGAGTGGGACCTGAGCGATCTGTATGACGGGATCGATGCACCGGAGGTTTCCGCCGACCTGCAGGCTGCGCTTGATCGGGCCAAGACCTTTGAAACCTCCTACAAGGGCAAGCTGGGCGAGTTGGCTTCCGAAAATGTCAGCGCACTCGTTACGGCCATACGGGCTTACGAAGATCTCGAAGACCTTCTCGGGAGGCTGATATCCTTTGCCGGTCTGGTTTACGCCGGAGATACGACCGATCCAAAGGTTCAGAAGTTTTATGGCGACGTGCAAGAGCAGATCACCTCATCGAGCTCCCATTTGCTGTTCTTCACGTTAGAGATGAACAGGATCGACGACCCGGTGCTTGAGACGGCACTCGAAGACAAGGCACTCGCGCATTATCGTCCTTGGATCGAGGACCTCCGCAAGGAAAAACCGTTTCAGCTGGAAGACCGCGTCGAGCAGCTGTTTCATGAAAAATCCGTGACTGGACGTGGTGCCTGGAACCGGCTCTTTGATGAAACCATTGCATCGCTCACGTTTGATGTGAATGGAAAAACTCTGGCAGTCGAGCCGACGCTGACCTTGCTTCAGGATGCTGACCCGCAGAAGCGACAGCAAGCTGCCGAAGCCTTGGCCAAGACATTTTCTGAGAATTTGCGGACCTTTACGCTCATCACGAACACGCTGGCCAAGGACAAGGAGATTTCCGACCGTTGGCGCAAGTTTGGTGACATCGCGGACAGCCGTCATCTTGCGAACCGGGTCGAACGGGAGGTGGTCGATGCCATGGTCGCCGCCGTTCGGGAGGCCTATCCGAAGTTGTCGCACCGTTACTATGCGATGAAGGCGAAGTGGCTCGGCGTTGAGAACCTCAATCACTGGGACCGCAACGCGCCGCTTCCACAAGCTGACAAGAGCGTCATTTCCTGGGATGAGGCGAAAGGAACGGTGCTTTCGGCTTACGGTCAGTTTTCGCCCGATATGGCGGATATCGCCCAGAGGTTCTTCGACGAAAACTGGATCGATGCACCCGCGCGATCTGGCAAGGCTCCGGGCGCCTTCGCTCATCCGACGGTCCCGAGCGCGCATCCCTATGTGCTGGTCAACTACCAGGGCAAGATCCGGGACGTCATGACGCTTGCCCATGAGCTTGGGCACGGCGTGCATCAGGTTTTGGCGGGACACAATGGGCCGCTTATGGCTCCGACTCCATTGACGCTAGCGGAAACCGCAAGCGTGTTTGGCGAGATGCTGACGTTTCAGTCGCTGCTGGAAAAAGCGGAAACAAAAGCTGCGCGAAAGATCATGCTGGCGGGCAAGGCGGAGGACATGATCAACACGGTTGTTCGCCAGATCGCGTTTTATACCTTCGAGCGCAAGCTTCACACGGAACGCCGAAACGGCGAGTTGACGTCGGATCAGATCGGCGACCTTTGGCTGGATGTCCAACGTGAGAGCCTCGGGCCGGCCGTGCAGATCAATCCGGGCTACGAAACATTCTGGACCTATATCCCTCACTTCATTCATTCGCCGTTTTATGTGTATGCCTATGCGTTTGGCGACTGTCTGGTGAACTCGCTCTACGCGGTCTATCAGGACGCGGAAGAGGGTTTTCAGGACAAATATTTTGAGCTGCTCAAGGCAGGCGGAACCAAGCATCATTCCGAGCTTCTGGCTCCGTTCAATCTGGATGCGAGCGATCCTGCCTTCTGGAAAAAGGGCCTGTCCGTGATCGAGGGCATTATCGACGAACTTGAGGCAATGGAAGTCTGAACCTCCCTTTTGCGGGGAGGCGGTTCGAAGGCTAGCTCATGTCTTTCAAGCATACGCCCTATGATGGCTCGAAACAGCCGTTTACCGTCGGCCTCGAGCCGGTTGCAGAAGCGTTCTGGTTGGAGCCGGACGACCAAATTGCGGAACATTTGGAACGCAAGGCGGAACTCTTGCGATCCAATCGCGAGGCCGTTTTCCGGGCCGAGGCGGATACGGAGCAGGCCCAACAGGAAACGCTGGCGCTGGTTGTCGACCACCTGCAGCGCTGTCATGCCGAGCGTTATGATTTGTCCGGAAAGCTTCCGCGTCCGCTCGGTCTGACAGACAGCGCTTTTCAGGATGATGACGCGCCGCTCGTCGTTGCAACGCAGATGGTTCAGGAGGACTTGGTCCTTATGCGGCCAGGTCCTGAGGGCTACCGGCTGGCTGCCGCCAGTCTCTGCTTTCCTTCGTCATGGTCTCTGGTGCAGAAATTTGGTCAATCCATGCATGACATTCATGTGGGTGTGCCCGGGTTCAACGGTGCGCGCATGGGACATGTCGTTGGCCGTATTTTTGAGAACCTGAAGACCGGACAGCTGATAGAGCGCTATAATTGGTCCATCTACGATGATCCGGATTTGCATCATCCACAACCCAAGCGCATTGCAACAGACACTGCTGAAGAAGACCCTGCATTGCTCGGCCGTTTGTTTTTAAGGGTGGAGCGCCAGACACTACGCCGCCTTGAAGGGACGGGTGACATCCTCTTCACGATAAAAGTTCATCACGATCCAATGTCTGCGCTGCGGGCTCACCCACGCAGTTCTGAGTTGGCCAATGGTCTGCGGCAGCAACTGCTCAACCTTGAGCCGGATCAATTGGCCTACAAGGGTCTGACTGAACACCAGATCCATCTTGCCGAAGCTCTCGAGGACCTGACAACACCGTCAACGTTCGCGTGATTCTCTAGGTAGTTGGCCTGGTGACTGGTCAAAGTTGGTCTGTGTTCTAAATGAAGACATGGAAATTGAGGCGTAGCAAAGGAGCCGCTCGAGATGGCACGGGAAAAAGACCGGGAAGGCAACCGGCTGACAGCGCGTGTCGGGCGCTACGCAAAAGTGGGAACCAACGTTGGCGGAATTGCCGCCAAGCTTGCCGGCGCACGTTTGCTTGGTTTCGATATCGACAATGAGAAAAATGCCGCAGAAATCGCTACCGCTCTGGGCGGGCTAAAGGGACCACTGATGAAGGTGGCGCAGCTGCTTTCCACCATCCCGGATGCCTTGCCACCTGAATACACGACAGCACTCGCCGAGCTTCAGGCCAATGCGCCACCTATGGGCTGGGCCTTCGTGAAGCGCCGGATGCGCGCCGAGCTGGGCGCGGACTGGCAATCGCGGTTTGGAGAATTCGGGAAGGAGCCTGCGGCCGCTGCATCTCTTGGCCAGGTCCATCGTGCGGTTGGCACGGACGGGTACAATCTTGCCTGCAAACTGCAATATCCTGATATGGCTTCGGCTGTCGAAGCGGACCTCCAGCAGTTGCAGATGCTGTTTTCACTGCATCGGCGCATGCAGCCGGCGATTGATACGAGGGAGATTGCAAAGGAAATCAGCGCCCGCGTTCGTGAAGAACTGGATTACAAGCGAGAAGCTGCCAACATGGCGGTCTATCGAAACGTCCTTCATGACCGTGATGATATCCGTGTTCCAGATGTTGTAGAAGAGCTGTCGACGAAACGTCTGTTGACCATGGGGTGGCTCGAAGGCGAACCGCTGCTGTCGTTCAAGGAGCATTCGCTTGAAGAGCGCAACAGGATCGCGACGACGATGTTTCATGCCTGGTGGCATCCTTTCAGCCATTTTGGCTTGATCCACGGAGACCCGCATCTCGGAAATTATGCTGTCTTTAGCCACGAGGGTGCGCCTGCGGGCGTAAACCTCCTCGACTACGGATGTGTTCGGATCTTTCCCGAAAGCTTTGTCGGGGGCGTTGTGGATCTTTATCTGGGCCTGCTGGAAGGGGATGATGGCCGTGTTGTCGCCGCCTATGAGCGCTGGGGGTTCAAGGGGCTGACCAAAGAGTTGATCGAAGTTTTGAACATCTGGGCCCGCTTCATCTATGGGCCGTTGCTGACGGACCGCGTGCGGTCTATCGCCGACGGGGTCAGCGCCGCCGAATACGGCCGGAAGGAAGCTTTCAAGGTGCATAAAGCCCTTAAGGAACTTGGCCCGGTGACCGTTCCTCGTGAGTTTGTCTTTATGGACCGGGCAGCTATAGGTCTTGGCGGTGTCTTCCTGCACCTGCGCGCGGAATTGAACTTTTTCCGTCTGTTTAACGAGCAGATTGACGGGTTTTCTTCCTCGGCGGTCGCCGAGCGACAGGAGAAAGCGCTCCTAGCAGCTGGCGTGCCACTGACCCAAACTGCTGCCTGACGGGCATTTTGCCGCAGTTGTGCCTTTTGCAACGCCGTTATTCTTTGCGGAAAGCGTTGCCCGCGTATATGGCTTTATTGTAAACCCGCTATCGAACTCGCAATTTGAACCTGGGGGACTGAATGTCTGACAACTCCGCGCCTGCAATGGACTACGAAGCGCACGAGCGCACGTATGAAGGCTTCATTAACTTCTCCAAGATCGGCACTGTTGCTGTCCTGAATGTCGTGTTGTGCCTGATCCTGTTTGCGTTCGGTGGCACTGCAGCGACGATTTTTGGTTGGATCATGCTTGTCGCGACACTCATCGCGACTGCGATTGGAATGGCGCTTGGCGAAAAGGGCTGGGTACCGTCTGCGGCGGTTTTCGGTCTGACCACGATAATTGCGATCCTGACTGTCTGATTTGGGCTGATTGCCTTTCTGGACGATTGGCATAAACGCCGGCGAAAACTCGGTTTGAGAGGCGCAGGAGAGATTTTCTGCACCTTTTGTTTTGCCGTGCTTGCGCTATAAGCGCGGCATGGCTTCAACGCAGCTCTCTTCGTTCATTTACGATCCGCCTCAAGACCCGCCCCTCGAGGTGATGCATGTTGATGGCGATATTCTTGTGGTGAGCAAACCATCGGGGTTGCTGAGTGTTCCGGGCAAGGCGGAAGAGCATTCCGACTGTCTCGAAGCACGCGCCAAAGCTGCCTATCCCGACGCACGCATCGTCCACCGGCTTGATATGGATACGTCAGGTGTGATGGTTCTTGCGATGAACCCTGTTGCCCATCGTCACCTGGGACTGCAGTTCGAACGCAGGAAAACCGCGAAGAGCTACATCGCCAGGGTCTGGGGGACAATGGAGGGAGAGCGGGGTGAGGTTGACCTGCCGCTTCGCTGTGACTGGCCGAACAGACCAAAGCAGATGGTCTGTCACGAACATGGCCGGAACGCTGTCACAGGATGGCAGGTGGAAGCACGCGAAGCCCGAGCTACAAGGGTCAAACTCTTGCCTGTAACGGGACGTTCGCACCAATTGAGAGTGCACATGCTGGTGCTCGGACACCCGATTCTCGGGGATCGCTTTTATGCAGAGGGGGAGGCCTTGGCTGCGGCGGACCGACTTCAGTTACATGCGGAAGAGCTGACGTTTCATCACCCTACAGGCGGCGAGCGCGTCACATTCAGGGCAGAGTGTCCCTTCTAGTTTTGCGCAGACCTAAATCGCCTTATTACCCATTGCTTCGATTTTTCGGAGCCAGGCGTTTCTTTTTTCCGGACTGACTTTGTCGACCATTCCGAAAATTGTGTCGCGAACCGGTTTGAACCCAATGAACCGAAGAATATTGCGTTCAAGGCTTTTCAGACCGTGCGCCATGTACCAGAGACGGAAGAAAAATGCGGGCATCCCCATGGTGACAATTACCCGCGCAGACTTTCCCTTCAGACAGCCTTTGGGGAATTCGCCAGGGCCGGTCGGCTCGAACGCCGTGTCCTTATGGAGAACCTGTTCCAGGAAACCCTTCAGGAGTGCTGGCATGCTGCCAAGCCAAAGCGGGAAGACGACCACCATGTGATCGGCGGAAAGGATTGCGTCCCGGGCAGGGATCAGGCTCTCGGAAGACTGAGCGTTTTCGAAATGCTCCGGCGAGCGCAGGAGTGGAAACTCCAAGCGAGAAACCTCAATCAAGATCACACGATGGCCTGCAGCTTCTGCGCCGCGCCGATAGGCGTTTGCGATTGCATGGCAAAAGTGACCTGACGCGGGATCTGGATGTCCGTCGGCGACGACAATCGATTTGCGTGGGGGCATTGCGATCTCCGGAGTGAAAGACAAAGCTCCGGAGATTTTACATGTCGATCGAATGTGGTGCGTTGACAGAGATCAGAGTGATCTTTGTCCCTTGTTCACGCGAGCCAGGCCTTCTCTTGCGAGATCATTCGAGGCGTCGAGGTTGAGCGCCTTGTTGTAATTCCGCCGCGCATCTTTCGTCTTGCCGAGCAGCTCGAGTGCGACGCCACGATTGGCCCATGCGATCGACGAGCGCTTGTCCAGGTTGACGGCAACCGACAGATCAGAGAAAGCCGCGTTGGGATCGTTGATCGCAAGGTAGGAGATGCCGCGTGCGATATAGGGCTCATCCGCATTGGGGTTGAGACCAATTGCTGTCGCAAAATCCTCGATCGCGCGCTGATGCTGGCCCTGTGCCTGATGGATGAGGCCGCGGTTGTGAAACGCCCTGGCGTCGGAGCTGTTCCTGGCTATGACAGCGTTGAAATCGTTCAGGGCAGGACCGTATTGCCCAAGCTGCCTGTATGCATTGCCGCGACCGACATAGGCCACATCATAGTCCGGCTTGATATTGATCGCCCGGGTGTAGTCGGAAATGGCGGGCTGCATTTGCCCGAGCCGACGATGCACCAGCGCCCGGTTGGCATAGGCTTGATAGGACTGCGGATCGAGCTGAAGCGCTGTGTTGAAATCGGCGATCGCCTTGTCGAGCTTGCCAGCCTGACCATAGGCAATACCCCGGGTGTTGTAAGCACCTGCATCGCGCGGGTTCGAATCGATCACAGCCGTGAGTGATTCGATGTTGGCGGAAGAGCCAACTGCCGTGTCGACAGGAACGCCCTGATAAATACCGGACGATTGGCATGCGGCCAGCAGAAGCGTTCCCAACAGCAAGGTGACCGATCGGAGCGACGCAAATCGCTTTGTATTCATGAGAATAAGAGCGGATTTGTCATGCTTCATCGATGGGACTGCCTGCTGATCGATAGCGCTTTTCGCCGCGCCTGAATTTATCTTGCGTCTGTTCTTTCGCTAGTAAGGCCATTGGACAATTGCAAGCGCCAAAAGCCAGCTGCGGTCGGCAGCCGGCTTCATTCATAGCGTAGAAAGATTACTTTTCCGAAAAACGTCGGTCAGGCGCAGATTAACCGCGGCCGCCTGTACGGCCCGGGAGAAGACCTTCGCGCTGAGCAAGCTTGCGAGCCATCTTACGGGCGCGACGAACTGCTTCGCCTTTTTCGCGGGCTTTTTTCTCAGACGGCTTCTCGAAATGACCGCGGAGCTTCAGCTCGCGGAAAACGCCTTCGCGCTGCAATTTTTTCTTCAGCACCCGAAGTGCCTGATCGACATTGTTGTCGCGAACCAGAACCTGCACGCCTCTGTTTCCTGTATTGTGACGGTTCCCGAGTGTTTCGCGACCGCAATTTCCGATTAGAAGACTAGTAAAGCGATTGTGGCGGCCAGCAAAAATCCCGACATCCCGCTCGCTTTGGCGCGCGTCATATCAAAGGTTGCAGCTTCTGTCCACAGGCCTTTGGGTGCTTCTGCGTGTCATGAGGGAATAATTCGACACTTTTTATTGCAACGCGTGGCTGGCCAGGCTGCTGGACAGCTTCCTCCTTTGGGACTAGAGGGGTACTCACCCCTCTTTGGATCGTGAGGGAATTCTCCCATCGCGGACAACAAGCTTTAGCACCAGTCATGGAGGCCGATTTGGCCGTCGACGACCGATCAGGACAGTCAGACGCAGGGCTTTCTCGGCTTTGGCGCAGCGATATTCGACCGACGCTGGCGCTTGGCTTGCCTCTTGCCGGCGCTCAGATCGCGCAGATGGCGATCAACACGACGGATGTCTTGATGATCGGCCGTCTGGGGGCGGAAGAACTCGCCGCATCGGTGCTGGCTTTCAATATGTGGATGCTGCTCTGGTTCTTCGGCATGGGCATCATTCAGGCCGTCATTCCCCTTGGCGCCCAGGCGCGTGGTCGCCGTGCGGCCCGTGACCTGCGCCGGACGGTCAGAATGGGCGTGTGGGTGGCCGTTCTCTATTGCCTCCCTGCCTGGTGCATCACGTTTTTCGCAGAAGAAGTTCTCGTGGCTCTCGGTCAGGATCCGGATATTGCCGAGATTGCCGGTGGCTATATGGATGCCCTGCAGTGGTCCCTGTTGCCAGCGTTGGTCATCATGGCGATCCGCGGATTTTTGACCGTTATGGAGCGCTCGCAGATTGTTCTCTATGCGACGCTTGCGGGGCTCGTTGTGAATGCTGCGCTCGATTACGTGCTTATCTTCGGAGAATTTGGTTTTCCGCGACTTGAGCTGGTCGGGGCAGGGATTGCCTCTGTCTTTACCTCGGCCGCGACCACGGCGATCCTGCTGATCTACACAAGCCGGCAGCGCCAATTGAAGCGATATGCGGTCTTGGGACGACTCTGGCGGTCGGACTGGCAGGTGTTCTTCAAGATCCTGCGTCTCGGCTTGCCGATTGGAATCACGCTCGTGGCTGAAGGAGCGCTTTTTGCGGCGTCTTCGATCCTGATGGGCTGGCTTGGCACAATCCCCCTGGCTGCGCACGGCATCGCGCTGCAGCTTGCCTCCATCACCTTCATGGTTCCTGTGGGGTTGAGCCAGGCTGCGCTGTCACGCGTTGGTTATGCGGCGGGTAAGAAGGACTTTGACGGTGTTGGGCGTGCGGGTTGGACAGCGCTTGTGATCACAGTGGCCTTCATGAGCTGTTTTGCGGTGGTTTTCTGGATCGTTCCGGCGCCACTTGTCTCGCTCTATCTGGATCTCAACAACCCCCAATCCGCGGAAGTCTTGTATCTGGCAACCTCCTTCCTGGCGGTGGCTGCGATTTTCCAGATCGTTGATGGTGGGCAAATCATTGGCACCAACAACCTGCGTGGTTTGGGAGATACGACCGTCCCGCTGATCTACGCCGTGATTGGTTATTGGGTGATTGGTATCAGCCTGTCTCTCGGGCTCGGCTTTGGAGCTGGCCTGGGCGGCGTTGGTATCTGGAGCGGTCTCGCGGGCGGGTTGGCTTTTGTCGGCATCCTGACCAACATTCGCTTCTACAGGCGGGAGCGCCTCAGCTTAATGAGCTGAGGTTACCTCTAAAGCGCAGCCCTTCCACACTGGATCAGCTTGATCTTGGATTGATGTGGTTCACATGGCCCATCTTGCGGCCCGGTCTGGCTTCCGCCTTGCCGTATAGGTGCAGTCGCGCGGATGGGTCGGCGAGAACTGCGGGCCATGTATCGCACTCGTCACCGATCAGGTTTTCCATGACCACATCGGAATGGCGGCTGCCTGAGCCAAGTTGCCAACCCGCCACCGCACGGATGTGCTGCTCGAACTGGGACGTCAGACACGCGTCTTCCGTCCAATGTCCGGAATTATGCACACGCGGAGCGATTTCGTTGACCAGAAGCGTTTCTTCCGTACCTGAGTCGCTCAAGAACATTTCGACACCCATCACGCCGACATAATCGAGGTTCGACGCGATACGCTCCGCCATGTCCCTTGCGGTTGAAGCGGTTGAAGGTGAGACCTGTGCGGGCACGGTCGACGTTTTTAGAATGTGGTTTTCGTGATGGTTCTCGGAGATGTCGTAGGCTTGGCATGTGCCGTCGACGTCGCGCGCGACAATCACGGAAACTTCGCGCTCGAAAGGAATTAGCTTTTCAAGCACGGCTGGAGCGCGGCCGATCTTGTCGAAAGCGCCTTTGGCGTCGTCCGCCGTCCGGATCATGACCTGACCTTTGCCGTCATAGCCAAAACGACGGGTCTTCAGGACGCCGGCACCGCCGAGACGGCTCAGGGCAGCTTCCAGATCGCCGTCGCTATCGACGGTCGCAAAGTCGGCGATTGCGACGCCGGCTGAACGAAGAAATTCCTTTTCGCTCAAGCGATCTTGAGAAACCTCAAGAGCCTTTACGCCCGGACGAACGGGCACTCGGCTTGCGAGATGTGCAGCCGTTGGTCCCGGAACGTTTTCGAACTCATAGGTGATGACGCCACAGGAAGCAGCGAAGGTGTCGAGCGCTGAAATGTCATCGTAGGGCGCGACCGTATGCGTGAACGAAACATCGAAGGCGGGGCTGCTTGGGTCCGGACAGAAAACATGGGTTTTCAATCCAAGACTGGCGGCCGCCAGCGAAAGCATCCGGCCGAGCTGGCCACCGCCGAGGATCCCGATTGTGTCTCCGGGCTTGAGGCGGATCTCGTTGCTCATGGACGGTTCCTTCGCAAGATGTGATGGCTGGTGGTTAGCTGTCGACGGGCCGCTCGGTCACCGCGGCGGTTCGTGCCGAGCGGTAATCGTCGAGTGCCTGTTCGATTTGCGGATTCATCAGCGCGAGAACTGCGGCGGCAAGCAAGGCCGCGTTGGTCGCGCCCGCCTTGCCGATCGCCAATGTGCCAACTGGAATGCCTCCGGGCATCTGGACAATGGAAAGCAGGCTGTCTTCGCCGGAGAGGGCACGGCTTTCGATCGGCACACCAAAGACAGGGAGTGGGGTCAACGCAGCAGTCATCCCCGGAAGGTGAGCCGCGCCGCCAGCGCCTGCAATGATGACCTTGAAACCCTCGTCTTTTGCGCTCTTGGCAAAGTCGTACATTCGATCGGGTGTGCGGTGAGCCGAAACAATGCGTGCATCGAAGGCGATCCCGAGCTCGTCCAGAACATCGGCAGCATGTTTCATCGTCGGCCAGTCGGACTGGCTCCCCATGATGATGGCAACTTCAGCTTTTGGCACGTGGCTTATCCTGGATGCTTGAGCGTCTTTTGGAAAGGCGCGGAGTATAGGCAGGTACGGCACCTATGCAAGACTAGATTTCCAACATTGCCAGGACGCTTAGGCGCCAAGAAACTCACGCGATTATATCGGGGAACAACTGGTCTTCGAGACTGGAAATACGGTCCTTGATGAGGAGCTTCTTCTTTTTGAGCCGCTGCATTTGAAGGGCATCGGCATTGCCCGTAGTCGATAGGGCCTCGACAGCTGCATCTAGGTCGCGATGTTCCTGGCGCAATTGTGCCAGCTCGATTCTTACGGCTTTGTCTTCCGTGTCAGCCATTCCACTCCCCCGAAAGCCTTTCAGCCCGTGAGCGTTTCCTCACGGCGACGGGTTTCTTCACAAACATCCACAGGCAGAGACATGTAGATGACCCCGAAGGCGACCTAGGCATGCCACAGTGCGTCTTCGCTTGCAATTCTATAAGCTGCTGAAGGCACTCTCAGTTTCAATTTTCTCAAGGGTTTGATCGTTCAATTTTAGCCTTTTTAAAGGCTGAAATCTGAAAGGTGGCCTAAGTCGGCAAAATAATTCTCCCGTTACGTAAACAGGGTTCGACAAGGCCTGTCAGCTTGTGGCACGATATTCCTGTTTGGCCCAACAGACAGGAGGCAATTCCATGTCCATGCAGTCGCATCTCGCAGAACTCGAGCGCCGTCACGCCGCACTGGAACGCAAGATCGAAGTAGCACTTCTCCACCCGAGTACGGACTCACTGGAATTGGCCGATATGAAACGAAAGAAGCTCAAGATCAAAGATCAGATCGAGCGAATACGAAGCGACGAAACGCTCCACTAACGCGGAGCTATTTTGAAACACGCCGCGGCCCTGACCGCGGCGTTTTTTGTTTCTGACGTCTGCTCAGAGTAACTTCGCCTGCTCACGCAGTGCGTACTTTTGGATCTTGCCCGTCGACGTTTTAGGGAGTTCACAGAAGACTACGGTCCTGGGTGACTTGAAGCCGGCGAGATGTTCCCGGCAGAAGGAGATGATCTCCGCGTCGGTTCTTTCGGTGCCCTGTCGCAATTCGACGAAGGCACACGGAGTTTCCCCCCATTTTTCGTCGGGCCGGGCGACGACCGCGGCAGATGCAACATCCGGATGCTTGTAAAGCACTTCTTCGACTTCGATGGAGGAGATGTTCTCTCCGCCTGAAATGATGATGTCCTTTGACCGGTCTTTCAATTGGATGTAGCCGTCCGGATACTTCACGCCCAGGTCGCCTGAATGAAACCAACCGCCGGCGAAGGCTTCTGCGGTGGCTTCCGGGTTCTTCAGGTAGCCTTTCATCACCACATTGCCCTTGAACATCACTTCGCCGATCGTCTCACCGTCGGCGGGAACGGGTTGCATTGTTTCCGGGTCAAGGACGGTCAGGCCCTCCAGGGCCACATAACGCACGCCCTGGCGGGCTTTTTTGGCCGCCTGTTCAGCCGAGGGCAGCGTGTCCCATTCCATCTGCCAGTCGTTCACGACGGCCGGGCCATAGACCTCTGTCAGGCCATAGAGATGAGTGACGTTGAAGCCGGCGTCTTTCATGGCCAAGAGGACGCTTTCAGGTGGCGGCGCGGCCGCTGTGAAGAACTCGACCTCACGGCTGAGTTCCCGCTTGTCTTCCGGGGCAGATCCAAGAAGTGTCGACATGATGATTGGCGCACCACACAGATGTGTCACCTCCTCATTCGCGATCAGATCCCACATGACTTTCGGACGAACCCAGCGCAAACACACATGGGTGCCAGCGACCACTGAGATCGACCAGGGAAAACACCAGCCGTTGCAGTGAAACATGGGCAAGGTCCAGAGATACACCGGATGCTTGGCCATGGACGTGGTGAGAATATTCGCCTGGGCCAGGAGGTAGGCCCCTCTGTGATGATAGACGACGCCTTTCGGGTTGCCTGTGGTGCCAGAGGTATAGTTCAGCGAAATTGCGTCCCATTCATCGGCGGGCAGTGACCACGCGAAATCGGCATCTCCCTCAGCGACGAAAGCTTCGTAGTCGAGTGTGCCGAGCCGCTTTCCATCCTGCGGAAACTCAGGGTCCGAATAGTCAATAACGATCGGCTTCACGCTGGCGAGCGCAAGGGCTTCCTCCATGACCAGCGAGAACTCGCGATCCGTTATCAAGACCTTTGTATTGGCGTGATCCAACTGAAACGCAATGACCGCGGCGTCCAGGCGGGTGTTCATGGAATGAAGCACTGCGCCGGTCATGGGCACGCCGTAGTGGGCCTCGAGCATGGGGGGTACGTTTGACAGCATGACCGTCACGGTGTCGTTCTTGCCGACGCCCACATCGGCGAGCGAGGAGGCCAATTGGCGCGCGCGGGCATAGAAGGTCCGGTAATCGGTTCTTTGTGTGCCATGAACGATCGCAGTTCTTTGGGGAAAGACATCTGCGGCGCGGGCGAGGAAGCTCAACGGGCTTAGCGAGGCATGGTTGGCCTCATTCTTTTCCAGACCGAGTGAAAATGGATGTTCGCCGCTGCTCATGACCTGACCCTCCCTGATCGTTATTTGAGCGCTATCAAAACGATAATTCGGACAGCCTGCAATCTGTCTAAAGGCCTAATCAACCTGCCAGGGCCGTCGCACCATCCCAGACCAGTTTGATGCCGACAACGGTCATCATCGCGTAGGTTAGCTTGTAAAAAATACCCTGATCCACGATCCTGACCAACCAAACGCCTACGATTGTTGCCAGCGGTGCGAGCGGCAGCAGCATGGCAGAGGTCGCAAGGTTTACAGTGTCAAACTGGCCAAGCAAAAAATACGGCACCAGCTTCGCTGCGTTGACGACCGAAAAGAATATCACCGCTGTACCGGCAAAGAGTGTTGGGGCAAGTCTGAGCGGCATCATGTAAAGCTGGAATGGAGGGGCTCCGGTGTGACTGACAAAGCTGGTGAACCCTGCAATTGCTCCGCAAAATAGTCCCTTGGCCACGTTGTGCTCACGCGCCCTGTTCGCGCGCGCACTCTTAAACAGGTAGTCGGCTACAAAAATCAGTGAAATGACACCGACCAGCAGGCGGACAAAGGCCACGTCCACAAGTGTGGCCGTTGCCCAACCAATGGCAATACCGGCCATGGCCGCAGGCAGCAAAATCATCAAGCTGCGGCGGTCCGCACGGCCCTTGTAGGCGATCAGGCCAACCGCATCCATCACAACGAGGATCGGAAGCATGATACCGGCTGCCTGGATTGGCGAAACAACCAGTGCGAGGATCGGAACTGCCAGCATTGCCATGGATCCGCCGACTCCGCCTTTCGACAAGCCAGCAAGGATGACCGCCGGAATCGCGGCGGCGTAGAAATAGGGATCGGCAATCGGATGCATGGAGGTGTTTCGAAAAAAAAGCGGGAGCGCAAAGGCAAGCGACAATCAATCATGGCTTTGCTTCTAGGTAAAGTCCCGGCCCCTGCGAATGTCTTATGGCGAGGGTCTTGCGCGACACTCGCATGATACCGCACTCTCTCGGCAAAAGGGCTGTCGTGGAGTGAGGTGCGCTGGCCTATGGGAGGAGGAACCACAATGACAAGCCGCTATGCAGCAACCTATCACTCTTGGAAGGATGACCCTTTCGGTTTCTGGAAGATGGCAGCCTCCGAGATCGACTGGTCTGTGCGAGGAGCGCAGGTGTTCGATCCCGATCAGGGACAGTACGGGCGATGGTTCCCAGGCTGGGAATGCAACACCTGCTACAATTGCCTCGACCGCCATGTCGAACGCGGACGTCGCGGTCAACCTGCCCTGATTTACGATAGTCCGATCACAGGCAAACAGGCGAGTTACAGCTACGAGGAACTGCTGGACCGCGTTAAGGCCATGGCTGGTGTGCTGCTCGACCAGGGAATCCAAAAGGGCGACCGGGTGATCATCTACATGCCGATGATCCCCGAGGCGGCGATGGCGATGCTGGCGTGCGCCCGAATCGGCGCAATTCATTCGGTGGTTTTTGGCGGTTTTGCCGCTGCAGAACTGGCGACCAGGATCAATGATGCTACGCCAAAAGCAATCATTGCGGCCTCTTGCGGCATCGAGCCAGGGAGGGTCATTGCCTACAAGCCCTTGATCGACGCGGCTATCGAACAGGCCTCACACAAGATTGATACCTGCCTCGTGATTCAAAGAGAACAGGCCCTCGCAACTCTGCAGGAGGGCCGGGATCATGATCTGGGTGCTCTGATGAAAGAGGAACTTGCAGAAGGCCGTGAAGTCGAATGCGTTTCCGTCACTGCGACGGACCCGCTCTATGTTCTCTACACGTCGGGAACCACAGGCCAGCCCAAGGGCGTGGTCCGCGACAACGGCGGCCATATGGTTGCCTTGAAGTGGTCGATGTCGAACCTCTATGGCATCGAGCCGGGCGAGGTCTTCTGGGCGGCATCAGACGTCGGATGGGTCGTTGGTCACTCTTACATCGTCTATGGCCCGCTATTGCATGGCTGCACCACAATCATGTTCGAAGGCAAGCCGGTCGGGACACCCGATGCCGGTGTTTTCTGGCGTGTGATCTCGGAGCATTCCGTGGTCTCGCTGTTCACCGCTCCGACGGCCTTCCGCGCCATTCGCAAGGAAGATCCTGAGGGCAAATTGATCGGTGACTACGACTTGTCGCAGTTCAGATCGTTGTTCCTCGCGGGTGAGCGTGCAGATCCCGATACGGTCAACTGGGCGGCTGAGCAGCTTCAGGTGCCTATTGTTGACCATTGGTGGCAGACCGAGTCGGGCTGGTGCATGGTCGGAAATCCGCTCGGTCTCGGGCGATTGCCCGTGAAGCCGGGGTCCCCGACGGTGCCGATGCCGGGCTACGATGTCCAGATACTGGATGACGCCGGACATCCGCTTCCTGCAAATACGCTTGGCAATATCGTTGTGAAATTGCCGATGCCTCCCGGATGTTTGCCGACCCTTTGGAATGCGGAGCAGCGTTTCCACGACGCCTATCTCGCGGAATTCCCTGGCTACTATAAGACCTCGGATGCGGGCATCATCGACGAAGACGGGTATCTGTCGATCATGTCCCGGACGGACGATATCATCAACGTGGCGGGACATCGGCTATCGACCGGTGCCATGGAAGAAGTCCTTGCAACGCATCCGGCCGTCGCGGAATGCGCCGTGATTGGCATCGCGGACAAGCTGAAAGGTCAGCTGCCCTGCGGTTTCGCAGTGTTGAAAGCAGGGGTCGAACAGTCTCACGAGGAGATTGAGGCCGAGCTTGTCAAATTGGTGCGTGAGAAGATTGGTCCGGTGGCCGCTTTCAAGCTTGCCATTACGGTGGATCGCCTGCCGAAAACCCGCTCGGGCAAGATCCTGAGAGCGACTATGCGGCAGATCGCAGACCAGGAAAGCTACAAGATGCCAGCAACGATTGATGATCCCGCGATCCTGGATGAGATCGCCGAAGCGCTGCAGGAGCATGGCATAAGGGTTCCAAACTGATCTGGTAAAACCCATCGACAGCTGGAAAACATGCTCTTATGGTTCGGGTCGCCGCTTCGGCGGCCCGATTTTTTATAAGGCCAAGAGGTTTTCTGTGTCCCTTGAAAATAAGGTTGCCATCATCACTGGCGCTGCCCGTGGTATTGGCTTTGCAGTCGCGAAACGGTTCGTCATGGACGGTGCCAAAGTGGTTATTGCCGACGTCGATGATGAGGCCGGGCAATCTGCAGCCGATGATCTGAACAAGATTGGTAATGCGACATATGTGCATTGCAATGTTGCCGAGCGCCTCGATGTTCGCAATCTCGTGGCTGAAACGATCAACGCCTACGGTGATGTTGATATCCTCGTGAACAACGCAGGCGTCGTTGTTGGCGCAGACTTTCTGGAGCTTGAAGAAGAGGACTTCGACCGGGTTCTCTCAATCAACCTCAAAGGTACGTTCCTCTGCAGCCAGGCGGTTGCCCGTCACATGGCGGAGAAGGTTCAGGACGGTGGCGAGCCGGGCACCATCATCAACATGTCTTCGGTCAACGCCGTGCTGGCGATTCCAAACCAGATTCCCTATTGCGTCTCCAAGGGCGGCGTCTCGCAATTGACCAAGACCACTGCGCTTGCTCTGGCGCCCTATGGAATTCGCGTGAATGCCATTGGACCTGGTTCGATCATGACGGAGATGCTGTCGTCAGTGAACGACGACCCGGCAGCTCGCAACCGGATCCTGTCGCGCACACCGCTTCAACGGGTGGGCGAACCTTCCGAGATTGCTGGTGTTGCAGCTTTCCTCGCTTCCTCTGATGCGAGCTATGTCACCGGCCAGACAATCTACGCGGACGGTGGCCGTATGCCGCTGAATTACACAGTGGCTGTCCCTGACGCCGACTGACTTCTCTGGGATCGGTTAGATCTGACTGGCTTTGCTGGCCCCTGCATCGAATTGCAGCCGGGCCAGTTTTGCATAGAGGCCTGCGCGCGCTGTGAGTTCGGCATGGGTTCCGATTTCCACGACCCGTCCCGCATCCATAACGACAATTCGGTCGGCTTTCAGCACGGTAGCGAGACGATGCGCGATTACGAGCGTTGTTCTGCCTTCCATAAGCCGGTCAAGGGCTCGCTGGACGAGCTGTTCGCTTTCAGCGTCGAGCGCGCTGGTTGCTTCATCCAGCAGCAGGATCGGAGCGTCCTTGAGGATTGCACGTGCGATCGCGATTCTCTGTCTCTGCCCGCCGGACAAGGTCATGCCCTTTTCGCCGACCATTGTGCTGTAGCCGTCGGACGTCGCTGAGATGAAGTCATGTGCCGATGCCGCGCGCGCTGCAGCTTCTATTTCTTGGTGGCTCGCATCTGGTTTCCCATAAGCGATATTTTCCGCGATGCTTGCTGCGAAGATTGCAGCGTCCTGAGGTACGAGCGCCATATGGCTGCGCAGACCCTTGGGGTCGAGTTGTCTCAGATCCACACCGTTCAGGGTTACCTGCCCGGAAACGGGATCATAAAAACGCATCAACAGATGAAACAAGGTCGATTTGCCCGCGCCGGAAGGTCCAACGACCGCCACCGTTTCGCCAGGCTCGACTTTCAGCGATACGTCGTGAACCACCGGAGTGTTTTCGGCCGCCTCATATGCAAAAGAGGTGTGGTCGAAATCGATGCTGATTTTTTCAGGCGAGGGGAGGGGTGCCGGATTTACAGTAGGTGCGATCCGGGGCTCGATCTCCAGCAATTCACTCAGGCGCTCTGCCGCGCCAGCAGCCAGTGAGAGCTCTCCCCAGACCTCAGACAGTCCGGCAAGTGAGCTGGCTGCTAGAATTGAGTAGAGCAGGAACTGGCCAAGCTCTCCGCCGCTCATCGTTCCGGTAAGAACATTGTTTGCGCCGATCCAAAGAACGGCGACCACGCTCGCTCCAATGATGAACATGGCAAAAAACGTCAGTATCGCGCGCTCACGTGTTGCCTTCCGCGCTGCGTTGAATGCACCTTCGGCGGCGTTCGAGAACCGCTTTGCCGCCTGCATTTCATGGGTGAAGGCCTGAAGGGTGCGGATGTTCCCAAGCATTTCGCTGGCATAGGCGGCTGCATCGGCGAGGGTGTCCTGAGCGAAGCGGGAGCGTTTGCGGACCTTTCGGCCAAAGCCGATCAACGGCAGGAGAATGATCGGTATCGCTGCAAGGACGATGACCGACAGACCCGGGCTGGTGACGAGCATCATGATGACTGCGCCGATAAACAGCACGAAGTTGCGCATGGCCAGAGACGCGCTTGCGCCGAAAGCGGATTTTATCTGGGTGGTGTCTGCGGTGAGACGAGACAGGATCTCGCCCGACTTTGAGCGGTCGTAAAACGCTGGGCTCAGTTCCGTCATGTGGGCGAAGACATTGCTTCGTACGTCTGCGACAACGCGTTCCCCGATCCACATGACCAAGTAGTAGCGAATGGAACTGGCCAGTGCGAGAGCTGCGACCACGGCCAGCAGGAGGCCGAAGTAGTTGTTGATGAGATCGGAGTTGTCTCCGCCAAAGCCGCGATCAATCATCTGACGGACGGCGGTTGGCAAGATCAGCGTGAAGACCGCGGCTGAAATCAGGGCGATCAGTGCTCCGGCGACCATGGATTTGTAACGGCCAAGGTAAGGCAACAGCCGCGCGAGCGGTCGCAGAAACTTGCGCCGTTCGTCCGTATCATTGCGTTTTGCCTGTTCCGTGCCGATCAATGTTCGTGCCCCTAAATCAGTCCTGATTCCATGCCGATAGACTTGGGTGATTGCGCCGTGAAAACCAAGAGGTATTTTGCCGCGCCGGAATCGCGCAGACCCCTTGTTTCATCCCACTGCATGGGGTATAGCCCGTCTCCATGTTTCCTGGGCTGTATCCATTGGCGGATTGGCGGCCCATTAGTTTCGTTTGCACCTCAGAGCTATTTCCCTCGACCGGAAGCGCTCGATGTGCAGGAAAGGACAGCCATGAAAGCGGATACGCATCCCGACTACCACACCATCAAGGTCGTGATGACCGATGGTACAGAATTCACAACTCGCTCCACCTATGGTGCTGAAGGCGATACGCTGACCCTCGACATCGATCCGACATCTCACCCGGCATGGACCGGTGGCGACCGTCAGATCATGGACCGTGGCGGCCGCGTGTCCCGCTTTAAGAACAAGTTCGCAGGCTTCCTCGGCTCCTAAGAGCTGCGAAGTTAAGCGCTTGATACGAGACCCGGCTTTTAGCCGGGTCTTTTTTTGTGCGAACGTTTGCGGACTGAGCCTGGAAAGCCTGCGCTTAAACGAAGAAAGCCGCCTCGCGGCGGCTTTCAAGATAGCTCTGGTACAATAGCTTCTTTGGACTAACCTGCGCTTCCAAATGCAGCGTGCAGCTGGTTGAGCTGCGCTACGACCGGGTTTCCTTCGGTGTCGGCAGCTTCCTGTTCCTTGTCCTGGTAGAGCATCTGATCCAGGTGCACGACGCGCTCTTGCAAGCGCACCGACCGGTTGACCAGTTCCTTGAGGCTGTCGGGCAGGTCTTCCCACGCGGGGCCGGTCGAGGCGCTGCTCAAACGGTCGAGGCGCACCTTGTTCTTTTCGGCGCCAGCTTGTTCCCGGGACATTTCGCCCTCGTTGACGGCGCGTTGCAGGAGAAGCCAGGACGCCAGCTGCATAAGACGGGTGGTCAGTCGCATCGATTCTGTTGCATAGGCGAGTGAGGCTGGGCGTTCCAGAAGCTTTGCTTCTGTGCGTCCGTCGCCGTCGAGATAGACAGCGGTCTCTTCGACGAGCGACATGCCTTCCTGAAACAGCGACTGGAATGTGTCCGAGGTGGCCAGTCGGGGAGCGAAGTGTACCGCTTCGGGAGTTCCGTTGAGGTTGGTGTTCTCATCCGTCATGGTTCGATACGCCTTCTGCTACTGCTCATTCGTTTGCCGCAGGATGTCCTCCTGGCTACCACTACGCGCATGGGACATGCTCTTCATAGGGGTGTGCCACGGTGGGACGGTGCAGCGCCTTGAACAATTGAATTGCAACGGGCGTGCCAGTTGTGCCCAAGGCTCGTACGAACGTGACTGAGGAGATCATAACGCCGGGGAGGGCCAAAAAAAAGAGCCGCGAAGGCCGCGGCTCGAAGTCATTAACAGGGAGGCGTCAAACAGAGTGGACTTGAGCCACTCAGAGATCCAGATGACTGGATGACTATGGTTATCGCGTAGAAAGCTTAATAGCTGGTAAATAGCTAAAGTTTTACCTAACAGATTGAACCAAATTCAGACAGGATGTCTCTGAATGAGATGTAATCGGTAAATTTAACTATTCTCACTTTTGAAGAGGGCGTCGGCGGCGCTGCGAATATTACCTCGCTCTGAAAGGACACCTCGGGTGCGTGTGATTTCTGCTTCAAGGAGGGTGATCCGTTCTCGAAGCTCATCCTCGGAGGCCCGGGACAAATCTTCGCCTACGACAACCGGTTTCATTGCTTTCGAAGGTCTTGCTTCGTGTTCTTCGTCCATTTTCAGTCTCGTCGTCCGATCGCGCCATCCGTTAGTTTAACTCTGAGCCTATCGCGACATGGCTCGATTGTCAGCTGCCTGCCGGCGCGCTACACGGGAGTGAGTTCTGATTGGAGGAAAGCGCATGACCGATTTGCCCGAGAAAATGCTAGCGATCGCAATCACGGCGCCGGGCGGTCCGGACGTTCTGGGTGCCCAGGAGCGCCATGTGCCTGTGCCGCTTGGCGAAGAAATCCTCATCAAAGTTGAGGCTGCCGGCATCAATCGTCCAGATGTCCTTCAGCGAATGGGCGCCTATCCGCCCCCGAAAGACGCATCGGACCTTCCTGGTCTTGAGGTGAGTGGAACGGTCGTGTCCAAGGGCATCGATGCAAAGAGCTATGAAATTGGTGAGAAAGTCACGGCATTGGTGGCAGGCGGAGGCTACGCTCAATACTGCAAGGTGCACGAGAGCCACGCTCTTCCGATCCCTGAAGGCATGTCGATGATTGAGGCCGCAGCGGTCCCGGAGACATTCTTCACCGTCTGGAGCAATGTCTTCGACAGAGTGAGGTTGAAAGCAGGCGAGCGCTTTCTGGTTCATGGTGGGGCGTCCGGAATCGGCACAACGGCGATCCAGCTTGCAAAGGCCTTTGGCGCCGAGGTCTTCACCACTGTTGGATCTGAAGAAAAGGCAGAGGCGGTTCGGGCGCTCGGGGCCGATCATGTGGTCAACTACAACAAGGTTGACTTCGTTTCAGCGTTTCTGGAGGCCGCAGGCAAAGAAGGCATTCACGTGATCCTGGATATGGTTGGCGGAGACTATGTCGAGAAAAACTGGAAGGTGGCAGCGGCCGAGGGACGAATTTGTCAAATCGCGACGCTGAACGGATTTGCCGAAGACGTGAATTTCTCTCGTCTCATGATGAAGCGGTTGACCCACACCGGATCAACCTTGCGGCCGCGCGATACAGCGTTCAAGGCAGCAATCGCGGCATCCTTGAAGGAAAAGGTCTGGCCGCTTCTGTCGTCAGGACAAGTCCGGCCGGTCATGGACTCAACGTTTCCCCTTGAGCAAGCTGCTGAGGCACACCGGCGCATGGAGAGCTCGGGTCACATTGGGAAGATCGTTCTGACGGTCGAGTAAACCGTGGACCCTGAGCTCTGAGAACATGTGTTCCGCAGCGGGAGTTTTCCAGAACCCTTGCGGGAGTGTTTGCCTTTGGGCAAAGGACACATTATATAGATCTCAGCTCCCATGAAACTTGAATGGACTTTTGCTTTTTCACCTTGCCGGGTGAGGAAGCCCACAGGAGGAATTTGACCGATGGCGAACACGCCGCTGATGCCGAAGGCAACCGCCGTCTGGCTTGTTGACAATACTGCGCTGAGCTTCACGCAGATCGCGAGTTTCTGCAAACTTCATCCGCTAGAAGTAAAAGCGATTGCCGATGGCGAAGCCGCGCAGGGCATCAAGGGTCTTGATCCAGTTCTGACGGGTCAGTTGAGCCGTGAAGAGCTGGAAAAAGCGCAGACAGATCCGAACTACGTATTGAAGCTGCAGGGCTCGAAGGTCGTTGTTCCTGAATCGAAGCGCAAAGGCCCGCGTTATACCCCGGTGTCTCGTCGTCAGGACCGTCCGAACGCGATCTTGTGGCTCGTGCGGAATCATCCGGAGCTCAAGGATGCGCAGATCATGCGCCTGGTCGGTACGACGAAGCCGACCATTGCTGCCATTCGCGACCGGACCCACTGGAATTCGGCCAACCTTACGCCGTCTGACCCGGTGACGCTGAGCCTCTGCAGTCAGCTGGAACTGGACATGGAAGTCGAAAAGGCTGCCAAGAACGCTCCGCCGCGGCCTGAGGGTGAAGTCGAAATGCTTATGCCTGTGGAAGAGACCACGAGCGAAGAAGCGCTGGCTGCTGCCTTCAGCAAGCCGATTGAACGCGAGGTCGAGGAAGAGATCGACGCCGACGCGGTTTTTGCGAAATTGAACTCGCTCAAGACCGAAGGCGATGGCGCAGATGAGGAAGAACAGTCCTAGTCGCGCCCCCACGCGATAGATTAAATTCAAAAGCCGCCGGTTGTTCCGGCGGTTTTTTTATTGCGACTTGGCCGAAGAGCGCTCTAGCGCTCGGTCAGTTTGAGCTCGATGCGGCGATTGCGAGCAAGAGCTTCAGGGGTATCGCCTTCTTCCAAGGGCTGGAATTCCCCAAACCCAGCGGCAACTAAGCGTTTGGGATCGACACCCTTTTCAATCAGATATCTCACCACGGAAATCGCACGTGCGGCGGACAGCTCCCAGTTGTTTCTCAGTCGTCCGGACCCAGAAAGCGGCCGAGCATCCGTGTGACCATCCACGCGCAGCACCCAATTGATTTCATCGGGGATTTGCAGGCTTAGCTCCTGAATGGCCTCGGCCAGCTTGTCGAGTTCGCCGGTGCCGTCCGGATTCACCTCTTCCGAGCCTGATGAGAACAGGACTTCGGACTGGAACACAAACCGATCGCCGACGACCCGAATGTCGGAGCGCTGCGACAGGATTTCGCGCAGGCGGCCGAAGAAGTCGGAGCGGTACCGGGAGAGTTCCTGCACACGCTGGACAAGCGCTGCATTCAGGCGGCGCCCTAGGCTCGCGATCTTGGTCTGGCTTTCGCTTTCCTTCGCCTCTGCAGCTTCCAGTGCTGCATTGGCCGCCGCGATCTGACGTCTCAAGGCGGAAATCTGCTGATTAAGCAGTTCAACCTGCGCCAAGGCGCGTTGGGAAATCTGCTTTTCGTCGTCGAGAAGGTTTTCCAGACGTGCAGCACGGCCGCCGGCCGCTTCCGCACTGCCCGAGCTTGCGTCCAGCAATCCAAGCAGGCGGTCACGCTCGCTTGTGGCGTCACCAAGGCTGGCTTGCAACCCCGAGATCGTGTCTTCCAATTCGCTGGAATTGGCTCGTTCGAGGGCCAGAAGCTCGGTCAGCTCGCTGATCTGTGTGTTCAGGCGGTTGAGGACCGTGTCGCGGCCGGATAGTTGCTGACTCAAGAAGAACTGCGCGAGCATGAAGATAGAAAGCAGGAAAATAATGACGAGCAAAAGCGTCGCCATCGCGTCGACGAACCCAGGCCAATAGTCTGTGCTTTGAGTACGGCGACGACCGCGCAGACTGGCCATGGATCAGTCCTTAGCTCGGTCGAAAGCGGATGAAATGGAAGTAAGGAGACTTTCGATCCGCTTTTGCTGTTCACCCTGACTCTCGGCCCAGTCCCGCATCATCTGCTGTTCGGAACGGACATGTTTGACGAGACCTTGAATGCCTTCGGCGAGGTTGGACATGGCGTGGGCTGCGTTCTTGCTGCCGCCTTCCTCGATTGTCTTTCGGAGCTCGGAAATCGACTCCTGGATCTGTTCTGTGTTGTTTGAAGGGGCCGCCAGGATTGGACCTTCTTCAGGTTCAATGTCGGTCACTGTCGACAGCCAGTCTTCGAGTTCATTGTAGAACCGGTTCTGGGCCTGTCCGGCCTGAAGATCCAGAAATCCGAGAACAAGAGAGCCGGTCAGACCGAAAAGCGAGGACGAGAACGCGGTGCCCATGCCCGACAATGGGGCCTCAAGACCGGCCTTGAGATCTTCGAAGATCACGTTCGCATCGCCCGATCCTACATCGAGCGATTGAATGGTGGCGCCGACTGCACTGACCGTCTGCAGCAGACCCCAGAACGTACCGAGAAGGCCGAGGAAAACGAGTAGGCCCGTCAGGTAGCGCGAGATCTCACGCGACTCCTCAAGGCGCATGCCGATGGAATCTAGGATCGAACGTGCTGTTGTCGGCGTCAGCGCCATCTCACCGACCTTATTGCCA
This sequence comes from Labrenzia sp. CE80, assembly GCF_009650605.1. Taxonomy (NCBI): domain Bacteria; kingdom Pseudomonadati; phylum Pseudomonadota; class Alphaproteobacteria; order Hyphomicrobiales; family Stappiaceae; genus Labrenzia; species Labrenzia sp. CE80. The sequence continues at coordinate 131,321 of NZ_WAJT01000004.1, forward strand.
AGGAGCGTCGCCATTGGGGCAAGGAGTACGGGAGCGCGCGTATCGAGGCCGGGATCGCCGATGCGGAAACTGTTGACCCAGGATATCTCCGGGAAGAGCCTGATCACTCGTCCAAACAGCAAGAGAATGCCGAACACAGCCACCATGATGATGAGGCCATTGAGTCCCGGGTTGCTCATGAAGGCGACTGAAATCTGCCGGTAGAGAATGAAGGCAATGAAGGAAACGATCACCAAAAAGATGATCATGAAGGAGAGATATGCCTTCGGGCTGGACAGACTATAAGGGTCAAAGTCGCGTGCCATGAGTCGCCAATCAATCGCCTGTTGTTCCTAGCAAGATTGATAGCGTGATTTCCTAAAGGTTGGAAACCGTTATTCGTAAGTTAACCAACGACAACAGGCTCTCACGGCCTTTCCGGCCGTGCAGGCCGCCGACCGGTCATGTTGGTTTTTCCCTGAACGTAAGTGCTCGGTATCAGCTGTTTGCCAGCTTGATCAGACGCAGGATGTGCTTGTGGGCAAATTCGTTGCCGACAGCGACATTGCCTGTTTCCAGCATCTTGTCCTTGCCTTCGGTGTCGGAGACATAACCGCCGGCTTCGCGAACCATCAGGAGACCCGCCGCGATGTCCCAGGAATTGAGGTTGTGCTCCCAGTAGCCGTCAAGACGCCCAGAGGCGGTCCAGGCCAAGTCGAGTGCCGCGGCGCCGCAGCGGCGAATGCCGGCCACTTCTGGCATCACATGCCGCAATTCCTTCAGCGCGCGGCCATGATCGCCTTTGCCGATGAAAGGAAGGCCGGTGCCGAAGACCATTTCTGGCAGTTCTGACCGTCCCGCGACGCGCAGACGGCGGTCATTCAGGAACGCACCGCGTCCACGTTCGGCTGTGTAGAGCTCGTCCATGACCGGGTTGTAGATCACTCCGGCGACGATCTGGCCCTGACGCTCCAGGGCAATGGAGGTCGCGAAAATCGGAATGCCGTGAAGGAAATTTGTCGTGCCGTCGAGCGGGTCCACATGCCAGCGATGCTGGCCATCTGTTCCTTCGATCTCGCCGCTCTCTTCCATGACCAGACCGAACTGCGGCCGTGCCTTTGTCAGCTCTGCCTTGATGATCTCTTCGGCCTTGCGGTCGGCTGCCGAGACGAAGTCGCCTGGGCCCTTGCGGGAGACCTGGAGGTTTTCGACTTCGCCAAAGTCGCGAACGAGACTGCGTCCGGCCTTCATAGCGGCCTGAACCATGACATTAAGGAGTGCTGTGCGGGCCATTTTGTGTGCCGTCGGTTCTTGGGTCCGGCCTGAAAGTAACAGGCCGGGCCAGGTCAACTGGAATGAGGGGGTTTAGTCGGCGCGGCGTACGTATTCCATCGAGCCGGTGTCGACGATGATGCTTTCGCCCGCCGTAACAAATGGGGGGACCATGACGCGTACGCCATTTTCCATCATCGCAGGCTTGTAGGAGGAAGACTGTGTCTGGCCTTTGACGACTGCATCGGCTTCGGCGATCTGGAGCGTCACAAACTGCGGCAGCGTGATGCCGATCGGACGCTCTTCATGCAGCTCCACGGTGACCATCATGCCGTCTTGCAGGAACGCAGCGCGGTCTCCGACGAAGTCAGCCTGCAGTTCCAGCTGCTCGTAGGTCTCAGTGTCCATGAAAACGAGCTGGTCGTCCTGAGTATAAAGGTACTGGAAGTCCTTTTGCTCCAGACGCACGCGCTCAACCTTGTCTTCCGAACGAAAACGCTCGTTGAGCTTTCGGCCGTCGATCAGGTTCTTCAACTCCACCTGCGCAAACGCTCCGCCCTTACCAGGCTTGACGTGCTGGGTCTTGACGACTGCCCAGAGCGTGTCCTGATGCTGGAGAACGTTTCCTGGCTTGATTTCGTTACCGTTGATTTTCATGGAACGACCGACTTGATTGACTTTGTGAAACGAAGATGGATGGCGCGGGACAATACGCAACAGTCCGCGCGAACCAATGTGGGCCTGTCCTACACAATTGCCTGACTGTTTCAAGGAAAAAAGGCGAATTGCGTTACCGCGTCAGGGTGATTTCTGGCTGGGGTCTTCAGCTTCAGGAATAAGCGTCGCGGAGAATTGCTCTGCTTTCTTGCGCGCCTGAAGGCGGGCCTCATCGTCGAGACTTTCGACGTAGCCGTCGAGCTGAAAGTCAGAAACGCCGAGCGCGCGGGCCACATAATGCCAGCCGGCAGCAGCCACTGGATCCAGTTCCCGGCCTCGACCGTAAGCGTACAGTCTGGCTAGGCGGTTCATGGCGACCGGGTTGCCGGCCGTTGCCGCGCGTTCAAACCAGTCGCCGGCCTCCTGTTCATTCGGCTCTACGCCTTTTCCCTGAAAGCGAAGTATGCCGTAGTAGATTTGAGCCGATGTGTGGCCGCGTCGTGCGGCCCGGCCGAGCCAGAAAGCTCCCTGACCAGCGTCACTCACGCCGCTCAGCCCTTCCAGAAACGATAGGCCGAGCGCATATTGAGCATCAGGGTCGTTCAGAGAGGCGGCTTCCTTCAGAAGCTCACGCGCCTTATTTTCGTCATGCGGCCGGCCTTCCCCTTCCTGATAGAGAAGTGCGAGATTGTAGAGGGCCGAGGGGTTGCCAGCCTCTGCCGCGATTTCAAAAAGATCTGCGGCCTTCTTCTTGTCCGTGGGGACGCCCTTGCCGAGTAGATGGAATTGCGCGAGCTGCAGGGATGCTCCGGGGTCTCCCTGTCCAGCTGCAAGCTCGTACCACTGGGCGGCCTTTACAGGATCCTGCCGAATGCCGAGCCCCGTTTCGTGCAAGACGCCCATAAGCGTTTGTGCTGCCGCGTCACCGGCCTCGGCCAGTGGCGTTGCCAGGGCCAGAGCTGTCAGATACCAGCCACGCTGAAATACGCCGTAGACAAACTCGGCATCCGGCGATGTGCCCTCAGGCAGCTTCGGAAGCGGCGTTTGTGTAGGCCCCTTGAGGGTTACTTCGGGAAGGGCGGTTTTGGCCGGCTCAGCGGCGCTCTCGGCAGCTGCTTCCGACGTTGTTTCTTGAGCCGTGGCAAGTCCTGCCCAGGCCACCAGAACGGATGCGCCAAGGATCAAGGCTTTCAAGATGACAGCTCGTGATTGCATGGATTAGTCCATGTCCTCAAACGGGTGATTTTCCAAAATGGCATTGGCTTCAGCGACTGCCGCAGTGGTTCCTTCTGCATGCTGCCAGATTGCTTCCTTCAAGGCCACGAAATCCGCACCGGTCGCAGCAGCTTCTTCAACCGAAGCTATTGTGTTGCCTCCAAGGGCCACGCAGGGGGTCTCGAAGAGCTGGGACCACCATTCAGCCTTGGAGAGTGTTTTGGGGTGTGGCGATGCTTGTTCCTCGAGGTCAAGGCGACCGAGAAAAAGGTAGTCAATGCCCGTTTCCGCTGTTTCCATGTCCTCATGCTTCAGCTTCGTTCCACCAGCACCGACGATTTTCGCAGGCTGAAGACTTTCCACGGCGAGCTTCACGTCTTCTAGTGAGGTGTCCACATGGGCTCCGTCAGCGCCGCAGCGACCTGCGACTTGGGTATCGCCATAGATCAGCGCTGCTGCGCCGCCTGCCTGGATAACCGGCACAAGTGTCTCGGCCGTGGTTTGCAGTTCCTTGGAATTCGCATCGGGCATGTAGATCAGAACGGACGCGATATCGCCGCCCTTGAACGCGTCCTCAAGCGAGCCAGCGAGTGAAGCTGGGTCAAAAGATGGCGGCGTGATAACAAAGAGGCGCGGACGGTTCACGGGTGTTTCCGTTTCTTGGTCTTGAGGGAATTCCAACGTTCTATTGTCCCTAAAGACGGCGAAAGAGGGACGCAAGGCCCCTCTCTCTTAAAGTTCAAAAGATATCGGCAGGGCGTTCGCCCCGGTTTGGCTTCAGATCAACCGATCTTCGGGTCCAGGCTGCCGCTCTTATACTTGGTCGCCATTTCGGCCAGTGTCGCAATCTTGCCGATCTTGGAAGCCTGTCCTGCCGTGTTGAAGTCTTCAAGCCGGGAGACGCAGAGCTTTTCCATGGCCTCACGGGCAGGCTTCAGATACTTGCGCGGATCGAACTCGCCGGGGTTCTCGGACAAGATCTTGCGGATCTGGCCGGTCATGGCCATGCGGTTGTCCGTATCGATGTTGATCTTGCGAACGCCGTGTTTGATGCCGCGCTGGATTTCCTCGACTGGAACGCCCCAGGTTTGCGGCATCTCACCGCCGTGTTGATTGATGATATCCTGTAGGTCCTGTGGGACCGAGGAAGAGCCATGCATCACCAAGGGCGTGTCGGGCAGGCGGCGGTGGATCTCTTCAATGACATGCATGGCCAGAATATCGCCGTCTGGCTTACGCGTGAACTTGTAGGCGCCGTGCGAGGTGCCCATCGCAATTGCCAGTGCATCGACCTTGGTTTCCTGGACGAATTTCACAGCTTCATCCGGGTTGGTGAGAAGTTGGTCCTCGGTCAGCTTGCCTTCTGCGCCGTGGCCATCTTCCTTGTCGCCCATGCCGGTTTCCAGCGAGCCCAGAACTCCAAGCTCGCCCTCGACTGAGATGCCGCCCAGATGAGCCATGTCTGTGACGGTCTTGGTGACACCGACATTATAGTCCCAATCGCCAGGTGTCTTGCCGTCGGCTTCAAGGGACCCATCCATCATGACAGATGTGAAACCGGCCTGGATCGCCGTCATGCAGGTCGCGGGCTCATTGCCGTGGTCAAGGTGAACACAGACCGGGATATGCGGGTAGATCTCGCAAACGGCGTCCATCATGTGCTTGAGCATGATGTCATGGGCGTAGGCTCTTGCGCCGCGCGACGCCTGGATGATCACAGGTGCGTCGGTCTTGTCGGCCGCGGCCATTATGGCGAGAGCCTGTTCCATGTTGTTGATGTTGAACGCGGGGACCCCGTAGTCGTGCTCACCAGCATGGTCGAGCAGTTGGCGAAGGGTAATGCGAGCCATTTAATTCTCCCGTTGTCCAGCGCAGCAAATCCGAGAATGACGGGTCGAGATCACCTGTCTATGTTTGCAACGCATCAAATTGATGTCGTTCTAACAAATACATCTGCTTTTGAAAGGCAGGTGGCAGGGAGCTAAATCGATTAAATTACAAATAGTTCCGTAATTTTGGGAACATTTTTAATTTGGCAGTCAAATTAATTATTGCAACAAGAAAATGCACTGCCCCGGAGAAAAGCGGGGCAGTGCCAATGGTTGTTTTTAAGCTTTCAGAGCTTTGACGCCGGGAAGTTCCTTGCCTTCCAGCCACTCGAGGAACGCGCCGCCAGCGGTGGAAACATAGGAAAAGTCGTCCGCTGCCCCTGCATGGTTCAACGCGGCAACGGTGTCTCCGCCGCCAGCGACCGAATTGAGCTTGCCGGATTTGGTGCGCTCTGCTGCGTGGCGCGCGGCTGCAACCGTCGCCTTGTCAAAGGGCGCGATTTCAAAAGCGCCGAGCGGGCCGTTCCATACAAGTGTATTGGCGGCGTCGATCTTTTCGGCGACCTTGGCTATGGACGCTGAACCGACGTCGAGCATCATGGCGTCTGATGGAATCGCATCAAGCGCGACCGTTTCATTTTCGGCGCCTGCCTTGAATTCCCGTGCAACGACGGCGTCGGCAGGAAGAACGATTTCACAACCGGATTTTTCTGCAGCTGCCATGATCCGGCGAGCCGTGTCTGCCAGATCATGTTCGCACAGCGACTTGCCGACATTTATGCCATTGGCTGCCATGAAGGTATTGGCCATGCCGCCGCCGATCACCAGCATGTCGACCTTGCCAACGAGGTTTTCGAGGAGGTCGATCTTCGACGAGACTTTTGCGCCGCCAACGACCGCCAGAACCGGGCGTTTAGGCTCGCCGAGTGCGGAGCCGAGTGCCTCCAGTTCCGCCTGCATGGTCCGGCCAGCATAGGCCGGCAGCAGCTTTGCGATACCCTCTGTGGAGCCATGGGCGCGGTGCGCGGCGGAGAAGGCGTCATTGACGTAAATGTCGCCCAGCTCAGCCAGTTCCTTGGCAAATGCAGGATCATTTTTTTCTTCGCCCGCGTGAAAGCGCGTGTTTTCGAGCAGGAGAACATCACCGTCGGACAGTTCAGCGATCGCATCTTCTGCAGACTTGCCAACACAATCATCGGCAAAGTCGACGGGAGCGAGCAAGAGATCCGCAAGCGGCTGTGCTACCGGTTCAAGAGACATGTCCGCAACGCGTTGTCCCTTCGGCCGGCCGAAATGCGCGAGAAGAATGACCTTCGCGCCTTTTTCAGAGAGCTCACGAATGGTCGGTAAAACGCGTTCGATACGTGTGGTGTCTGTTACCTTGTCGCCGTCCATGGGAACGTTGAGATCAACGCGAACAAGCACGCGCTTGCCGGCGATATTCGAGAGGTCGTCGAGTGTTTTGAAAGTCATGTGTCTTGAACCCACCAATCAAGGACGAGAAGAGCTTGTTGTCGCGGCAATCCCGATGCCGAACAATGTCAGAAGAATGCCGAAAGTGCGCTCCATCCAGAGTTTCATGCGCATGAAACTCTGCCGGACCGGAGCCAGCGTGAAGAAAACCGTGACCAGGACAAACCAGATGAAAACGCCGGACGCCATGATCACGCCATAGCCGATCTGTGTCCAGAGTGGGGTCTCGGGTGAGGTCACCTGGAGGAACACACTCATTGCGAACATCGTGGCCTTCGGATTGGTCACATTCGTTAGGAAACCCCAGCGAAGCGCCTTGAGCGGGGGCATGCCTCCGTTACCTGTTTCAGCCGGCATTGCTCGCTCCGCGCCACGGTACATGGTCACGCCGAGAAAGACGAGATAGGCCGCGCCGATCAGCTTCAAGGCGTTGAAGAGAAAGATCGATTGCGACACCAGAAGGCCGATACCGGCAAGGGCGTAGGTTACGTGAACGGCCAGGGCGAGGCCGATCCCTAAAGCGGTCATGATGCCGGCAAGCCGTCCTCCGACAAGAGAGTTGCGCAAAACCACGGCAAAGTCGGGGCCCGGGACAATGGCGACGACGATCGTCAGGGAGATAACGGTCAGGAGCTCAAGCAAGCAGCTTTCCTTTCTAGACCTGGATAAAAAAGGCGGATGCGGAAGATCCGCACCCGCCTGTCATTTTGGAACGAGCGTTCATCCCATGGCTGCTTAGATAAGCTTTGCCATTGCTACCGCGGTGTCGGACATGCGGTTGGAGAAGCCCCATTCGTTGTCGTACCAGGTCAGGATGCGGACAAAGGTTCCGTCCATGACCTTCGTCTGATCCATGTGGAAGATCGACGAATGGCTGTTGTGGTTGAAATCGACGGAAACAAGAGATTCTTCGGTGAAGCCGAGGATGCCCTTCAGTTTGCCGTTGGCAGCTTCCTTGATCGCAGCGTTGATCTCTTCGACCGATGTTTCGCGCTTGGCGATGAAGTTGAGGTCGACAACCGAGACATTCGGGGTCGGGACGCGGATGGCGACACCGTCCAGCTTGCCGTTCAGTTCCGGCAGAACCAGGCCGACGGCCTTGGCAGCACCGGTTGAGGTCGGGATCATCGACATGGCAGCGGCACGAGCGCGGTAAAGATCCTTGTGCATGGTGTCCAGCGTCGGCTGGTCGCCCGTGTACGAATGGATCGTCGTCATGAAGCCTTTTTCGATGCCGACTGTCTCATTCAGGACGTAGGCCACCGGTGACAGGCAGTTGGTAGTGCAGGACGCGTTGGAAACAACGAGATCATCTGCGGTCAGAGCGCTGTCGTTGACGCCGAAGACGATGGTCTTGTCTGCGCCGGCAGCCGGAGCGGAAACCAGTACACGCTTGGCGCCTGCTTCAAGATGAGCTGATGCCTTTTCCTTGGCCGTGAAGATGCCGGTGCATTCCATGGCGACGTCGACGCCGAGTTCACCCCAAGGCAGATCCTTGGGATCGCGGATCGCTGTGACCTTGATAGGCTTGCCACCGCCAACGGTGATGGTGTCGCCGTCGACCACGACTTCAGCCGGGAACCGGCCATGTACGGAGTCGTAGCGAAGCAGATGTGCGTTGGTTTCTACAGGTCCCAGATCGTTGATGCCGACGACTTCAATATCGGTCCGGCCGGATTCAACAATTGCGCGCAGTACGTTGCGGCCAATGCGCCCAAATCCGTTGATTGCTACCTTGGTAACCATATTCCACTCCCACATTTCTAACGCGCCTGATCAGGCGCCTGAGCGTTGGCCGCCACTTCGCGGCCGGAACGGAAAGCGCCCCAGTGACACTTTCCGGTTGAGCTGCTCGCGGGAAGGCGCGGGCAGCTTCAAAAAGTCGTGTGCCTTAGGCTTCGAGCTTTGCCTTGGCAGCGGTCACAACGGCATCCGCCGTGATGCCGAAGTGCTCATAGAGCGCCTTGTAAGGACCGCTGGCGCCGAAGCTGGACATGCCGACAAAGATCCCATCGTTGCCGATGAAGTGATCCCACCCCATGCGGATACCAGCTTCAACGGCGATCTTGACCGGGCTGCTGCCGATGACTGATGCCTGATAGTCCTCTGACTGGGTATCAAACAGCTCGAAGCAAGGAACCGATACGACGCGGGCGGCAATGCCGGCTTCTGTCAGCTGTGCATGAGCGTCAGCCGCGATTTCGACTTCCGAGCCGGAGGCAAAGATCGTAACTGCGGCTTCGTCTTCGCTATCGATCAGAACATAGGCGCCGCGTGCGCAGAGGTTTTCTTCCTCATAGGATTTGCGCTGGGCAACGAGGTTCTGGCGGGTCAAGGCGAGAACAGATGGCGTGTCATGGCCTTCCAGCGCTAGCTGCCAGCACTCGAGCGTTTCGGTGACATCTGCCGGGCGGAAGAACTGCAGATCCGGGATCGCGCGCAGGGCAGCAAAATGCTCGACCGGCTGGTGCGTCGGGCCATCTTCGCCAAGACCGATCGAATCATGGGTCATGACATGGATGACACGCTGTTTCATCAGCGCAGCCAGACGAAGCGACGGACGGCAATAATCCGAGAAGATCAGGAACCCTCCGGAATAGGGGATCATGCCGCCGTGAAGTGCCATGCCGTTCATGGCTGCAGCCATGCCGTGTTCGCGAATGCCCCAATGGATATACCGGCCGGAAAAATCATCCGGAGTAACTGGCAGCGTCTGCTTCGTCTTGGTGTTGTTGGAGCCCGTCAGATCGGCAGATCCGCCGATGGTTTCCGGGATCACTTCGTTGAGCACACCCAACACAGCTTCGGAGGCCTTACGCGTTGCCATGGTAGGCTTTTCTTCGGCGAGTTGCTTTTTGTAGTCTTGAACAGCAGAAGCAAAGCCAGCCGGCAGATCGCCGCGGTTGCGACGCTCGAACTCGGCGCGGGTTTCCCCGTCTTTCTCCGCGAAGCGCTTTTCCCAATCCTTGTGAGCCTGGGCGGAGCGAAGACCGGCGATACGCCAGGCATCGAGAATGTCGCTCGGGACTTCAAATGGTTCATGCGGCCAGTTGAGTGCTTCGCGTGTTGCGGCGACTTCATCTGTTCCGAGCGGCGCACCATGAACGCCGTTGGTTCCGGCCTTCTTCGGAGAACCAAAGCCGATCGTGGTCTTGGCAGCGATCAGCGTCGGGCTGTCGCTGGACTGCGCCTGGCGAATCGCGCCGGCAATGGCTGCCGGGTCATGGCCATCGACCGAGATGGTGTTCCATCCGGACGCGCTGAAGCGGGCAACCTGATCCGTGCTGTCCGTGATGCTGACTGCGCCATCGATCGAGATGCCGTTGTCGTCCCAGATCACGATGAGTTTGTTCAGCTTCAGGTGACCTGCAAGTGAGAGAGCCTCCTGACTGATGCCCTCCATGAGGCAGCCGTCACCAGCCAGCACATAGGTGAAGTGGTCGACGATATCCTTGCCGAAGCGGGATTCCTGAAGCTTTTCGGCAATGGCCATGCCAACAGCGTTGCCAAGTCCCTGCCCAAGCGGGCCGGTTGTGGTCTCGATGCCGGCGCCATGACCGAATTCCGGATGACCGGCTGTGCGTGCACCGATTTGGCGGAAGTTCTTGATCTCTTCTAGGCTGAAATCTTCGTAGCCGAGAAGATAGAGCAAGCTGTACAGAAGCATCGAACCATGACCAGCGGACAGCACGAAGCGGTCACGGTCGGCCCAGTTGGGGCTCGTAGGGTCAAACTTCAAAAACTCGGTAAAAAGAACAGTTGCGATATCGGCTGCACCCATGGGCAGGCCGGGGTGGCCGGACTTGGCTTTTTCCACGGCATCGATGGCAAGGAAGCGGATCGCATTTGCCATGCGCTGATGTTTTTCAAGATCGGTCATTTTTGTCCCGTAGCTTGCGTCGGCGGCGCGCCGGATAAATTCAAAGCCCAAGGTGCGGACGATCAACCGTTTGCGTTTGCAAGCGTTTCCCTCGCGTCTTGGCAAGAGAGCCGGTCAACTCAGTCCGAAAGGCGCCCGACAAATATCAGGAACCTTGCGCGAGTCAATAAAAGGGCGAAGCGGTGACCAGTCACAACAGATGTGAAATGCAGTTGAGGATTCTGCCATGGCTGCCATTGACGGGTCTAAGGCGCACTGCCTAATCTCCTGTGCGGCAATTTTCTGACCTCCTTCAGCTTGTAATGGGAACAGGATGTTGTTGCTGCTTGCTCGAAAGCAGCTTGAACAGACAGAGCTAACGCGACTGTCGAAACTGTGATCCTTTTCCGGAGATCGGATTGCAGCTGTATTGGACTGTTTGCTGTGCTGATTGTGCGGCCATGGGGGTTGGGTGCGGGTTGAATGGCGGAACAGGACGGTCATAAACCGAAGGATGTCAGTGCTGCCTTGCAGCGTCTGACAAAGGCTGTCGGGAGTCTTGAGAGCTCGGTGGAACGCCGCATGCACGCCGATCGCTCCTTGAATGGCTTGCAGGAAGACCTGCAGCGTTTGAGCGAGGACCGGTCCCGCCTCGCAAATGATCTCGACAAGACGGAAGCGCGGGCCAACCGGCTCGAAGGCGCAAACAAGGATGTCTCTCGCCGGCTTGTTTCCGCAATGGAAACGATCCGAAGCGTGCTCGACACGCACGAGGGGTAGACGCAGATGGCGCAGATCAACGTGACCATCAACGGGCGCTCCTTTCGCATGGCTTGCGATGACGGCGAAGAGGATCGCCTGATCGGCCTTGCCGGACGGTTCGATGGCTGGATCAATGAGCTGCGCGGTGCCTTTGGTGAAATCGGCGATCAGCGGCTGACCGTGATGGCGGGTATCATGGCGACGGATCAGCTGGCAGAGCTGGAGCGCAAGGTCAGCCGTCTGGAAGCCGAACTTGAGAAAGAACGCGCCGGGCGCGAAACCGTCCTTGAGCAGCACAGCAGTGCTGAGACTAACGTGGCCCAGGCGATCGAAGACGCCGCGTCTCGTATCGAAGCGCTTGCACAGGGGCTGAGCAAAAGCCTTAGGTCCGAATAAGACGGAATCGATTGCTGCAGGGTGGAAAAAACTCGGTTGGACAGCTATATGCTGGTCTGCGGCTGCGCGATACGTCAGGAATCATATCCCCGGGGCCTTACGCATCCCTTCGGGAGCTGTCCCTGCTTCGGACCGTGGTCTGTTGCATACGGTGCCCACCTACACAGTAGGTTTCCCGGGATTGCAACTTCCAACGATCGTGCGGCCGTCTCGTTTTCTTAAAGTCCGGGTTGTCATGTCTCTCTCCGATCTCTCAAACGCAGAGAAGAAGCAAAAGCTTCGCCTTGAAGCTCTCGCGCGTCGTGCTGCCATGGAGCCGATCACCAGGGTTGAGGCGTCACTCGCTCTTGCAGGTTATTGCGAGCAACTCGAGCTTCCCGATGGTGCGACTGTCGCGGGGTTCTGGCCAATCAGAGACGAAATCGATCCGCGTCCATTACTTGATTCTTTGCGCGCGAAAGGGCACCAGCTCTGCCTTCCCGTCGTTTCAGAGCCGCATCTTGTCTTTCGCGCATTTGGCCGCGAAACGTCATTTGAACCCGCAGGGTTTGGGACGCAGGCCCCCGGACCTGAGGCAGAGGAGGTCAGGCCGAATGTCCTACTGATGCCTTTGGCTGCTTTCGATACATCGGGCAACCGCATCGGATACGGTAAAGGCCATTATGACACTGCGATCGCCGCGCTTGAAAAAACAGGCCCTCTTTTGTGTATTGGACTGGCCTTTTGCGCGCAGGAAATGAGCGATATACCTGCTGAACCGCATGACAAGCCTCTCGATGGTATTTTGACCGAAACGGGCTTTCGACGCTTTCAACACCTCGAGGCTTCATGAAACTGCTTTTTCTCGGCGATCTGGTCGGACGTACAGGGCGCACCATTGTCATCGATCAGTTGCCAGCGCTTGTTGAGGAACAACAACTCGATTTCGTCGTCGTGAATGGAGAGAATTCGGCATCGGGCTTCGGGATTACTGAAGCCATCCTGCAGGATGTTCTGGATGCCGGCGCTGATGTGGTGACGACCGGCAACCATGTTTGGGATCAGCGGGATACGCTGGTCTACATCGAGCGGCAGGACAGACTTTTGCGGCCAGTCAACTATCCGAAGGGAACACCGGGGCGCGGCGCACACCTTTATACGGCGCGCAATGGTGCTCAGGTGATGGTCGCCAATGTCATGGGGCGCGTTTACATGGACGCTCTTGATGACCCCTTCGCCGCGATTGAGCGGGTGGTCAACGAATGCCCGCTTGGGGATGTCGCGGATGCCGTCATCATCGATGTGCACGCAGAAGCTACCAGCGAGAAACAGGCGATGGGGCACATGCTTGACGGCCGCGTCAGCCTTGTCGTGGGTACTCATACCCATGTTCCGACCGCCGATCATCAGATCTTGCCTGGCGGCACTGCCTATATGACTGATGCAGGCATGTGTGGTTGCTATGACAGCGTCCTGGGCATGGACAAGGAAGAGCCGGTCAATCGTTTCCAGCGAAAGATTCCGGGCAACCGGTTCACGCCGGCAACAGGCGACGCAACGATTTCAGGTGTGGCGGTTGAGACTGATGACCGAACAGGCTTGGCGCTGCGCGTGGCGCCAGTGCGTATCGGTGGCCATCTTGAGCCGGTGCTTCCCGATTTCTGGTCGACATAATACCGGAGCGATCAGGTGATGCGCCGGTCGTTTGGGCTGCAGTCGCTGGATTTTACCGGCGGCTTTGCCTATAAGCGGCGCAGATTTTAAAGACACATCCGCATAAAGCCGAGAAGAGCCATGGCAGGACATTCAAAATTTAAGAACATCATGCATCGCAAGGGGCGCCAGGATGCTGTGCGGTCCAAGATGTTTTCCAAGCTGTCCAAGGAAATCACCGTCGCCGCGAAGATGGGCGACCCGGACCCGGATGCGAACCCGCGTCTGCGACTGGCGGTCAACAACGCCAAGGCACAGTCCATGCCCAAGGACAACATCCAGCGTGCGATCAACAAGTCGCAAACAGGTGACGCGGAAAGTTATGAAGAGATCCGCTACGAAGGCTATGGCCCGGCGGGCGTTGCTGTCGTTGTTGAAGCTCTGACAGACAATCGCAACCGTTCAGCGTCCAATGTTCGTTCCTATTTCACCAAATGCGGCGGATCCTTGGGTGAAACCGGCTCGGTTTCTTTCATGTTCGATCGGGTTGGCGAAATCGTCTACAAGCCGGAAGCTGGCGAAGCGGACGCAGTGCTTGAAGCTGCTATTGAAGCTGGCGCGGAAGACGTTCAGTCGGATGAAAACGGTCACACGATCTACACCGCCTTTGAAGATCTGAATGAAGTCGGCAAGGCGTTGGAAGAGGCCTTGGGCGAAGCCGATTCCACCAAGATTATCTGGAAGCCGCAGAACCTGACACCGGTTGACGGGGACAAGGCCCAGACGCTGATGAAGTTGATCGACATGCTGGAAGATGACGATGACGTTCAGAACGTCTTCTCGAACTTCGACATTGATGAAGAAACGATGGCGTCGCTGGCCTGAACCACGGCTTAACAATTTAAGCGAGATAACCCCGGCCCCGTGCCGGGGTTTTTGTGTCTCGGGGGTGACTACAGACTGGAACGGCAATGAAACAACGCATCTTCGAATTGACGCAGCTTGACCCGAAGTCCCTCCAGGAGCGCTCGCTCAAGCTTTGCGAAGAGGCCGGGGAATTGGCCCAGGCTGTTCTTTCTGCGACCGGAGCGCCGGGCTCAGCTTATAAGAACCTCACGCTTGACGACGTGCGTGAGGAGGCAGCTGACGCGGCAATCGTGGCCCTGAGCGTTCTGGCGCAGACCTGTGATGATGAGGTCATGTTCCAAGAGCAGCTTGATCAGCTGTTCGCGCAAAAGTGCGACAAGTGGCAGTCGGTTCTGAAGCGCGGCGTCTGACCGTCAACTCAGATCTATCTAAGCCATGCATCCAGAGCTGGCATGCTGGTGATGGCCGCGATGGCAATCAGGGTATAGGCGATCAGGCGGTAGTATTTCGGGTCAGCCTTGCCGAAGCTCTTCGAGCCGACGAAAAGTCCAAGCGCATAGGCGGGTATGCCTGCGAATAGGAAATGACCGACCTCCAGCGTAAAGAAGCCGTTCAGCCAATAGGCCAGGATGGTGCCGATACTCGCCAGGGCGAAGAAGACAATCAGGTTGGCCCGGACGATTGCCGGCTCTTTGGCGCTTGAAAGCCAGAAGGCGACAACAGGCGGGCCGGAAACCTGGCTGATCCCGCCGAGCACACCAGCGACGGCGCCGACTCCAAATGAGACAGCACGGGTCGGTTTGCTGTGATAACGCCATCCCGAAACAAGAAGAGCAAGCAGACCGGCAACGATCGCAAAGATCACCCAACGCAGCATCAAGACGTCACCGTTGGCCAGGAACCATGTTCCGGTATGAACGAAAATGACGGAGGCGGCGACCGCCGGAATGACCGTGTTCCAGTCGCATATCCGGACTGCGCGAACGACCAAAGGCATGGCGATGGCGAAGTCGAGAAACAGAAAGCCGGCCGCGGCCGTTGGCGGATAGACAATAGCGGTTGCCATTGGCATGAAGATCATGCCTGCGCCGAAGCCCGCAAAGCCGCGCACTGTTCCCGCCACAAAAAGAACGGCCCCCAGGAACATGAGCGTTCCGGGTGAAAACGAAGAGAAAATATCGAACATGAGCCTCTGAAACCGGCAAGGCATGGGAAAAGCGCTTGGATGACCTGCCTATCGGCCGGTTGAGCTGGCGTCAACGCGGAAGTTTTGTTACCGGTTTGTTCTATGACACATCCGATTCGAGTTCTCGGCATCGATCCGGGGTTGCGACGCATGGGTTGGGGCGTGATCGAGGCGATCGGAAATCGATTGACCTTCATCGCTTCCGGCACGGTGACTTCTAACAACAAGCAGGATCTGGCTGAACGCCTCGTCCAGCTGCATGACGGTCTGTCCCGGATTGTCGAACTTCAAGCGCCCATGGAAGCCGCCGTTGAGCTGACGTTCGTCAATAAGGATGCAGGGGCGACGCTGAAACTCGGTCAGGCCCGCGGTGTCGCGCTCCTGGTTCCAGCCCTTGCAGGCTTGCACGTGTCCGAGTATGCGCCGAACCTAGTCAAGAAGACGGTCGTGGGCACAGGGCACGCGGAAAAAGATCAGATCCGGGCGATGGTGAAGGTGCTGATGCCCCGGGCGACCTTTGATACAGATGATGCGGCAGATGCGCTGGCGATTGCGATCTGCCATGCCCATCATCGTGGTTCGACAACTGGAAGACTGGCACGGGCAGGCGCTGCATGATCGGAAAACTCAAGGGGACCATCGACAGCTACGGCGAGGATTATGTGATCCTCGATGTCCATGGTGTCGGCTATCAGGTCCATTGCCCCTCGCGCATCCTTCAGACCCTGCCGCGCGCAGGGGAGGCCGCAGTCCTGGCGATTGAGACCTATGTTCGCGAGGACATGATCAAGCTCTATGGCTTCTCGGATGATGCGGAACGGGAATGGTTTCGTCTCTTGATGACGGTTCAGGGTGTTGGCGCGAAAGTGGCGCTGGCAATTCTTGGCATTCTCAAGGCCAGTGAAGTTGCCAATGCGATTGCTCTTGGCGACAAGGCGACGATCTCGAGGGCACCTGGCGTCGGCAAGCGCGTTGCGGAGCGGATCTTGGCCGAGTTGAAGGACAAGGCACCAAGTTTCGCCTCAGTGGATGCTGAGACAATCGCGGTGTCGCAGACCGTCAATGAAGACATTGCCGCAAGACCTGTGGCCGAAGCCGTGTCGGCTCTGACCAACCTTGGATATGGACAACCGCAAGCCAGTGCCGCGGTGGCAAAGGCCATGCAATCTGCTGGTGAGGATGCTTCCACGGAGACGCTGATCCGTCTCGGCCTGAAGGAACTCGCGCAATGACCGCCGTCATTTTCATTTTGATTGCAATTGTCTTCTTCGTGCTCGGCATGGGCGGG
This sequence comes from Labrenzia sp. CE80, assembly GCF_009650605.1. Taxonomy (NCBI): domain Bacteria; kingdom Pseudomonadati; phylum Pseudomonadota; class Alphaproteobacteria; order Hyphomicrobiales; family Stappiaceae; genus Labrenzia; species Labrenzia sp. CE80. Next base: position 147,736 of record NZ_WAJT01000004.1, read on the forward strand.
ATCATGTATATTGATCACAAGTTCGCTCTCGCCGTCGATGGTCGGACCTATTCGATGAAGGGGCGCAAGATTGACACTGAAGACCCTTACGTGCGCCGCCAGTTCAAGAAGTTCTACGCCATTCGCGTTGTCTATTCGATCAGCCTGCTTGCACTCCTGATCGTGGTGGTCAGCTATGTCGGATGATCAGCGCCTCGTCACGCCGGAGATCCGTGGCGATGAAATCGACGGCACGATGCGGCCGCAGGCTCTCGATGATTTTGTGGGGCAGGCGCAGGCGCGCGCCAACCTGAAGATTTTCATCGAAGCGGCCAAAGCACGCGGTGAAGCGCTTGATCATGTGCTCTTCGTTGGCCCTCCGGGTCTTGGCAAGACGACGCTGGCCCAGATCATGGCCCGGGAGCTTGGCGTGAATTTTCGCGCAACTTCAGGGCCGGTGATCGCAAAAGCTGGCGATCTGGCGGCGCTTCTGACCAACCTTGAAGAGCGGGATGTTCTTTTCATCGATGAGATTCATCGTTTGAATCCAGCGGTAGAAGAAGTGCTTTATCCGGCGATGGAAGACTATCAGCTGGATTTGATCATCGGAGAGGGGCCTGCTGCCCGTTCGGTCAAGATCGACCTTGCGAAGTTCACGTTGGTTGCTGCCACGACGCGGCTCGGCCTATTGACAACGCCCTTGCGCGATCGCTTCGGTATTCCTGTTCGGTTGCAATTCTATACGGTTCCGGAACTGGAGCATATCGTCAATCGCGGCGCGCGCATCCTCGGGGTCGGCATGACCGAGGATGGCGCACATGAGATCGCCAAGCGCTCACGCGGAACACCACGCATTGCGGGTCGCCTGCTTCGCCGCGTGCGTGACTTTGCTGTGGTCGCCGGCAACGAAAACGTGGATCAGGCGCTGGCGGACAAGGCCTTGTCACAGCTTGAGGTCGATAATGCTGGTCTGGACAGTCTCGATCGCAGGTATCTTAGCCAGATTGCCATGAACTTCGGTGGCGGACCTGTCGGCATCGAAACCATTGCCGCCGCACTCTCCGAACCGCGCGATGCAATTGAAGAGATCGTGGAGCCCTATCTGATCCAGAATGGCTTCCTGCAGAGGACGCCCCGCGGCCGGGTGTTGACACCTCAGGCTTTTCAGCATCTTGGTCTTGCTGTTCCCAAGAGGTCCGACGCACCACAACTCGGTTTATTCGCCGAACCCGAGTAGAGTTGATACGATTTCTTTTTTGCGAAGTTCTGCCAAAAATTAAATCTTTTTTGGTGAACGCGGGTTGAATATCCCTCAGTACTTTTGGGGGGGTGTAATGATTCGGAAGCGTCTATCCACAAAGCTTGCTTTGATGTTTTTTGCTGGAACACTGACAATGTGTGTTGCCATTGTCGCCGTGACATCAAACCTTGCCAGCGGGGTCGCCAATTCTCAGGCTGATACCGCACTCAAAAGTGCCACCCTTGGAAAACGCAAGACACTTGAACTTGCTTTGGAGCAGGTGACGGACAGCGCACGCTTTTTCGTGTCTCTGACTGAGGCCAAAGACAGTCTGATGAAGATGACTGTTGGCTGGAAAAATCTGAAAGAGGGTCAGACCGAAACCCTCCGCAAGATCTTTGTTGAGGACAACCCACACCCTGCCGACAAACGCCATCTGTTGCTCGAGCCAGATGCCAAGAACTACTATGTGAACAACCACAAGATCATTCACGCAGCCTATGTCGAGCTTGTTGGTCAGGGCTTGTTTTCAGGTGTCGCGATCGCTGACCCTGATGGAAACATTACCTATTCCTACAACAAGGGCGATGAATTCGCTCGCCATGTTGATGATGCCCAGCTTTCGGAAAATCCCTTCGCAGCGGCGTTGAGACCTGTCGTGGCGGCCAACACGGCCGGCAACCTGAAGGCCGGAGAAGTATTCCCGTCTGGATTTATGACGGGCGCTGACGGCAAGGTCAGTCTCGTTCTCGCAGCTCCCGTATTCTATTTGGATCGCTTCTTTGGTGCCGTTGGCTTGGAAGTCGATATGGCACGCTTTGCATCGTTCCTCAATGACAGCAGCGGTTTGGGTAGCAGCGAAAACATCATGCTCGTGGACTCCACAGGCAGACTTGTCGAAGTCGGAGACAACGGATACGCCAAGCGGACTTTTGAACTCTCGGCCATTCAATCGGGCACGGGCATGCTCTCCATTGATGGAATTGATTATCGGTTCTCGCGCGCGGACAGCATGGTTCAAAACAAGCCATTCGGCGTGATTGAGGCTGTGCAGCAAACGGAGCTCTCCGCCGCGGCGAATAAGATCACCTTTGGCGCGATCATCTCCGGTGTCCTTTGCATGCTGCCGGTCGTTGGCCTTATCTGGTGGTTGACGGTTCGCATGTTTGCGCCGCTCAATACCCTGTCGGGCGCCGCGCGCAAAATCGCTGATGGCGATCTCGAAGTTGCGGTGGACGCAACCGAGCGCTCTGATGAGATCGGCGAAATGGCCCGCTGTATCGCGATCTTCAAGGAAAACTCGGTCGAGCGTGAACGCCTGGCCTCTGAACGCAAAGTCGGCCACATTGCACGTGAGAAGCGCGAAAACCAGATTGACGCGCTGATCAATGCCTTCCGGACAGAAGCGCAAAGCGTGTTGTCTTCGGTGGAGGAGAACATTTTCCGTGTCGAGGAACTGTCAACGACGCTCAGCGGTCGATCCGCATCTGCGGCCGGGCGCAGTTCTCAAGCGGTGGGCGACTCTGAAAATGCATCGGCAAACGTTCAGGCGGTTGCCTCTGCGACAGAGGAGCTGAATGCTTCAATCTCCGAGATTTCCCGTCAGGTTGCAACGACCGCGGAAATCGTCGGCCAGACGACTTCTAACGCCCAGTCTTCCAACCAGAAGATTGCCGGACTGGCCGAAGCTGCCAACCGGATCGGGGATGTTGTGTCCCTGATTTCCGAGATCGCCGAGCAGACAAACCTTCTTGCGCTCAACGCGACCATCGAGGCAGCCCGTGCGGGTGAGGCTGGTCGTGGTTTTGCGGTTGTCGCCTCCGAGGTGAAGTCGCTCGCAGGACAGACGGCCAAGGCGACCGAGGAAATCTCGACCCAGATCGCAGCGATCCAGGCCTCTACCTCGGATGCGGTTGGTGAAATCGCGCTGGTCTCCAACTCGATGGATGAGGTCAACAACTATACCGCAACCATCGCCGACGCTGTTCAACAACAGGGATCGGCCACCAACGAGATTTCGCGCAATGTGGCCCAGGCTGCTGAAGGCACGTTGAATGTTTCGTCTGCGGTGGCCTCTCTTAGCGAGGACGTTGCCGAAAACTCCACATCGGCGGAGCATATGCGCGAAGCAACATTGGAAATGAAGCATCAGGCGGAAAACCTTAGGACCTCGGTCGAGCGTTTCCTTTCGGACGTGGCAGCTGCCTAACTTTCGAGACCGTGTAAGACAACAGACGGCCCGGCAACAATTGTCTTGTTGCCGGGCCGTCTGCTATTGGGGCTGAGCTAACAAACGTAGAGGATATGCGCGTGACCACCTGGCCCGATCTTTCCGGCCGTATTCTGGATGGCAAACATGTGCTGCCGGTTCGGGTTTACTACGAAGACACGGATTTCACGGGGATCGTCTATCATGGCGCCTATGTTCAATTTTTCGAACGGGGTCGATCCGATTTTCTGCGGCTGGCGGACATTCATCATTCCGAGTTGAAGGCCGGTGTGGACGGTGCCTTCCTCGCATTTGCCGTCCGCAAGATGAACATTGAGTTCTTCAAGCCGGCCACGATCGATGATGTCCTCGAAGTCAGAACCGTTCTCGACGAGCAGAAGGGTGCCCGCATTGCCTTGCGCCAGGAAATCCTGCGGGAAGGTACTCTACTCGTCTCGGCCGATGTCTTGATTGCAGTGATCACAGAAGACGGACGTCCAACCCGTCTGCCGCGTCATCTTGCGCAACGCCTCGCACAACTCGGAAGCGCGGCCCCAATACCCGATGATTTGGTATAGTTCCTGAAAATCTTTAGAGTTCACGGACGATTCTTAATTGTCCGGTAACCATAATTGATTCTTTTGAATGCTGGCCCCAGGACTAAGTGTCAGTCCCAGTTTCGCCAAAATCGGCAGTCACAGAGACGTTGAGCCTGACACGCCAAAACTAGGGGCAATTTGGCGCGCCGAAATTCGGTTCGCTTGAACAGGTACAGTCTTTCGCCCAAGAGGTCTTTTGTTTCATGAATGAACTTGTCCAGTCGACGTTGGCGGCGCAGGAAGGCGATATTTCGTTTTTCGCCCTCTTCTGGGAAGCACATATCGTCGTCAAGATCGTCATGCTCGGCCTGATCGGCGCTTCCGTATGGTGTTGGGCGATCATCGTCGACAAAACGCTGCTTTATGGGCGCACCAAACGCCAGATGAACCGCTTTGAGACTGTGTTCTGGTCCGGTCAGTCTTTGGAGGAGCTTTACGGCACCCTCCAGAACCGTGTGAACCATTCCATGGCTGCGCTTTTTGTTGCAGCGATGCGGGAGTGGAAGCGCAGCCACGAGGGCGCGCGCCCTGCCATTGGGAGCCTTCAGCAAAGGATAGACCGGGTCATGGATGTAACCATCCAGCGCGAGGCGGAGCGTCTCGAGAGCCGGCTTCTCATACTTGCGACCGTTGGCTCCGCTGCACCCTTCATCGGGCTCTTCGGTACGGTTTGGGGTATCATGACCGCTTTCCAGGCGATCGCCAGCTCGCAGAGCACCAACCTTGCCGTTGTCGCGCCAGGGATCGCAGAAGCGCTTTTTGCAACAGCGCTTGGCCTTCTGGCCGCTATTCCGGCCGTAATCGCCTATAACAAGTTGTCTTCTGATGTCGGCAAGGCCGTTGGACGCATGGAAGGATTTGCGGACGAATTTTCGGCCATCTTGTCCCGTCAGATCGACGAAAGGACCTGAGCCATGGGCATGCAGGTCGGAGGTGGTCAAGGCGGAGGTGGCAGACGCGGTCGCCGGCGTCGCCGGAATCAGCTTGTCAGTGAGATCAACGTCACGCCATTTGTGGACGTGATGCTGGTGCTTCTCATCATCTTCATGGTGGCGGCGCCGTTGCTGACGGTCGGTGTGCCGATTGACTTGCCGGAAACCCGGGCTAAGGCCCTGGAAGGTGATACGGAACCACTTACAATTTCGGTGAATTCTGCGGGGCAGATCTACATTCAGGACACGGAAATCGCCATCGATGAGGTTGTGCCCAAACTCGAGGCGATCGCCGCAAACGGGTATGACGAGCGCATTTATGTGCGTGGTGACCAGGATGCTGACTACGGCGTCATGATGAAGATCATGGGCCGGATAAATGCGGCCGGTTTTAAGCGTCTCGGCCTTGTGACCCTCGAAGAACAGGATTCATAGACCACCATGCGTGCTGGTCTCGTTGCGTCTTTGGCCGGCCATGCGGCCGTTTTGGTCTGGGGGCTTGTTGCTCTTCCGGATGCCGAGACCTTTTCGACCAGCCCGGTGGACTCCCTGCCTGTCGAACTCGTGCCTGTCGAAGAATTGACCAGGCTGCAGAAGGGCGAGAAGACCGAAACCGAGATCCGTGACGTGGCTGCACTGACACCAACAGAGGCACCGCCCAGGGAGGCTCCGCAACCCGACGAAAAACCCGGCGATGCAACGGCTGAACAGGCCCCTGCTCCGACACCTGAGCCGGCACCCGAGCCTGAGCCTCTTCCGGAACCTGAGCCAGAGCCGGAACCCACACCGGAACCTGAGCCAACGCCCGAACCGGAGCCCGCTCCCGAGCCAGAGCCCACGCCGGCTGCAGAACCTGAGCCTGAGCCTGAGCCGGAGCCAGCGCCGGTTGAAGAGCCCAAGCCTGTGGTCACCAATGTGACACCAAGGACCAAGCCGACGCCTCCGCGCCCGACACAGACAGCCCAGAAGCCGCAGGACGAGAATTTCAATCCAAACCAGATCTCGGCCCTTCTCAATAAGGTTGAGCCTGCTGGCGGCAGCACGTCGACGACGCAGGACCAAGCATCGCTCGGTAGCCGACAGGGTGCAGAAAATGTTCGCATGAGCCAATCCGAGCTTGATGCTTTGCGCGGCCAGATCGCAAGATGCTGGAGCCCGCCGGTCGGTGCTGTTGGCGCCGAGACGCTCAAAGTCAGGGTCAAGTTCGGTCTCGATCGTTCGGGGCAGGTCTCGGGCAGCCCCGAAGTGCTGACGTCGAGCTCTCATCCGGCTTTCCGCGCAGCGTCCAGCAGCGCGGTGCGCGCAGTTATGCGGTGCGCTCCCTATAACCTGCCGGCGGCCAAGTACGACGCCTGGCAGGAAGTGATTATCAATTTTGATCCGCGTGAACTTGTTGGCGGATAAGACGTTACAGAGGAAACAAGGAGCCTTGCTGAAGATGCGCGACGTGCCGAGTTTTGCCCGTTTCCTGTCCCGTTTGAAAACGGCGGCAGCTGCCTGCCTGTTGACCGTTGCTGCTGCCTTGACGGCTGCACCAGCTCTTGCACTCATCGAAATCGATGTGACGCAAGGCCAGATCGAGCCGATGCCTGTTGCCTTGCCGTCATTTGGCGCAGAAGGTGGCGATCCGAAGCTTTCGCAGGACATGACGGCTGTGATTGCCGCTGACCTGAAGCGTTCGGGCCTGTTCAACCCATTGGACCCCGCCAGTTTCATTCAGAAAAACATGAATGTGAACACGACGCCTCGTTTCGGCGATTGGCGGACAATCGGTGCACAGGCGCTGGTTAGCGGTTCGGTGACCAAGCAGGCTGATGGACGCCTGCGCGCGGAATTCCGTCTGTGGGACGTCTTCGCCTCAGAGCAGATGCTCGGTCAGCAATTCTACACGACGCCTGAGAACTGGCGTCGTCTGGCCCATATCATTGCAGATGCGATCTACGAGAGACTGACGGGTGAAAAAGGCTACTTTGATACACGTATCGTCTTTGTCGACGAGACCGGCCCGAAGGACAAGCGCGTCAAGAAACTTGCCATCATGGATCAGGATGGCGCCAACGTTCGCTATCTGACGCGCGGCGACGATCTCGTTCTGACGCCAAGGTTCTCTCCGACGAGCCAGGAAATAACCTACATGTCCTACGGCGCTGCCGATCCGAGCGTCTATCTGCTCAATATCGAGACTGGCCAGCGCGAGATTGTCGGAAATTTCCCGGGAATGACCTTCGCACCGCGTTTCTCACCAAATGGGCAGCAGGTCATCATGAGCCTGCAGCAGGGGGCGAATGCGAACATCTTCACGATGGATCTGCGGTCCCGGAAGACCACGCGCCTGACGAATTCGGCCGCGATCGACACAAGCCCCTCTTTTGCGCCCGACGGCAAGCGTGTCGTTTTTGAATCCGATCGGGGTGGGTCACAACAGCTCTATGTCATGAATGCCAACGGTAGCGATGCGCAGCGCATCTCATTTGGGCCAGGCCGCTATTCCACACCGGTTTGGTCGCCCCGCGGAGATTTGATTGCCTTTACGAAACAACATCAGGGCCGCTTCATGATCGGTGTGATGAAACCTGATGGTAAGGGCGAGCGGATCCTCACCGAAGGCTATCACAACGAAGGGCCGGCTTGGTCACCAAATGGCCGTGTTCTGGTGTTCTTCCGCGATACGCCGGGTGCGAATGGCGGACCTCAGGTTTGGACCGTCGATCTGACTGGATACAATGAGCAGCGTGTTGCGACACCTGCCTTCGCGTCGGATCCGTCCTGGTCGCCCTTGATCGATTGACGGATTTAGTTTTTGTCTGTGTTAACGTCTTGCTAACCAACTTTGCCAAGGTCGTCTTAACCAGCTTTGTATAGAGATCGTTCACCCTGTCGGGGCCGGTGGGGATAGGAGAGTGAAGATGTTGGAATTGGGGAAGTTTGCGCGAAGCGCAAAAATGTTGCTGGCGATTGGCTCCATGCTGTTTGTTGCTGCTTGCGCTCAGACTCAGCCTGACGGCCTGAAAGGCAACGTCGCGCCCGGAACTGGTCAGGACTTCGTTGTGAACGTCGGCGACCGTGTGTACTTTGAAGAAGATCAATCAACGATCAATGCGCAAGCGCAGGCAACCTTGGACAAGCAGTCTCAATGGCTCGCGAAGTATTCCAAATACACGATCACGATTGAAGGCCATGCGGATGAGCGTGGCACGCGTCAGTACAATATTGCTCTTGGTGCTCGCCGTGCCGCGGCAGCCAGGGACTACCTGGTGTCACGCGGTGTTTCGGCGTCACGCATCAAGACGATTTCCTACGGCAAGGAGCGTCCGGTCGCGGTTTGTAACGACAACAGCTGCTGGTCCCAGAACCGTCGTGCTGTGACAGTTTTGAACAACGTGACCAACTGACCCCTGAATCAGGGTGCTGAACAGAGGGTCGGATGTTTCCGACCCTTTTTTCGTTCTTGCGGCGCGCAAGCCTTGGTAATTGTTGTTGCATCTGCCAAAATTTGGCCGAAGTCGGCGCGCCCTGTGGTATTCAGCGATACAGATGGCTCGAGCTTCATGCCGAGATAACCAGGAGGATAGTATGGTGACATTTCGAGGACTTGCGGTCCTCTTGGCGGCGTTGGGACTGGCTGTTGTGTTGGCAACGCCTTCCGAAGCGCAGCTTTTCGGTCGGAAGAAGGATGATTCAACAGTTCGTGTAAATGAGCTGGAGGAGCGCCTGAGAGTTTTGACCGGTCAGATCGAACAGCTGTCATTTCAAATGCGTGAACTGCAGGATCAGATGCGGCGCATGCAGGAAGACAACGAGTATCGCTTCCAGCAACTCGAAGGGGGCACGCCGGGCAAACGCTCGGACATTGGGCAGCCCTCTCAAACAAATGGCGCGCAGGAGTTTTCAGGCGCGCCGAAATCGCTTGGAACCTTGCCGGCGTCTGGCTCTGGCGATGCGGATTGGTCGGCGACCGGCGGATATGAAAACGGCACGACGAATCTGCCAACCAACGGGCCGATTGATCTGTCAGCACTCGCTGGCGGCGCTGCCGACGTTCCAACAGGTCCGACCGGCCTAGATGCACCGCAGGACCCGCTGACGACACAGTCGGCGCAGACTTTTGCCGGCCTGAGCGCAAGTGGTGACCCGCGAGAGGACTACGACCGCGCCTACAGCTATGCGGTCAATGGTCAATATGCCGCAGCAGAAGAAGGCTTTCGCGCCTTCATCGAGACCTATCCTGACGACAGGTTGGCCCCCAACGCTCAGTTCTGGTTGGGCGAGAGCCTTCTGGCGCAGCGCAATTACCGAGATGCTGCCGATGCCTTCCTGAAGACCTACACGGACAATCCTGGAAGTGATAAAAGCCCCGACAGTCTGCTGAAGCTTGGGCTTTCCCTGAACGGCCTTGGCGAGGGCGACGCCGCCTGTGCGACCTTTGCTGAGCTGTTGAACAAGTTCCCAAATGCTGCACCTGCCGTGCTCAGCCAGGCGCGGGAAGAACGTACCCGTGCGCAGTGCTCCTGAGCTGCACGCCTGCGATCTGGTTCTAAGTTCAGATCAGATCGACCAGACCTTCAAGAATTTTCATGCCTTTTCCTGTCTCGCGATCGGCGTGTCAGGCGGCTCTGATTCACTCGCCCTTCTTCGTCTGCTGCATGACTGGCAACAACGCTCGCGTTGGCCCGGTCGCTTTCTTGTGTTGACCGTGGATCATGGTCTTCGGAACGAAAGCGCACAGGAAGCAGAGTTTGTAGATGATCTTTGCCAAAGGCTCGGCGTTGACCACAGGACGCTTCGTTGGACGTCTGCCAAGCCAACATCAAATCTTCAGGACGAGGCCCGAAAGGCGCGTTACAGGCTTTTTGCCGAGGCAATGTCCGAGGCCAATGCGGAAGCGCTTGTTCTCGCCCATCATAAAGATGATCAGGTCGAGACATTTCTGGACCGGCTCACGCGGGGCAGCGGCGTTTATGGCCTCGGCGCAATGCGCGCGGATGAGCTCGCTGGTCCAGAGGGATTGCGCCTCTTGCGACCATTGCTGGGTGTTCCAAAGTCGCAGTTGCAGGCGACCTTGCAGCAAATGGGGCAGGGCTGGTGTCACGACCCCTCAAATGACAGCACGGCCTACAAGCGCGTTCGATTGAGGCATCTGGCGGCGGAACTCGCAGCAGAGGGGCTGGATGTCGAACGGGTGGTTGAGACTGCGGGACGGCTTCGGCGTGCCGCCGATGCCATCGACGCTTGGGTTGGCGATGTGTTGCAGAACAATGTTGACGAGCATCCCGCTGGTCCACTCGGGTTGCTCTGCGAGCGGTATTCAGGATTGCCGGAGGAAGTTCGGCTCAGGCTGCTTTCACGCCTTATCCTCCGGGTAACGGGAAACATCTATCCGCCGCGGCTTGCCAAGCTTGAGGCCCTTGATCTTGCGCTGTGCACCAATGCGGACGTTCGCTTGACCCTTGGCGGTGCTCAGATTGTGCGCTTTGGCGACCGTTTTTGTTTCTGGAAGGAGGCAGGGAGGCGTCCGCTGGAAACCATAAACCTGTGCGGGCCGGGGAGCATGGTTTGGGATGAACGTTTTCGTGTTTCGTCAATGCTTGGCGAAACAGCCGAAGAAGGTATGATGATCGGGCCATTGGCTGCTGCACCTACCGTCGGCGATGAGTTCGCCTTTCCTGAGGACATCCCGAAGGATGCTTTTGCCACATGTCTAGCAATTTGGCGGGGCGATAAGCTCTTGCTGGTTCCGGGACTTTTCCATTCTGATCCAGAGATTAAGGCGTCGATCGCAGTGGACTACCTGCGAAAATTGCCAATGCACACCATCTAACATCGCAAAAACTCCGTCGATTTTTTGCCGGCTTTGTCGTGGATAAGAAAAAAAGCACCTGATTCACTTTGAGATTTAAGAAAAAAGTCAGTGCAATTGCGCAAGAATGGCGCACCGCCTTGGCAGAGGGCTCTCTGCGACCTATCTTGGGATCAAGTACAAACCCGCGCACGTTGCCGCCCTTGGCGGTAAAGGGATCGAAATGAACGCAAATTTTCGCAACTTCGCACTTTGGGTGATCATTGCCTTGCTGCTGATCGCCTTGTTTCAGCTGTTCCAGAGCCCAGGCCAGCGGAGTGCGACCAATGAGGTCGCCTTCTCGCAGTTCCTGAACCAGGCCGAGCGCGGTGAAATCCGCGATGTGACCATTCAGGAGCAGCAGATCTCCGGTCATTACAACAGCGGTGGCTCATTCCAGACTTATTCGCCGGAAAACGCGCAATATGTCGATCTACTCCGCGAGAAGGGTGTGCTGATCAATGCACGGCCGCCTTCAGAGAATTTCTCGCTGATTGGGGCGCTTTTCTCATGGCTGCCGATGCTGATCATTCTCGGCATCTGGATTTTCGTGATGCGCCAGATGCAGGGCGGAGCCGGCGGCAAGGCGATGGGCTTCGGCAAATCGAAGGCCAAGCTGCTCACAGAGGCTCATGGGCGCGTTACGTTTGAAGATGTTGCTGGTATCGACGAAGCCAAGGAAGATCTTCAGGAGATCGTCGAGTTCCTGCGTGACCCACAGAAGTTCCAGCGTCTTGGCGGACGGATCCCACGCGGTGTTCTTCTTGTTGGCCCTCCAGGCACCGGTAAGACGCTCACCGCACGGGCCGTTGCTGGTGAGGCGAATGTGCCGTTCTTCACCATCTCGGGTTCTGACTTTGTCGAGATGTTTGTCGGTGTCGGCGCGAGCCGTGTCCGCGACATGTTCGAACAGGCTAAGAAAAATTCCCCTTGCATCATCTTCATCGATGAAATCGATGCCGTTGGACGTCACCGTGGCGCCGGTCTCGGCGGTGGCAATGATGAGCGCGAGCAGACGTTGAACCAGTTGCTTGTGGAGATGGATGGTTTTGAGCCCAACGAGGGTGTCATCATCATCGCTGCGACCAACCGTCCTGACGTTCTGGATCCGGCGCTTCTGCGTCCAGGCCGTTTCGACCGTCAGATCGTGGTCCCGAACCCGGATATCACTGGCCGTGAGAAGATCCTCAAGGTTCACATGCGCAAGGTGCCGCTTGCGCCTGATGTCGACGTTAAGACCTTGGCGCGTGGTACGCCTGGTTTCTCCGGTGCTGACCTTATGAACCTCGTCAACGAAGCTGCGCTTCTGGCTGCTCGCCGGTCCAAGCGCCTGGTGACCATGGCCGAGTTCGAGGACGCCAAGGACAAGGTCATGATGGGCGCGGAACGTCGCACCCTGGTCATGACCGAAGAAGAAAAGAAGCTGACGGCCTATCACGAAGCCGGTCATGCCCTGGTCGCGCTTCATCAGGAAGCTTCTGATCCGATCCACAAGGCAACCATCATTCCTCGCGGACGTGCGCTCGGAATGGTGATGCGTTTGCCGGAGAAGGACCAGGTGTCACTGACCCGTGCGAAGTGCAAGGCGGACCTTGCTGTTGCCATGGGTGGACGCGTGGCGGAAGAAATGATCTTCGGCTATGAAAAAGTCACCTCTGGTGCTTCTGGTGATATTCAGATGGCCACCAAACTTGCCAGGGCGATGGCGACACAGTTTGGTATGTCCGATAAGCTTGGCCCGCTGCTCTATGGCGAGAATCAGGAAGAGGTGTTCCTCGGCCATTCCGTTGCAAAGAACCAGCACGTTTCTGACGAAACCCAGAAAATCGTCGATGCGGAGATCAAGTCCTTCGTCAATCAGGGCTATGAGACCGCAAAGAAGGTTCTGGGCGATCACGAGGACGAGCTGCACACGATTGCCAAGGGTCTTCTTGAGTACGAAACCCTGTCGGGTGATGAGATCAAGAATCTCCTGAAGGGCAAGCCACCTGTGCGCGACACCGATGACGATCAGCCGATTGGGCGGTCTTCGGCGGTGCCATCGGCAGGCGTCAAGCGTGGTGGTGACGAGCCGAGCGGCGGCATGGAGCCTCAACCGCAGGCTTGATAAAGCCACAGTTCGTTGATTGAAATGCCCGGTCTTGACCGGGCATTTTTCTTGGCAAATATCCGTAACATTTGCTCATAATTTTTGAACCGTTTTGTGGGACGATCCGGGTTAGGGTCTGGGCTCAAAAGAGCTGCGACGAACACTTACAGGGACATCAACTCTCATGCGCAAGTTCTTCGGAACGGATGGCATCCGCGGCCGTGCAAATGTATTTCCCATGACAGCCGAAATGGCGCTCAAGGTCGGCATGGCCGCTGGGCTGGCCTTCAAGAATGGTGAGCATCGCCACCGGGTCGTGATCGGCAAGGATACGCGTCTGTCAGGGTATATGATCGAAAATGCGCTTGTTGCCGGGTTTACGTCCGTTGGTATGGATGTATTCCTCCTTGGCCCGATGCCGACACCTTCCGTCGCCATGCTGACCCGATCCCTGAGGGCCGACCTTGGGGTGATGATCTCTGCATCTCACAATCCTTTCCACGACAATGGCATCAAGTTTTTCGGGCCGGACGGGTTCAAGCTTAGTGACGGCATCGAGCTCGAGATCGAGGCCCTGGCTGAAAGCGATATGACCAATCGCCTTTCAGGTTCCGGAGAGCTCGGCAGAGCGCGGCGAATCGAAGGCGCGCAGCAGCGTTACATCGAATTTGCCAAGCGTACCTTGCCGCGCGAGATGAGCCTCGAAGGTCTGCGCGTTGTCATCGATTGTGCCAATGGTGCCGCCTACAAGGTTGCTCCCGAAGCACTTTGGGAGCTGGGCGCGGATGTTGTCAGCCTCGGAGTGTCTCCTGATGGTTTCAACATCAACAAGGATTGTGGGTCGACTTCTACGGATGCGCTTGCCAAAAAAGTTCATGAAGTACGCGCAGATATCGGCATCGCTCTTGATGGCGATGCGGACCGGGTCATCATCGTGGATGAGAATGGCAACGTGATTGACGGCGACCAGTTGATGGCTGTTGTCGCGCAGTCCTGGCAGGCACATAACCGCCTTTCACAGCCAGGTATCGTTGCGACCGTTATGTCAAACCTTGGGCTCGAGCGTTATCTCGGTGACCTTGGGCTGTCACTTGCCCGAACCAAGGTTGGCGACCGCTATGTGGTCGAGCATATGCGGGCGCAGGGCTATAATGTCGGCGGTGAGCAGTCTGGCCATATTGTTCTTTCTGATTTTGCAACGACGGGAGACGGCTTGATCGCAGCACTTCAGGTCATGGCCTGTGTGAAAGACATGGGACGATCGGTTTCCGAGGTTTGCCGGCGGTTTGAGCCAGTGCCCCAGCTGTTGAAGAACGTGCGCTATAGCGGTGGCACCCCACTTGAGCAGGCTGACGTTCGGGCTGCTATCGAAGATGGTGAGGACCGGCTTGGCAATTCGGGCCGGCTCGTCATTCGTGCGTCCGGAACTGAACCGCTTATCCGCGTCATGGCGGAGGGAGATGATGCTGGTCTCATCAAGCAGGTTGTCAATGACATCGCCGATGTTGTTGCCAGGACGGCGGCATGAAAGCTTCATGAAGCGCTATTGAATTTGTAGGCTAACGAAGAGTCATCACTTTTCAAGTGACAGCTTTCTTTCGTTTATATTAACGAAGTCTTGGAATGTTAAGTTTATGTTAAGGTAAAAAAACGGCGTTAAAGAACAGGGTTAAGTCGACCTTAATCATTTTTGACCAATCTGCCCTTGATGTATCTAGCGCGACCCGCAGAGGTTTATGCGGACGCCTGACGTAAAGGACGAGGACATGGTCATGTTTTTAAAGCGATTGTCTTTGACCGGTGCCGCAGTGGTTCTGTCATCTGCGGCCATGGCGGCTGACCTGCCGCCCCCGGTCATCGAACATATTCCGGAGGTTCCAGCATCCGGCGGTTGGTATTTGCGTGGCGATATTGGTTACAAGCTTTATGCGGATCCGAACGGTAGCTTCAACGATCCAGTCGTTGGCAACCTTCGCTATCAGCGCGAGACCATGGATGACGCCTGGATGATCGGCGTTGGTGTCGGTTACCAGTTCACTGACTATTTCCGCGGCGATTTGACGGTTGATTACGAGACAGCTGCCAAAGCTAAAGGGTATGCCGTTTGTGGTACATGTACCGGAGGCTTCTCGGAAGAAAGTACTGATATTGATGTCTGGACCGTAATGATCAACGGTTATGTTGACATCGGCACCTGGCACAACATTACACCATATGTTGGTGCCGGTATTGGTGCTGCCTACGTGAACACCAGCGGCACCACCTCCGTGAATCCTGGTTCGAATGCGGTCAATTATGACGGATCCCACAGTGAATGGAATTTCGCCTGGGCTTTGATGGCAGGTGCCTCTTATGCGGTGACTCCGAATTGGAGCATCGACGCGGGCTACCGTTACAAGAACTTGGGTACTGCGAAAACCGTCAAGTACTACAATACGGGTTCAGGTGGCACGCGCTCAGAGTTCAAAGACCTTACAGCCCACGAATTCCGTCTGGGTGCTCGTTATACCTTCGACAGCTATGCGGCGGCTCCAGCTCCGAGCTACTACCCAGCACAGCCGATCACCAGCAACTTCTAAGCTGGTCTTCGCAAGAGATTTGGAAAGCCGGCCCTTCGGGTCGGCTTTTTCTGTTTGTGCGGCAATTTCCTCGAATTGAATTGACGAACTGCCGGAACAGTCCTATCCCCATCAGTGGGCCACCCCTCCCCAACGAGGGGCTCCTATCTGTGAGGATAGATTACATGACTATAGGTATCACGAAGCCGGACGTGCGTCCGGCTAATCCCAATTTTTCGTCCGGACCTTGCTCCAAGCGACCTGGCTGGTCCCTTGAGGGCCTCGCTGATGCGCCGCTTGGCCGGTCTCATCGCGCCAAGGTTGGAAAAGCCAAACTGGCTGAGGCGATAGACCTGACACGCGAAGTGCTCAAGGTTCCCGCCGACTACCGGATCGGCATTGTCCCTGCATCAGACACTGGCGCCATCGAAATGGCTATGTGGTCGCTTCTCGGCGCCCGTCCGGTCGATATGCTCGCCTGGGAAAGTTTTGGTTCTGGCTGGGTCACGGACGTTCTGAAGCAGCTGAAATTGGACGGTGCCCGCAAGATCGAAGCGCCCTATGGCGAGTTACCTGATCTCGCAAGTATCGACTTTTCCCACGATGTCGTCTTCACTTGGAATGGCACGACCTCCGGAGTTCGAGTTCCAAATGCGGACTGGATCCCTGCCGACCGTGAAGGTCTGACGATCTGTGACGCGACGTCTGCTGCGTTTGCGCAGGATCTGGAATTTTCCAAGCTCGATGTTGTGACGTTCTCCTGGCAAAAAGTGCTTGGCGGCGAAGCTGCGCACGGGGTCTTGATCCTGAGCCCGCGGGCGGTCGAACGTCTCGAGAGCTATGTCCCATCCTGGCCTTTGCCAAAGATCTTCCGCATGACAAAGGGCGGCAAGTTGATCGAAGGCATCTTCAAGGGTGAGACGATCAACACTCCGTCGATGCTCTGCGTCGAGGACTATCTTGATGCCCTGAAGTGGTCCCAATCCATCGGCGGTCTGGAAGGCTTGAAGGCTCGCGCTGATGGCAATTTGAAAGTCCTGGCCGACTGGGTTGAGAAGACCGACTGGGTGGATTTTCTGGCTGTCGAGCCAGCGACGAGATCCAACACGTCTGTCTGTTTCAAGGTGGTTGACCCGGACGTGACGGCGCTTCCGACGGATGCTCAGGCTGCATTTGCCAAGGCGATGGTTGCTGCGCTTGATGCCGAAGGCGTTGCCTATGACATCGGTGCCTACCGCGATGCCCCCTCCGGTTTGCGGATCTGGTCGGGCGCCACGATCGAAGCGTCTGATCTCGAGGCTCTGGTTGCCTGGCTTGACTGGG
The DNA here is from genome assembly GCF_009650605.1 of Labrenzia sp. CE80. NCBI lineage: Bacteria > Pseudomonadati > Pseudomonadota > Alphaproteobacteria > Hyphomicrobiales > Stappiaceae > Labrenzia > Labrenzia sp. CE80. The sequence continues at coordinate 164,501 of NZ_WAJT01000004.1, forward strand.
CTTTCACCGATCAGAAAGCACGCCTCTAGAGGCTGCAAATTCTTCAAGTGACACGGAAAATGTGCTCGACCGGTGACCCGGCCGAGCCCTCTTCAACACAATTGAGGAGTGTGCCTTATGGCTCCGAAAGTACTGATTTCAGATAAGCTGTCGCCTGCCGCCGTCCAGATCTTCAAGGATCGCGGGATCGATGTGGATTTCCAGCCTGACCTTGGCAAGGATAAGGAGAAACTCCTTGCCGCCATTGGCGACTATGATGGTCTCGCAATTCGATCGGCCACAAAGGTCACGGAAAAGATCATTGCCGCAGCCGATAACCTCAAGGTGATCGGTCGGGCCGGTATCGGCGTCGACAACGTTGATATCCCGCATGCAACTGCACGCGGGATCATCGTCATGAACACCCCGTTCGGCAACGCGATCACCACGGCCGAACACGCAATTGCGATGATGTTCTCGGCGGCACGGCAGATTCCGGCCGCGGATGTATCGACCCAGGCGGGCAAGTGGGAAAAATCGCGGTTTATGGGGAAGGAGATCACCGCAAAAACGTTGGGCCTGATCGGTTGCGGCAATATTGGCTCGATCGTGGCCGATCGGGCGATCGGGCTTAAGATGAAGGTGGTCGCTTTTGATCCGTTCCTCACGCCTGAGCGGGCCGTGGTGTTGGGCGTCGAGAAAGTCGAGCTCGACGAGCTTTTGCGCCGTGCCGATTTTCTGACGCTGCACACGCCTCTGACGGACAAAACCCGCAACATCATTGATGCGGCGGCGATTGAAAAAATGAAGCCAGGAGCATTCATCATAAATTGCGCCCGTGGGGGCTTGGTGGATGAGGCGGCAGTTCGCGCTGCATTGGACGACGGGAAGCTTGGTGGTGCCGCCTTTGATGTCTTCGTTCAGGAGCCGGCAAAGGAAAATACCCTGTTCGGTGCTCCCAATTTTGTATCGACGCCGCATCTAGGTGCATCAACCAGCGAAGCACAGGAAAATGTCGCGCTGCAGGTCGCAGAGCAGATGTGCGATTTCCTCTTGGAGGGGGCGGTTTCCAACGCGCTTAACATGCCCTCCATCTCGGCAGAAGAAGCTCCCAAACTGACGCCATTTGTTCAGCTTGCCGAACAGCTGGGTTCTTTTGCCGGACAGCTCACCGAGAGCGGGATCAAGACGGTGCGTCTGGAATATGCTGGCGCTGTGGCTGATCTCAATACGAAGGCGCTGACATCAGCGGCGTTGACAGGGGTTCTGACCCCTCTACTTCAGACCGTGAACATGGTGTCGGCCCCGGTAGTGGCCCGTGAGCGGGGGATCGAAGTCGAAGAAATCCGCCGTGAGAAAAAAGGGGCCTATGAGACCTACATCCGGCTGACCTTGGTCACGGAGCATCAGGAGCGCTCCGTGGCGGGAACCGTGTTTGCAGATGGCAAGCCGAGGATTATCCAGGTCAAAGGCATCAACATGGAGGCCGAACTCGGGGCGCATATGCTCTATGTCACCAATGAGGACAAGCCTGGTTTTATTGGTCATCTTGGCATGGAACTTGGGAGCGCAGGCGTGAACATTGCGACCTTCAATCTCGGACGTATCGCAGTTGGGCAGGATGCGATTTGCCTTGTTGAAGTTGACGGCAAGGTGCCCCAGGAGGTGATGGACCGTTTGGCTGCGGTCTCTCATGTGAAGCAGGTGAAGTCTCTGTCGTTCTGAGTACGGGCATCCAGCCAATTTGTTGGAGAGGCGGTCCTTTGGGCCGCCTTTTCTTTTTAGGTCAGACCGAGGCGGCGGAGGATGCGGCCGTCAAGAACCAACAATCCCAAGAGCAGCAGGCCAAGTCCGCCAATCTGGAAGCCCGTCAGGCTCTCACCTAGAATTATCACGCCAAAAAGGATCGCCGTTGCCGGTACGATAAGGGTCACCAGAGATGCATTGGTCGCGCCGGCGTCCGCAAGGAGCCTGAAATAGATCAGGTAGGCCGCCGCTGTTGCGACCAGTCCAAGGGCCAGGACGTTGGCCCAGACTTCAAATGAAACACTGGTCATCGTCCAGCTGCCTGACGACAGAACGGCGATCGGCAACATGATGAGGCTTGAGCCGGTAAGCTGTCCGGTCGCCGATATGACTGGCGGCAGATCCTTGAAACGCCTCGCATAGGCGGCGGCCAGCCCATAGGACAAGGCTGCCCCCAGACACGCCAGTTGGGCCCATAGTGGATCGTGACCAGCTCCCGTCAAATTCGGCAGGAGCATCATCGCGACACCTGCAATGCCCAAGACGACACCTGCAGCTCTATGAAGCTGGACGGTCTCCTGCTGGAGCAGAACTGCGGCAATGACAAAGGTGAAAATCGGTGTCGTCGCGTTGAGGATCGACGCCAGTCCCGCGGAGATTTCGGTCTGTCCCCAAAAGAGAAGCGAAAAGGGAACGGCATTGTTCAGCAGCCCCATGACGAGAAAAGAGGCCAAGAGCGTGGGGGAGAGCGGGAACGAGAGGCCCCGGAGCCGCAAAACGACATGAAGGGCCAAACCTGCAATTAAAACTCGAAGAAAGACCAGAACAAGTGGAGGAATCTCTGCGACTGCGACCTTTGCGAAGAGAAATGAACCGCCCCAGATTGTGCCGAGCAGAAGCAGGAGAAACCAGTTCGCCAGTGTCATGGACCTATCCATCATCGCGGGTTGTTCGAGTGCACTGCCTAACAGCTTTGGGCAGTAGGTGACACCCGAAAACCGATGTGAGAGACAGCTGTCGCGGTGTGTCCGGCATTTAACATGAGCCGCTGAAAACGGGCGACCTGATGCAGCGTTAGTTGGGCTAGGTATCTGATATTGAACGGCTTTTTATGCGTCTGCGAAAAAGCGGTTCCAGGGCTCGCAAGTTGATGGCCAAATGGCTATAGTCCGCCGCGTTTGCCTCGGATACCTGTTCGGGGCTTGATGTGTTTGCGCCTTATTCAAAAGGCGCCTGTAATGCCGCTTCAGGAGGGCGTTTATTCCATGGCCAATGTGGTTGTCGTCGGATCGCAATGGGGGGACGAAGGCAAAGGCAAGATCGTTGACTGGTTGTCCGAGCAAGCCGATGTGATTGTCCGTTTCCAGGGTGGCCACAATGCCGGCCATACGCTGGTGATTGATGGTGTCAGCTATAAGTTGTCCCTTCTGCCTTCAGGCGTCGTGCGCGGCAAGCTCTCGGTCATCGGCAACGGTGTCGTTCTGGATCCGCATGCTCTTGTGGACGAACTTGAGCGCCTTAGGGTCCAGGGCATTGTTGTCACGCCGGAGAACCTGCGCATTGCAGAGAATTCGACCCTTATCCTTTCGCTTCATCGCGAGCTGGACGCCCTGCGCGAGAATTCAAATACCGGAACGCGTATCGGCACCACCAAGCGTGGTATCGGTCCTGCGTATGAGGACAAGGTTGGTCGTCGTGCGATCCGCTTGATGGACCTTAAGAACCTGTCGACGTTGCCAGCAAAGATCGACCGTTTGCTGACCCATCACAACGCTTTGCGCCGTGGCCTCGGGCAGGACGAGATTTCAGCGCAGGCGATCTATGACGAACTGTCGAGCGTTGCCGACAAGGTACTGCCTTTCATGGATTCCGTCTGGTATCTGCTCGATGCGCAGCGCAAGGACGGCAAGCGCATTCTGTTCGAGGGCGCTCAGGGTGCACTGCTGGATATCGACCACGGCACTTATCCGTTCGTGACATCTTCGAACACGGTCGCAGGTCAGGCGGCGACAGGCTGCGGTCTTGGTCCAGGTGCCGTCGACTATGTGCTTGGTATCACCAAGGCCTATACGACGCGCGTTGGCGAAGGGCCTTTCCCGACTGAACAACAGAACGAAGTCGGCGAATTTCTCGGCACACGTGGCCATGAATTCGGCACCGTGACTGGCCGTCGGCGGCGTTGTGGCTGGTTTGATGCCGTACTGGTCCGTCAGACAGTTTGCACCTCGGGCATCAATGGCATAGCGCTGACCAAGCTCGACGTTCTCGATGGCCTGGAAGAGATCAAAATCTGCGTTGGTTATGAACTTGACGGTGAGCGAATCGATTATCTCCCAGCGTCACAAGGTGCCCAGGAACGGGTCGTGCCGATTTACGAAACCTTGCCGGGTTGGAAAGAATCCACAGAAGGTGCACGTACCTGGGCCGATTTGCCTGCGCAGGCCGTCAAATACGTTCGTCATGTGGAAGAACTGATTGGTGCACCGGTTGCGCTTCTTTCGACCAGCCCGGAACGCGACGATACAATCTTGGTTCAGAACCCTTTCCAGGGCTGATTTTCCAAGGGTTTACAAATGCTTGAGACCGGCGCCGCTTTGTTCCCGGAAGGGACAATGCGGCGCTTTTCTTTTTGCCTGGTTTCCTAGGCGGAGCAGCTGCTGGTGATGATTGCAGAACTTGAAAGAGTTGTGCGGCAGGTGTGTTGGGATCACGGGACTTGTGACCGCCAACAAGGGCTTCGCCTGCGCAAGAGTTTGGTATAAGCCTGTCTAAAGACATAAGAGATTTGACCGGGCGCACATCCGACGGGCAGGAAGATGGCTGACTATTATTCCATTTTGAAAAAGACGATCGCATCGCTGCCGGAAAACAACGGAGCAGCGCGGCGAAGTGTTTACAGCCGTGCCCGCAACGCTATCGTCAACCAACTGAAGGCCTACGAGCCGCCTTTGTCTCCCTCTGAGATTACGTCAGAGCAGCTGCGGCTTGAGGAAGCCATTCGGAAGGTCGAGGCAGAAGCTGCGCGTGAAAGTCTTGGCCTCACATCGAAAGCCAAGGCGCCGCCATCAACTGAACCTGCGGCCACTCCAGCCCCCCAGGCTCCCACGCCGACTGCGAAAGCCTCTGATCCAGTTGGTTCTGCGCCTGAAACGTCGTCTGCGCCGCAAAACAAACCGACAGAACCGGTCCGAACTGAGCCGGTTTTGCCGGAGCCATCTACGTCTTCGCCGCTGAAAGATGTGGTTGAAGAAGCCGAAAACCTTGGTGAAGCTTCTCACAAAGCGGTCCAGGACACCAAAGACGCCATGGTTGGCGATCGTCCTTCGGAACGGTTGGAGCCACTCTTTGGTGCCAGTGAAGAAACCTACGACGCGCCTGATGACGCGGGACTGGACGAGGGGCCATCTGCTGATTCTGTAGCGCCTGCCATCGGGGATAAAACGGAGCGCGCCAAGTCTCGCCGCAAGCCACGTGAACGCAAGAGTGCGTCTGCGGCGCTCAAGGGAGACGGCAAGTCCTCCATCTTGCCGATGGCATTGGTTGGCGTGTTGGTGATCATCGCGCTCGGAATCGCAGCGGTCCTTTATTCCCAAAGGGATATGGTCTCCGGCATCGTGGCAGGGTCAGATCCTGTGGTCACGGAAGAACCGGTCGCAGCTGCTGTCGACGATAGCCAGCCCACCGAGACAACGGCCCCGACAGAAACCGAAGCTTCGGTCGAAGCGGACGACGCGTCGAAAAATGAAGACCGTTTGCTTGATGAAGATGGTGAGCCTGCTGCTGCTCCTGATGCGCGGAGTGTCACGACCACGCTGATTACCCCGGGCGAAGACAGTGTGCCACGCAGCACGCCATCCGAAGCAGAAACACCGAATGCACCGGAAACTGCCGAGGTGCCAGAGGTGACGCCGGAAGAACCGGTCGTTCCACCCACGGTGACATCCGAGGATCGCGTCCCATCGATCGTGTCTACGCCGCCGGCAGACGCCACCCCCGGCGTCCAAAAGTCGATCCTCTATGAAGAGGGTGAGAACTCCAATGGTGCGGGAACGGCATCCCAAGGCGAGGTCGTTTGGTCCGTCGACGAAGAGACTGACCTCGAAGGCAACGCACAAAGCGTGTTGAGCGCTGTTGTTCGGATCCCTGAGCGCAACGTTGCGGTCGATATTCGCATCAAGCCGAATGATGATGCGTCTCTACCCGCGAGCCATCTTGTCGAGATCAAGTATGATTTTCCGGAGACTTTCTCGGCGGGTGATGTGGTGAATGTTCCAGGTTTGGTCATGAAGCCGACCGAAGAAGCCCGCGGCGATGCTCTGATTGGCGCGTCGGTCAAGGTTTCGCCGGGATACTTCTGGATCGCACTTTCCAGCATCAGCAGCGAGATGGAGCGCAATATGGGGCTTCTGCGCGAGAGGGGCTGGATCGATATCCCGATGCTTTACGACAACGGCAAGCGCGGTATCCTCACCCTTGAGAAAGGCGACGCCGGAAGCTCGGCTGTCGAACAGGCGATCACTGCGTGGCAGGCCGGCTAGGTATGGCCTCGTTCCAGAGCGTCTGATTTTTTAATGCACCGGCTTGTCTTTTCGGATGAGCCGGTGCATTTTCACATTTGGTCCGAGGGGTGTTCCTGAACAGGAACTGAGATGGCTTAGAGCCGAACCCTTAGAACCTGATCCGGGTCATGCCGGCGAAGGGACGGAAGCCTTTAGCCTTTCCCGGATCTCCATTGTCGCTTTCGGTTTGTCCGAAGACGGGAGATCCTGTTGTGTTGATAAATACCCGTGCGTTCGCGCGCGCGCTGTCGTTGAAACATGAAGTATCCTGCAGTGCTTCCAGCTGTTCGCTGGAGTGTGCGGCATGATAGTCGCGGTGTTTTCTTCCGCTTTTCGAATTGCTGTCGGCCTCTTGCTCTTCGGTCTGGCTTGGGATCTGCTTGTCCGGCTGCTCGAGATTCCACCCTACATGTTGCCTGGCCCGATGCGGGTCGCCTCCGCGTTTCAGGAACGCTGGTTCTTTCTTCTTGAACATGCGGCTCTGACGGCTTCGGAAACGCTCATCGGCTTTTTCTTCGGCGTTCTGGCGGGATCGGTGTTGGCAATCTTGATGTGGTTGTCGCCGCTCGCTCGCAGGGCAGTTTTGCCTGTGGTTCTTGTCACGCAGGCCCTTCCGGTCTTTGCCATCGCGCCGATCTTGGTGTTGTGGCTCGGATTTGGGCTGACGTCAAAGATCGTCATGGCGGTTCTGGTGATCTTTTTTGCGGTAACCTCAGCCTTTTATGATGGCCTGCGCCGCGCCGACAGCGGCTTTGCCGATCTTGCCCGGCTCTATCGGCTCTCCCGTTTCAAGGAGCTGCTCTACCTCCGCATTCCTGCAGGATTGCCGGCGCTTGCGTCCGGCATTCGGATTGCGGCCGTTTTCGCACCGATTGGCGCGATCGTCGGGGAGTGGGTCGGTGCCAAAGGCGGCCTTGCCTTCATCATGCTCCAGAGCAATGCGCGGATGCAGACGGACGTAATGTTCGCCGCCCTGATCCTGCTTGCGCTCATGGTGCTCGCCCTTCGTTTTTCCGTCGACGCTCTTACGCGGCGGATCGTTCCCTGGCAGCGCGAGGACTAGTGCTGCCTTTTTCTGGAGGAAATCCCTTGAAAACCCTACTCTCATCGCTTCTTGCAGCTGCTTTGCTTGTGGCAACGCCCGCGGTGGCAGCCGAAAAGCTCACGGTGCTATTGGACTGGTTCACCAACCCGGATCATGCGCCGGTGATCACGGCCAAAACCAAGGGCTTCTTCGAAGCCGAAGGGCTGGATGTTGAGCTGATCGAACCAGCAGACCCGGCTATGCCTCCAAAACTCGTGGCTGCAGGGCAAGGCGACATTGCCATCTCCTATCAGCCGACCCTGCATGCGCAGATCCATGAAGGATTGCCCCTCAAGCGCATTGGCACTCTGGTCGCGACGCCGTTGAACTCCGTCATCGTTTTGGAAGATGGCCCGGTCAAGGAGCTTTCCGATCTCAAAGGAAAGAAGATCGGATTCTCCGTCTCGGGATTTGAGGATGCGATGCTGGGGCAGATGTTGAAGACCGTCGGTCTCGGTTTCGATGATGTTGAGCTGATCAATGTGAATTTTGCGTTGTCTCCGTCTTTGATGTCAGGCCAGGTCGACGCGGTGATTGGCGCCTACCGGAATTTCGAGCTGACGCAGATCGAGATCGAGGGCAAGAAGGGCAAGGCGTTCTATCCTGAAGAAAATGGCGTGCCGGTTTTCGACGAACTTATTTACGTCGTTCACAAGGATCAGGTCGAAGACCCGCGCTATGCCAAGTTCATGGCGGCGATTGAGGCGGCAACCATCTATCTGACCAACCACCCTGACGACGCCTGGGAGGCCTTCATCGGGGCCTATCCGAACCTAGATGATGAGCTCAACAGCCGTGCCTGGGTCGACACGTTGCCGCGCTTTGCCAAGCGGCCGTCGGCGCTCGACGAAGGACGCTATCAGCGTTTTGCCGAGTTCATGGCAGCAAACGGACTTATTGATGAGGTGGTTCCGGTCGAGAGCTACGCGGTCGAAATTCGCTGAGCAGCGCGTTTATCTGAACTGCGGATAGACAAAGAAAAACCGGGCGCCCTCGGCGCCCGGTTTTGTATTTCGTATTGCTTGCGCGACCTTAGGTCAGGCGCTTGGGCGCTCAAATTCACGCGCGCTGCTGCGCACGGCCTTTTGAACCTTTTCAAAAGCGCGGACCTCGATCTGGCGAACCCGTTCGCGGCTGACACCAAATTCACCGGAAAGATCTTCCAGGGTCATCGGATCCTCGGTCAAGCGGCGCGCCTCGAAGATACGGCGCTCGCGGTCGTTCAGCACATCCATGGCGTCGGTCAGGAGTTTGCGCCGTACATCCAGCTCCTCCTGATTGGCCAGCATGGTCTCCTGACTTTCGGAATCGTCAACCAGCCAGTCCTGCCATTCGCCCGCGTCAGCCTCGGCGCGCACAGGCGCGTTGAGGCTCGCGTCGCCACCAAGGCGGCGGTTCATGGATACGACCTCTTCCTCGCTGACGCCAAGAGTGGTCGCGATCTGATTGACCTGATCCGGCTTCAGGTCGCCCTCGTCCAGAGCCTGGATCTTGCCCTTCAGGCGACGCAGGTTGAAGAAGAGACGTTTCTGATTTGCCGTGGTGCCCATCTTTACGAGGGACCAGGAGCGCAAGATATATTCTTGGATCGCTGCCTTGATCCACCACATCGCATAAGTGGCCAGGCGGAAGCCCTTGTCCGGCTCGAAGCGTTTGACGGCCTGCATCAGACCGACGTTGCCCTCGGAAACGACTTCTCCGATCGGCAGGCCGTAGCCGCGATATCCCATGGCAATCTTTGCAACGAGACGCAGGTGCGAATTCACCAGGCGTTCGGCAGCCTGCGGGTCTTCATGCTCCTTGTAGCGCTTGGCGAGCATGAACTCTTCCTGCGGCTGGAGCATTGGAAACTTGCGAATTTCATCGAGGTAGCGGCTCAGTCCGCCTTCCCCGGCAGTCAACATCGGTACATTCCGGGCCATTGAATGCGCCCCCTTTCTCCCGAGCAAACGTTCCCTCTGTAAAGCCTGGTCCCGCAGATCCCCCACGCAAACCAAGCCTCAATTCTCGAGGCAAACGCATCTTATCGACGGCCGCTTCCCGGCCCGTCGCAGACTTTAATATAAGTAGCAATTCGGCGATTGCATGGCTTGGAAGGAGAAAGCTATCCTAAAATTTTCGTAATGCTTGTAAAAGCTCTTCGAAATCAGTAGGATACGGGCTCTCAAATCGGAGCGTTTCTCCGCTCACGGGATGGGCAAATGCCAATAGTCCGGCATGCAGTGCTTGCCGGGAAAAACCCGCGATCGTGCTCTTCAACGGCTCTTCGAGACGATTGACCTTGGTCTTGTAGCCCGCGCCATAATCCTGATCACCGATCAAGGGATGATGGATATGGCTCATGTGGACCCGGATCTGGTGGGTGCGACCCGTCTCCAGGCGGCACTCCATCAGAGAGGCGAGCGCGGGTTGATCTTCTGAGCCAAACCGTTCCTTCACCTGCCAATGAGTGATGGCGTGCCGGCCACTGGTTTTGACGACGGCAATTTTCTGCCGATTGACATTTGAGCGCGCGAGGTTCGCGTCGATGGTGCCCTTGAGACTTGAGGGCGCGCCCCAGACCAGCGCCGAATAGGCGCGCTCGAGCGGCCCGGTCTTGCCATGATCGGCGAATTGTGCGGAAAGGCCCTGATGTGCCAGGTCCGTTTTGGCGACGACCAGCAGGCCACTGGTTTCTTTGTCGATGCGGTGGACGATGCCAGGCCGCTTTACACCGCCGACGCCAGAGAGGCTGTCGCCGCAATGATGGATCAATGCGTTCACAAGTGTCCCGGTCCAGTTGCCGGCGCCGGGGTGAACCACAAGCCCTGCCGGCTTGTCGACAACGATCAGGTGGTCATCCTCAAAGATGATGCTGAGGGGAATGTCTTCTCCCAGCGGTTCGGGATCTTCCGCTTCCGGAATGGTCAGTGCCAGAAGCTGGCCTTCGTTGACCCGGAATTTGGGCTCCAGTATCTTGGCGCCGTCCACGGTGACCTCACCGGCACGGATCAGCGCTTGCACGCGATTGCGGCTCAAAGTATCCAACTGTGCCGCCAGTACGGCATCCAGGCGCTTGCTGGTGTCTTCTGCATCAACCTGATAGGTGAAGTCCGCGTCCATGTCGGCCGTGTCTTCCGGAGTATTATCGTTCATGAATCAACCTGAGCTCGACGGCAAAGGGGGCCAGGGGCCTGAGGATCAACCGCTTGATCCGGCGACCTTGCGTGTGCAAACGCGGCTTAAGCGTTTGCTGGCGGGATCGTCCCTTGTCATGTTTGCGGGATTTATCGCTGTCTTCGCAGCAATCTTCTACAAGATCAACTATTCTGATGGCAGTGCTCCGAAAGGAACGATTGCCTCAAGCATCGCGATTAGCCCCAAGGCGGTTGTCGAGGACATAGAACTTGTCGATGGCAGACTGGTTGTCCTGATCCGTGAGGGCGATGCGACAGCACTTCTTCACTTTGATACCGCCACTGGCAGCTTGCTCGGCAGGACCAATCTCGTCTCGCGCTGATACGCAGTTATAAACAGGCCTATGCGGTAAATTGCGAAAAGGGGCTTGCGCGGATCCGTCCATGGTTTTATACGCGCAATCCTCAGCTCGAGACAGTGTTCACGAGCAGCTGTGCGCCCATCGTCTAGCGGTTAGGACGTCGCCCTTTCACGGCGAAAACAGGGGTTCGATTCCCCTTGGGCGTACCACTCTCCCCTTTGAAGTTTCGTCCTTGATTTTTCTGGCTGTCAGGCTTTGTCCTCAGCCGGTGCGCCGGTAAGTGCCATTCTCATCCGTTTTTCGATTTCCAGGATAACGTAGAGCACGACACCCAGTGCGATGATCAGGGCCATATCTTTTGCCTCAAGAGGTCTGGTCTCAAAAACAAGCTGCAGAGCTGGAAGATACGTCATCGCCAGCTGCCCCAGCACCACCATCGCGATCGCAATCCAGACCGGTCTTGTGCCCACCCAGGCGCTGAGAGAAAAGCGGCTAACATGCATGGTCCGAACAAACAGCAGCTGGAAGATCTCCAGGAAGACGAGCGTATTGACCGTTATGGTGCGGGCGTACTCGACCGAGTGCCCCTGATCCTGGATGTAAACAAACATGCCGAAAACCGCGGCCATGAAGAGCGCTGACACCAATGCGATGTGCCAGACAAGCTCTCCGGTGAGCAGGGGCTGGCTGCGTTTTCTGGGCGGACGGGACATTGTCCCCAATTCGCTCGGTTCGAAGGCCAGCGCCATGCCGAGGGTCGATGCGGTGATGAGGTTGATCCAGAGAATTTGAGCCGCGGTGATCGGCAGGGTCAGGCCGAACAGGATCGCGGCCGCCACGATCATGGCTTCTCCTGTGCTTGTTGGCAGCGTCCAGCCTATCACCTTGACGATGTTGTCGTAGACGGTTCGGCCCTCGCGCACCGCATCTGCGATGGAGCGGAAATTGTCATCGGCGAGCACGAGGTCTGCCGCTTCGCGCGCGGCTTCGCTGCCTTTGAGACCCATGGCGATGCCGGCGTCGGCGCGCTTGAGGGCAGGGGCGTCATTGACGCCATCTCCGGTCATGGCGACGGTCATGCCGAGTGCCTGAAGCGCTGCGACCAGCCTCAATTTGTGCTCCGGACTGGTTCTGGCAAAAACATCTGTTTCCATTGCGCAAGCGCGCAACTCGGCGTCAGTCATGACGTCAACGTCCGCGCCGGTCAGGATGTTGCCGGGCTTTTCGAGGCCAATCTGGCGGCCAATTGCAGCAGCTGTTCCAGCGTGATCGCCGGTGACCATCTTGACCTGAATGCCTGCGGAGCGGCAGTCGGCGACCGCTTCGATGGCCTCCGGGCGCGGCGGATCCATCAGGCCGACAAGTCCAATCAGAACAAGACCCTGCTCCAGATCTGCGGAGGAAAGGCTGGTCTGATTTGGTGAGGCATGTTTTTCAGCCAGGGCAAGAACCCGCTGTCCGGCGCTCGCGAGCGTTTCCGCACGTTGGTGCCATTGCCGTTCGTTCAACGGCTCAGGCGTCCCATCCGACCCAAGTTCTTGGGTGCACATGGCAAGAATGCGCTCAGGAGCGCCCTTGATCGTGATGAGGGACTGTTCAGAAGCATCGCTGGATCGGGCTCCGGTTCGGGTCAATGTCGCCATGTAGCGGTAGCTGGCGTCGAAAGGCAGCAGGGCGACACGATCCCTGGGAGCTTCCTTCTTTGGAGAAATCTTTCGAGACATGGCCAGCAAAGGGCCCTCCATCGGGTCACCTTCAACCTTCCAATGCCCGTCGTCCTGATGGAGCATTGCGTCGTTGCAGAGCTCGGCTGCGCGCGCGAGCCGGGAAAGATGGAGGTCGACAGATGTGGCTTCAATTGGTGAAGCATCGTCTGATCGCAGGATCCTTCCACTTGGCTCATAGCCTTCCCCCTAACGCTGAATTCGCCTGTGGTCAGGCAAATGTTGGTGACCGACATTTCATTGAAGGTCAGGGTTCCGGTCTTGTCGGTGCATATGACGGAAACGCTCCCAAGTGTTTCGATCGAGGGAAGCCGCCTGACGATTGCATTGCGTTTGGCCATGGCCTGGACGCCGATGGCGAGGGTTATCGTCAGAACCGCTGGAAGACCCTCGGGTATTGCGGCAACGGAAAGCCCGACAATGGACATAAACAGCAGCTGGGGATCCTGATGAAGGACGGCATGGCCATAGGCAAACAGCAGGGTTCCGAGAATGAGGATCAGGGCCGTGAGCCAACGGGCGAATATGCCCATCTTGAGAAGCAGAGGTGTCTGTAGTTCTTCAATGTCCGAGAGCAGGCCGCTGATCCGCCCGATTTCGCTCTGGGTGCCCGTGGCTATCACCACGCCAAGACCTTCGCCCATGGTGACCATCGTGCCGCTGTAGGCCATGCAGCTTCGCTCTGCGATGGCCACATCCTTTGGGACGGGCGCGGTCTGTTTTTCGACTGCAACGGATTCGCCCGTCAGGATAGCTTCCTGGATAAACAGACTGTTGGCGCGCAGAAGGCGGAGGTCTGCCGGGACACGCTCGCCCGCTTCAAGCACGACGATGTCACCGGGAACAACGTTTCGGCCTTCTGTTGAAAGCCGGCGCGCGTCTCGCAAAACGGTTGCTTGAGGCGAGAGGATCTTGCTGATGGAGGCCATCGCATTCTCTGCCCGGCCCTCCTGGATAATGCCGATGAGAGCGTTGGCGATGACTGCTGCGAGGATGACCAAACTGTCCGTCAGGTGGCCGAGCATCAGGGTTATCCCGGCGCAGCCGAGAAGGACGTAGATCAGAACGCTGTTGAACTGATGGAGAAACCGCTGCAGCAGGCTGCGGGGCTTTGCCGATGGCAAGGTGTTTGGCCCGTATTCTTGAAGGACGCGTGCTGCCTCTTCAGGCGTCAAGCCAGATTGCCGACTGTGGAAGTGCTTCAGGGCGTCATCGACAGGGAGAGAGTGCCATGGAGCGTTTGTGGACATGCTGGGTCCTGGTTGCCGGATCAGTCCTCGTCGACTTCACCAGTTTCGATCAGGTCGACTTCTTCTTCCCTGGCAATCTGCCGGATCCGCTCGGATGGGCATTGATCTGTGACAAAGGTGTCGACTTGAGACAGGTGCCCGACGCGCACCGGGGCTGTGCGCTCAAACTTGGTGCTGTCTGCTACCAGGATTACGTGCCGGGCGTTTTCCATGATCGTCTGCGTCACCCGAACTTCGCGATAGTCGTAGTCCAGAAGTGAGCCGTCTGGATCGATGGCTGACGCACCAACAATGGCGAAGTCGACCTTGAATTGACGCATGAAGTCGACGGCAGCTTCACCAACGATGCCGCCATCAGCATGGCGCAAGACACCACCGGCGACGACCACCTCGATTTGCGAGTAGCCGCGCATCAGGCTGGCGACATTGATGTTGTTGGTGATGGCCATCAGGCCCCGGTGCTGGAGCAATGCCTGTGCGACTGCTTCAGTCGTCGTGCCGATGTTGATGAAGAGCGACGCGTTGTCGGGAATCACCGCCGCGACCTTTGAGGCGATGTCGGCCTTCTCCTTGCTGGAGATAATCCGCCTGGCCTCATAGCCCACGTTTTCGATGCCTGAAGACAGCAGAGCGCCGCCGTGTGTTCTTGCAAGCAGGCGAAGTTCACACAGCTCGTTCAGGTCCTTGCGGATCGTCTGGGGACTGACATCGAAGCGTTTTGCCAGATCGTCGACACTGACCCGGCCGGTCTGACGTGCGATCTCCAAAATGGCGTTGTGTCTGGCAATCAGCATTGCTGTTGTTTTGTCCTTGGCCGACGACCTGTCATGGTGGGCTTGGCGTTATTGCGGGGAAGGCTCAGGCGACATCCCGTTTTTTGGTTCCGGGCGTGCCGGTCCGCTTCGCGGGGTTGGGCTTGGCGGCAGCTTTAGTCTCAGCCATGGCGCCATTGTCCGTAGTAGGCCTGGTGGAAACCTCTCCGGATTTTTTGTTCGGAGCCTGTGGTTGGGCAGAGCCGGCGCCGGGCGTCTTTTGGATGGGAGCTTCTGTTGGTGCGGCCCTGTCTGATTGGTCCGCATTCGCGCGGCTTGAGCGCACGATCCGATTCACCAGTGCATTTGCGTTGGCAATGGCAGCTTCTGATGGTTTGGATGCTGGCTTTGCGGTTTTCCCCGCAGTGGCAGGAGAACTGGGTGATACAGCCTTGCTGCTGCCGGGTTGGGCGGCCGCTTTGACGGGCTTTGCTTTTCCTGTCGCCGCAGGTTTTCTGCCGCTGGAGATCTGGGCGGTCAGCGCGGCCAATTCAGAGCGAACAGATGCCAGTTCCGGAGCTGATCTCAAGTCCTGACGCAACTTTCCAACCTGGGCCTTAGCGCGTTCGAGAGTCCTCTCGCGATCATGAACAATTGCAGTCAGTCTGGCCTTTTCGTTCTCGGCCCACTTTAGATCGCGCTGGAGTTTCTGGACCTTGTCGTCTGTCGGCTCCTTGCTTTGGTCAAGGATGAGTGACAGCCGGGTCACCTCGGCCTGTGCAGAGATATACTGGGTTTCAGCGTCGACCAGATTGGTTTCGAGCTTGGCCACCATGGCCCGTAGTTCGGTTTCGTTGGTTTGTAGCAGCGGGTCGGAGGCTTGATCGGAGTGCGCACCGCTCTCGGTTCGCGCCAATTGCCCCTTCAATGTTGCAATCTGCGCCTCGAGGCCAGTGATCGTGGTCAACGCCATCATGTCGTCAGACGGCGCCCATGCGGCGACGGGTTCTGCCTTCTTCAGCAGATCCGCATCGGCACGCGCTGCAGCAAGAGCCTGTTCGGTTTCTGCAAGGCGGGCACGGGTCTTTTCCAACTCGGTCGCGAGGGCACTTGATCTTGCCTTTCGGCCACCGGCTTTTTTCTGTGCGTCTTCCAGTTCGGCCTTAAGTGCAGACAGTTCTTGCGCATGCGATGTCTGCATCTTGACCATGTCAGCGGTCAGCCTGCCGGCTTCCAACCTGTGCTTTGCACTGTTCTGACGCTCGTTCTCTGCCAGTCGCTCAGCTTTCCGCAGAGCTAGCGCGTATTTGGCACGCTCGACGTCTTGCGCTGCACGGACTTCAATGAAACTGGCCGGATTGACCGCCTTCATCGCTTCCTGGGTGAGGCGTACCGCGCGCTTGTAGATCGCGGGAAAGATCGCAGCCGCCAGCAATGTGGCGAGGAAAAAACCGAGTGCAATATACATTGCCGCTTCGATCACGACCGGCTCCGTCAAATGTTCAAGAATACAAAAAGCATCCCATCAATAGACGAGCCGGTCAATTCAGCCAAGTTCTAACGTTGCGCAAACACGGTTTTGCATCCTTAGAAGGGGTTCCAGGTCGGCTTTTCAGTGAACTTCAGATATCCCATGTTCACGCCAAGGCGAGCGCCGACGCCTGCACGTACCGGCACAACAACGATGTCATGGTTCGTGAGCACGGTCATGCCCACGCCTCCTACAAGATAGGCCGAACCATTCACGCCGAGGAAGCGGTTGTAGATCGCTTCGATCGATGGAAGATCATAGATCAGCATCATGGTGCGTGCGCCGTCGCCGCCGAAATCCCACCCCACCGAAGGGCCTTGCCAGAAAATCTTATGTGTGCCGGCATTGCGGGTATAGAGATGCCCTTCTCCAAAGCGCGCGCCAGCGACAAAGGCGCCAGAGCCTTCTTCCCCCAGAATGTAGCCATTGGGTTCGCCAAATTGGCTGAAAGCTCGTTCAACGACCGAAGCGAGCCCGCCTGAGACCGAACCAAAGAACTGGTGGCCTGCAGTCACGATTTCATCTTCCCCGTAGGTCTGCGGCGGCAGCGCGCTTCCTTCATCAGCTCGCCCGTCCATCGTGGTGGCGGAAAGGACGCCAAGCGCGAAAAGAGCCGAGAGAACTCTCCGTGCGAAGGTAGTTGCGAGCCAATTCATTAAGCCGGTCTCCTGTGCAGAAGCGTTTCGCTACGTTCTGGGCGCGGAACTGCGCGCCATGATGATGTAGACTCTACTGGGTTCGATCGATGATTCGCCTTGTCGATCAGAAGAATCAGGAAGCGAATCAATGCCAAAGTGTATTGTAAATAGGTCATGTGTGTGGCTGATGTCCGCAGTGACGTGCTTTGGCATCATAGTCTTGGGCGAAAGTTTTGCGCGTCCCCAGATTTTTATACCTGATCCCATTGCCGGCTATGCGATCGGCGGCCACGACCCGGTGGCCTATTTCGTGGATCGTCGGCCGCGTCAAGGAAGCCGCAAGCTGGAATTCAAATGGGGCGGTGCCGAGTGGGTTTTCGTCAACAAGGGCAATATGGAGGCTTTTAAAAGGTCTCCAGATACTTACGCGCCCTTGTTCGCAGGCTGTGGCGCTTATGCCCTTTCGGAAGGTTTCGCAACCGCTGGCAATCCCTTCATATTCGCGGTGGTCGATGGAAAACTTGTTTTCTTCCACTCGGTCGTCAATCGCTTTTTGTTTGTCGTCAATGCCAAGCAGTTAATGGCCGATGCCGAGGTCCATGCGCAGAAAACCGGGTGCAAACCTGCTTTGTAAGTTTAGCCTCCGGCTTGGCAGCGTAGTCTGTCGTGTGTATCCCTGAGTTAACCGCTATTCGAATCACCTTGCTGGCCCTGCGCCCTTGAAGAGCTTTGAAACGCCATGTCCGAACTCAAAGAACTTTCCTCGCTTGATCTTGCCGCTCTGGTGGCAAGTCGTGTGTGCCACGACATCATCAGCCCGGTCGGGGCGATCACCAACGGCCTCGAAGTCCTGGACGAGGAAGGTTCGGAGGACATGCGCGAGTTCGCCATGGACCTTATTCGCAAGAGTGCACGCCAAGCTTCCGCAAAGTTACAATTCGCTCGTCTTGCATTTGGTGCGGCGGGTTCTGCGGGCGCCGAGATTGATCTGGGCGATGCGCAGGTGGTTGCAACGGGCTTCATGGAAAATGAGAAGTCCGATCTGGATTGGCAAGTCGCGCGGCACTTGATGCCTAAGAACCTGGTCAAACTGCTGCTCAATCTCATTCTCATCGCGAACCAGTGTGTTCCGCGCGGTGGTGAGATTTCTGTCCTTATGGAGGGCGAGCCGAGCAGCCCGAGCTTTATTCTAACCGCGAAAGGGTTGAACCCGCGTATCCCTCTGGGCATGCAGGAAACTCTTTCCGGTGAAGAGCCTGAGCGTGTTGACGCCCATTCGGTTCAGCCGATTTATACGGTTCTTCTTGCGCGCGAATGTGGAATGTCTCTGTCCATGTCAAAGGAAGAAGACACAGTACGCATCACCGCCCAAAAGGCTGCATAAACATACTTTCTAAAAGTCTTCGAGGTGCTTCAGCGTATCTTAACTGTTTCGGCTCAACCTCACTGACATGGACATCCCGGTCCAGCCGCCTCCAGTAGGCGCGGAACCAGTAACCAAGTCGGGTGAGAGCAGGCCATGGACGACCTCCTCAGGGAATTTATAACTGAGACCAATGAGAGTCTCGATGTTGTTGACGTAGAGCTCGTTAAGTTCGAGCAGGAACCCAACAACGCGACGATCCTTGATAATATTTTCCGTCTCGTACACACGATCAAAGGTACGTGCGGCTTTCTGGGCCTGCCCCGACTCGAGGGGATCGCGCATGCCGCTGAGACTCTCATGGGCAAGTTCCGTGAGGGTGTGCCGGTCACTCCCGAGGCCGTGTCGCTGATCTTGAGTTCGATCGATCGCATCAAGGACATCCTTGGTGATCTGGAAGCAGCTGAGGGCGAAGAACCTGCAGGCGACGACAGCGATCTGATCTCTGAACTCGAGCGCATGTCGACGAGCGCAGAAGCTGCTGTCAGTGGTGGTGACGCTGCTGAGCCGGCTGAAGAAGCGAAAGACGACACGTTTGAGCTTCCGGAACAGTCTTTGGACCGGCCGTTGCGCCCAGGTGAAGTATCCCTGGATGATCTCGAGCGAGCTTTCCAAGAAACCGAGATTGAGGTCGAGGTTGCTGAGGGAGAAGCCGAGGTTCCTGCCGTTGCTGAAGAAGCAGCTGCGCCGGTGGAAGATGCTGCACCTGCCAAGGTCGAGGCGCCTGCCAAACCTGCTGCCAAAAAACCTGAAAAGGCAAAGGACGAACCTACGGAAAAGAAAGCCGGCGGTTCGTCTGTTTCCAATCAGTCGATCCGCGTTGCGGTCGATACGCTCGAACACCTCATGACAATGGTTTCCGAACTGGTGCTGACACGCAACCAGCTTCTGGAAATCGTTCGCCGTCACGAAGACAGCGAGTTCAAGGTTCCTCTGCAGCGCCTGTCCAACGTGACGGCTGAGTTGCAAGAAGGCGTGATGGCGACCCGGATGCAGCCAATCGGCAACGCCTGGCAGAAGCTTCCACGTATCGTTCGCGATCTCAGTCAGGAACTTGAGAAGCCGATCGAACTTGAAATGATTGGCGCCGACACAGAGCTGGATCGCCAGGTCCTTGAGATGATCAAGGATCCGCTGACCCATATGGTTCGCAACTCCGCCGATCATGGTCTCGAAATGCCGGCCGACCGCCGCGAAGCAGGCAAGCAGGAAAAGGGTACCATTACCCTTGCCGCTTACCATGAAGGCGGTCACATCATCATCGAAGTACGCGATGATGGTAAGGGATTGGATGTCGAGAAGATCAAGGACAAGGTCCTTGAGCGCGGCATCGCGACCGAGGCCGAAATCGACAAGATGTCGGATGCGCAGATCCACAAGTTCATTTTTGCTGCTGGCTTCTCTACTGCTGCAGCGGTGACCAGTGTATCTGGACGTGGCGTCGGCATGGATGTTGTGCGCAACAACATCGAGCTGATCGGTGGTACTGTTGATCTGCGCTCCACTCCGGGCAAGGGCAGCAGCTTCATCATCAAGATTCCGCTGACGCTGGCGATTGTCTCGACGCTCATCATCGAGGCCGCTGGCGACCGCTTCGCAATTCCTCAGCTTTCGGTTGTTGAGCTGGTGCGCGTTCAGCACAATTCCGAGCATCGTATCGAGCGGATCAAGGACACACCGGTCCTCCGTCTTCGAAACAAGCTCCTGCCGCTGGTTCACATGTCGCAGCTTCTGGGTATCTATGAAGGTGAGGACATCGAGAAGGCGATCGACGACGACAACGGTTTCATAGTTGTCATGCAGGTCGGCAGCCAGACTTTCGGTGTTGTTGTTGACGGCGTCTTCCACACGGAAGAAATCGTGGTCAAGCCGATGTCCACCATGCTGCGGAACCTCAACATGTTCTCCGGCAACACCATCTTGGGTGATGGCTCGGTCATTATGATCATCGATCCAAACGGTGTTGCGAGCGCCATGGCCAGCCATGCGTCCAGTGCGGTTGCCGAACAGAGCGAAGAAGAGGCCGAAGATCTGACTCGCAAGGCACATACAAGCCGGTCGTCTATTTCGCTGCTCTTGTTCCGTGCCGGTGCTCCAGAACCGAAAGCGGTGCCGCTCTCCTTGGTTACACGCCTGGAAGAGTTCGAGGTTTCGAAAATCGAGCGCTCAAATGGCCGCGATCTGGTTCAGTACCGTGGTGCGCTCATGCCGTTGGTCTACATCAACGACGGAGATCAGCATAAGCTCGAGGGAACCCAGCCGATGCTGGTCTTCTCGGACAGCGGTCGCTCCATGGGCCTCGTTGTCGATGAGATCGTCGACATTGTCGAAGATAACATGAACATTGAAGTCGGGTCCGAACGTCCAGGCGTTCTTGGTTCCGCGGTCATCAAGGACCGTGCAACAGAGATTATCGATCTCGGTTACTACCTCCCGCAGGCCTTCGAAGACTGGTTCATGCGCAAGGAAATGGACATTCAGGCCCTTACCAAGAAGGTTCTGTTTGTCGATGACAGCTCGTTCTTCCGCAACATGCTGACGCCGGTTCTGAAGGCTGCTGGTTACGATGTGACCACTTGTGACAGCCCGCGTCAGGCACTTGATCTGCTGGAGGATGGTCGCAAGTTCCATGCTGTTGTCAGTGACATCGAAATGCCGGAAATCAACGGCTTTGAATTCTGCGAAGCCATTCGCCGGGATCCTCGTTTCCGGAATATGCCGGTCCTGGCCCTCTCGGCCATGGTCACGCCGGCGTCGATTGAACGGGGACGCCAGGCCGGCTTTGACGACTATGTCGCCAAGTTTGACCGCCCCGGGCTTATTGCGGCGCTCAAGGATGTCTTCTCAGGTGAAATGGGAGTTGCAGCATGACCATGATCGAAAACAATGTTTCGGCTGGTGGTGACACAATTCAGTACGTCACCGTGGTGATCGGAGGCCAACTCTTCGGCCTCCCGATTTCCCAGGTTCACGATGTGTTTGTGCCTGAAAGCGTGACGCGCGTTCCTTTGTCTGCGCCCGAAGTGGCGGGGGTTCTAAACCTCCGCGGTCGGATTGTAACGGCGATCGACATGCGCCGCCGCCTACATCTTCCGCCTCAGGAAGAGGGTCAGATGATGGCTGTCGGTATCGAGTACAAGCATGAAAGCTATGGCCTCGTCATCGACTCTGTTGGAGAAGTGCTCAACCTTCCGGGCAGCTCCGCCGAATCCAATCCGTCCAACCTGGACAAGCGTTGGGCCGAGATCTCAGGCGGCGTGCATCGTCTCGATGGCAAGCTGATGGTCATTCTGGATGTGGCCCGCCTGCTTGGCACGATGTTCCCAGAGCCAATGGCCGCGGCAGCAGCGTGATAATCGGCCGGCTTCGTCCGGCCGTTCAACGGAGACAAACGAGATGAAACAATGTCTTGTCGTCGATGATTCAAGTGTCATCCGGAAAGTGGCTCGCCGCATCCTGGAAGACATGAACTTCGATATTACCGAAGCCGAAGATGGCCAGCAGGCCCTGGACGAATGCCGAAAGACCATGCCGGACGCAATCCTTCTGGATTGGAACATGCCGGTCATGGATGGTCTGGAGTTCCTGACCAGTCTTCGTGGCGAAGATGGCGGTGAAAAGCCGATTGTCGTGTTCTGCACGACAGAAAACGACGTGGCTCATATCGCCCGTGCGATCCGGGCCGGCGCCAATGAGTACATCATGAAGCCCTTCGACCGCGAAATCGTCGAAGCAAAGTTTCAGGAAGTCGGCCTCATCTAATTGCGACTGGACCCTGTAAATGGCCTTTGCACAACAAAATATCACGACCGGGGCAAACCCGGGCACGGACCCCATCCGCGTAATGGTCGTCGACGATGCTGTCGTTATCAGAGGTTTGCTGACCCGTTGGTTGGACTCTGATCCAGGACTTTCAGTCGTCGGATCACACAGAAACGGCAAGCTTGCCGTTGATGACATTGAAAAGAGCAACCCGGATGTGGTTGTTCTCGATATCGAAATGCCGGAAATGGACGGCATGACTGCGTTGCCGCTGATGCTGGCGAAAAAGCGTGACCTTGTCGTGATCATGGCATCAACGCTCACCAGACGGAATGCGGAAATCAGCTTGAAAGCGCTTTCGCTTGGTGCTGCCGACTATGTCCCAAAGCCGGAATCCACTTCCGAAGTCACGACGTCAGTCGATTTTCGCCGCGAACTGATCGACAAGGTCAAGGCGCTGGGCACGCGCGCGCGGCGGATGCGTGGACCTGGACGCACCATGCGTGCTGCTACAAATGCAGGTCGGACGGTTTCCCAGGCTCCTGTCGGCCGTTTGGCGAACACGCGGGAGACGATGCGTATGGCGCAGGGTGGCACTGGCGCCGCCGCGGCGCCAGCTGCAGCCTTCAAGCTCCGTCCCTATGCGGCGGTCAAGCCGCGGATCCTGGCAATCGGGTCTTCTACTGGCGGACCCCAGGCACTTCAGCAGGTGATGAAGGACATCGGAACCGCTATTCACGACGTTCCTGTTGTCATCACTCAGCATATGCCGCCGACTTTTACCGCCATTCTTGCCGAGCATGTTGGCAAGGCGGCCATGCGTCCCGCGAAAGAAGGCGCGCATGGTGATGTCCTGCAGCCGGGCAACATTTATGTTGCTCCTGGTGGCAAGCACATGATCCTCGAGAAGGATGCCGGCGCGGTCAAGATCTGCCTGACTGATGGCGAACCTGTGAATTTCTGCAAACCCGCTGTCGATCCACTCTTCGACAGCGTCGCCAAGATCTATGGATCGGCGACTTTGGGACTTATCCTGACCGGAATGGGTCACGATGGTGCTGCTGGTGTCAAGACGATTGCCGCAGGTGGCGGCAGCGTTCTGACCCAGGATGAAGCCACGAGCGTTGTCTGGGGTATGCCAGGTGCCGCTGCAAACACCGGGATGTGCAGCGACGTGTTGCCGCTTCCTGAAATCGGTCCCAAAGTAGCGCGCGTATTAAAGGGGAACGCTAGATGACCCCGGCTGAGTTCGAGTATCTTAAGAAATTTCTCAAAGACAAATCAGGCCTGGTCCTGTCCAACGACAAACAATACTTGGTCGAAAGCCGCCTGCTACCAATTGCAAGAACCGCGAAGCTCGATACGCTGAGCGGTTTGATCGGAAACATGCAAAAGGGCGGAAACTCGAAGCTGGAAAACGATGTCATCGAGGCGATGACGACAAATGAATCGTTCTTCTTCCGCGACAAGACACCCTTCGACCACTTCAATGACACCATGTTGCCGGCGCTTCTGGAAGCAAGGGCACGGACACGCGCTCTGAAGATCTGGTGTGCTGCCGCGTCTTCTGGACAGGAACCATATTCCCTGGGTATCTGCCTCAAGGAAGCTGGGCCAAAGCTGGCAGGTTGGCGCACCCGTATCCTAGGAACGGATCTTTCGAACGAGGTTCTGGAAAAGGCCAAGGCCGGTATCTACAGCCAGTTTGAAGTGCAGCGCGGTCTCCCGATCCAGATGCTTCTGAAGTATTTTGATCAGAAGGGCGACATGTGGCAGATCAACCCGGACATGCGGGCAATGATCGAGTGGCGCAAGTTGAACCTCCTCGACAATTTCAACCATCTGGGTGAATTCGATATTCTGTTCTGCCGCAACGTGCTGATCTACTTCGACCAACAGACGAAATCGGAAATCCTCGACCGTCTCGCCAAGATGGTTCCGGATGACGGGTTCCTTGTTCTCGGAGCGGCGGAAACGGTTGTTGGGCTGACAGACGCCTTCAAGCCTGTTCCAGGAAAGCGCGGCCTGTTTCAGCGCAAGCAGGCAGCGGCACGGTCGGGAGCTGTTGCTCCAAGACTGGTTGCGGGCGCATCCACGCGCTGACGCCCAAGCACTTGGCGTGACTGAAAACACTGCGGCGGCCCACGGGTCGCCGTTTGTTGTTTAGCTGCTCGTGCCGAAGCGTTCCATGGCGCTCTTGGCGTTGCTGCGGCTCACCGGAACCGTCGACCCGTCCTTCATCTTTAGGCGCAAATTGCTGCCATCGCGATAGCAATGGTCGACCCCAGCGTGGGCGACCCAATGGCTTCGGTGTACCTGGCTGCCCATTTCTTCCGGAAGCAGTTTCATCAGATCAGCAAAGCGAAACAAGATCATTCGCGTCTCGGCCTCGCCGATAAGGCGCACATAGTGTTCTTGGGCTTCCGCACGAAGAAGTCGGGTCTCGAATGCGGGTTCGAGTTGTTGCAGGAACGGCGTTGTTTGTGGTGACGTAGCCTTGCCGGAGGTGACCTCGTCTTTTGCAGGCGTGCCTTGGCCTGCCTTCCGGGGGCTTGTCACTTCGTGCCCCTCAGCAGGAGCCTCGGCCGCGCTGTCTTCCGATCGGGTTTTTTGCCGAAGGATCCAGGGGGCGGTAATCAGCAGGCAGAGCGCCAGATGATTGTCTAGAAGATAGCCCAGCTCATAGACAAAGACGACCAGCCGGTCGCCAACGGGATGTGCGTTTCCCTCGCCCTCGAACGGTACGCCAACCATCGGCAGGCGCTCGAGTTCCGGGAGACCCAGGATGATGTCCATGGCGGTGATTGCGAGGACAAACGGGGCAAGTGTTGCGAGGCTGGTCGCGAGCACCAGAACAAAGCGGCGGCGCTGCACGCCGGCGATCTGGGCGGCGATCTGAAGGCCGCCGACAAACAGGGCTGCTTCCAGTGCAATACGGACGAGCCAGTAGCCATAAGCGCCGAGCAGATGCCATCCATCTGGAACAGCAATTTGTGTAGCGGCAATCAAAACGGCACTCAGACCGCTCAGAATTGACAACTCCTTCAGGGGTAAGGGAACCAAGATTGCCTCCGATGGTGTGATTTTCACCTTACCATCTAAGATGCATGAATGGGAGATCCGTTCTAACTCACTGCCATTTCAAATAAAAATCACTTGACCGCGGGGCGTTCGCGCATTTCGTGAAGAAAACGGGTGGGCTACTTTCCGAAACAGTCTGCGGTGCCACATTCTCCTATGGAATTTGATCTGGTCCTGCGGCGGACCGCCCGCTTCTCTTTCCCCTATCGGGCCTGTGGAGGCGGGTAGCCGTCCGACACTGCCTCATTCTGTCCGAGATTTGGCTGAATGACTTTGGGAGGGGCCTTGACGAAAATCAGGAGAATGACATGAGCGATCTGAAGGTCGAGATTTCCCGCCGCGCCGCGCTTCTGGGCGCTGGTGGCGCTGCTGCAGGCGCCGTTCTGGCAAGCTCGAGCTCAGTGCTGGCCTCTGCCGACAAGCAGGGCGTTCTGGCCAACCCGGTTGCGCGCTATGGCGTCGGGGATTTCGAGATCAACACGTTGCTTGACGGCGTCGTGCCTGTCGGTGAGCCGCAGAAGACTTTCGGAATGAATGTCGAGGCGGCCGAGTTCGAAGCCGTGTCCACGGACAACTTCATTCCAGCCGACAGCTTCAAGACCTTTTTCACCCCGACCCTGGTGAACACTGGGTCCGAGCTGGTTCTGTTCGACACTGGTGTCGGCGAGGGTGGTCGTCCTGCACGTGGGAACATGCGCGCTGCGGTCGAAAGCGCAGGCTACTCACCTGAGCAGGTCGATATCGTCGTTCTGACCCACATGCATCCAGATCACATTGGCGGCCTCATGGAAGGCGGTCAGCCGGCTTTTGCGAACGCACGCTATGTAACGGGCGCAGCCGAGTACGACTTCTGGTCCAAGATGGATCCGGAAGCCAATGGCGTGACCAAGCTTATGGCCAAGAACGTCAAGCCGCTGGCTGAGAAGATGACCTTCCTCGAAGATGGCGGCTCCGTCGTTTCAGGTGTCACTGCCATCGCCGCTGGCGGTCATACGCCGGGGCACATGGTTTACATGCTCGAAAGCCAGGGCAAGCAACTCCTATTGGCCGCAGACACCGCCAACCACTACGTCTGGTCGCTCGCCCATCCTGATTGGGAAGTGCGCTTTGACATGGACAAGGGCGCCGCTGCTGCGACGCGTCGTAAGGTCCTTGGAATGCTTGCAAGCGACAAGGTGCCGTTCGTTGGCTACCACATGCCATTCCCGGCAGTGGGGTACGTCGAAGCGGATGGCGACAACTTCCACTATGTCGCGGAGAGCTATCAGCTAAGCCTCTAGTGCGTGGCCCCACCATTCAACACTAGAGGCACTGAACGGCCGGGTCTTGATGACCTGGCCGTTTTTTTGTCAAGGACCGCCTGAACAAACAAAAAACCCCCGCAAGGGCGGGGGTTTTTAAAATCGCGTCGAGACGTTAAGTCCGAAGATCAGGCAGCCTGTTCGACTTCCGGTTCGCGCAGCACGTAGCCGCGGCCCCAGACAGTTTCGATATAGTTTTTGCCTGATGTTGCTGCGGCGAGCTTTTTGCGCAGCTTACAGATGAAGACGTCGATAATCTTCAGCTCCGGCTCGTCCATGCCACCGTAGAGGTGGTTGAGGAACATTTCCTTGGTAAGGGTCGTGCCCTTGCGCAGGGAAAGCAGCTCGAGCATTTGGTATTCCTTGCCGGTCAGATGGACGCGTTGGCCGCCGACTTCGACGGTCTTGGTGTCCAGGTTGACCTTAAGGTCGCCGGTTACGATCACGGATTGGGCATGGCCCTTCGAGCGACGGACAATGGCGTGAATACGTGCGACAAGCTCATCCTTGTGGAAAGGCTTGGTCATGTAGTCGTCGGCGCCAAAGCCGAGACCACGAACCTTGTCCTCGATGCCGGCATTACCGGAGAGGATCAAGATAGGAGTCTTGACCTTAGACACTCGCAATGTGCGAAGAACCTCATAACCGGACATGTCCGGCAGGTTCAAATCAAGCATAATAATGTCATAATCGTACAGCTTGCCGAGGTCGATACCTTCCTCGCCAAGATCTGTCGTGTAGACGTTGAAGTTTTCAGACTTCAGCATGAGCTCAATGCTCTGTGCTGTCGCACTGTCATCCTCAATCAACAATACACGCATGCCAATCCCCTTATGTTGCCTTTCCTGGGCAAGTCGCAACGGCTCTGTCGGTGCCTGCTACGTAGGACTGTTGTTCACCCCGACCCAAAGCTAGTCGTTTATGGTTAACAAAATCTAATTCGCAGCGGCAAGCTCCAGGGGAAGTAATCTGTGAAAAACAGCAAGTTCTTGAGTCCGCAGAAAAATTTCCGGAATCAAAGGCCTTAATGTTTTACATTAGGAAGCGGTTCTAACCGACTCCGTTCAGATTCATTCTCCACAAAACTGTTGGACCCTGAAATGGCTCTCGCCTGTCAACGTTCCGTTCATTAAGATTAAGCAGAGACGTAAACGATAGGTTACCAAAACCGTTAACTGCTGAAAGGAATTCGATTTGAAGTCGCTTTTTGCTGAAATCGATTCGCTTATGGCGACTGAAATTTACGGTCGGGTCGTCGCCGTGCAGGGACTTTTGGTGGAAATTGCTGGGCCAATCCACGAAATGAGCGTGGGTTCGCGGCTCATGATCGACAGTGGCGAAGACAATCCGAAAGTTCCGGCCGAGGTTGTGGGTTTCAGGGATAACCATGCTCTGTGCATGCCTTTCTCGGGTCTTGAGGGTGTTCGGATGGGCTGCAAGGCTGTGATCACGGCGCGTGACAGCGTTGTTCATCCTGCGAACGGCTGGCTGGGCCGGGTCGTAAATGCCCTGGGCGAACCGATCGACGGCAAGGGCGACCTGCCTGGCGGTGAGGTTCCCAGAAAATTGCGCAGCTCGCCTCCACCGGCGTCCGATCGCGCCCGCGTCGGAGGGCCTCTGGATTTGGGGGTCCGTGCGCTCAACACCTTTGTGACCTGCTGCGAAGGCCAGCGCATGGGCATCTTTGCGGGGTCAGGCGTCGGCAAATCTGTGCTCATGTCGATGCTGGCGCGAAACACCGACTGTGACGTTGCTGTTATTGGTTTGATCGGTGAACGTGGGCGCGAGGTCCAGGAGTTCATCGAGGATGACCTTGGGGAAGAGGGCCTTGCTCGTTCGGTGGTGATCGTTGCCACCTCCGATGAAAGCGTTCTGATGCGCCGACAAGCAGCATATCTGACCATGACGGTTGCCGAGCATTTTCGCGATGAAGGCCAAAACGTGCTCTGCATGATGGATTCGATCACTCGCTTTGCCATGGCGCAGCGGGAAATCGGCCTGTCAATCGGCGAGCCTCCGACTTCGAAAGGCTATACGCCAACGGTTTTCACAGAGTTGCCAAGACTGCTGGAGCGTGCGGGCCCCGGCAAAGTCGGGAGCGGTGCGATAACCGGTCTCTTCACGGTGCTTGTTGAAGGTGACAATCACAACGAACCGGTAGCTGATGCGGTACGCGGTATTCTCGATGGCCATGTGGTGATGGAGAGAGGGATCGCCGAGCGCGGGCGCTATCCGGCCATAAATGTGCTAAAGTCGGTTTCCAGAACAATGCCGCGCTGTGTGCCGTCAGAAAATCTGCCGGTCCTGCGCCGGGCCAAGCAGCTTTTGTCCACCTACACGGACATGGAAGAGCTGATCCGGCTAGGCGCCTACAGAAAGGGATCTGATCCGGTGGTGGATGAAGCGATTGCCCGTTTCGAGCCGATGGAGGCCTTTTTGAACCAAGGTAAGGACGAGGCAACCTCGCTGCAGGATGGTTATTTGCAGCTTGCCAACCTTTTGGAAATGACTCCGGGGTAGTATCGGTCTGCTAGGGGAGTATTGAGTAATGAAAACCCGAGACAGTCTAATTCGCCTGAAGCGTTTTCAGGTCGATGACAAACGGCGGCAGTTGTCTCAGATCGAGACGATGATCGCAGAATTCAACCGGATGGCCGACGAACTTGACGACCAGATCCGGAGTGAGCAAGAACGTGTCGGTATCACCGATGTAGGGCATTTCGCCTATCCGACGTTCGCAAAGGCTGCGGCTACACGCCGTGACAATCTGAAAAATTCCGCACTGGAATTGGATGAGCAGCTTGAGCGCGCGCGCGATGAGCTGAATGAAGCCATCGAAGAACTGAAAAAGTTCGAGCAACTGGAAGAGCGCGATCAGCAACGTGAGCGCACAGCCCAGGAAATTGCCGAGCAGGATCAGCTGGACGAGATTGCGGCCCGCGCCCGGGTGCGCTGATCAATCTTTTTCTGCTCTCCTGGCAGGTTTGAAATTTCATAAAGGCTCGAAACGGAAAACCGGTTCGGGCCTTTGTGCTATCTACCTCAACCTCGTTCGCGTTTGGGATGCCCAAGTTGGCGATAGGTCTCACGGAACGCAGATACTGTATGGTTTGGTGCTGCCTGAGCTGTAGTATAGGCGCTGCGACGAAAGGCTTTTTGCCTGCTTTTGCCGATCCACGATTGGGTCGCGCTCTACCTTTGGAAGGTTTTCAACCACGCATGCGTTTTGCCATTGCCTTATTGCTTCCCATCGCAACGTTCTCCTTTGCTCTCGGTTTGACCCTGCCGCTCATGCGGTTTGAAAGGCTGTTCATTCTGGAGGACCGGCCGTCGCTGGTGGATATGATTCTGGTGCTTTGGGGCGATCAGGAGCATGGCCTTGCAGTCGTGATCGGAGCGGTTTCGATCGGCTTTCCAGCTCTGAAAATCCTGTTGACCCATGTAGCCGCGCTGTCAGGCGGTGCGAGCAGATCCCTTCACTTTCTGAGTATGGTCAGCAAGTGGTCGATGCTTGATGTAATGCTGGTTGCGCTGGTGCTGTTTGCTGCAAAGACGAGCGGATTGGCGGCTGCCAGCGTGCTGCCCGGCCTATGGTTCTATGCAGCTGCCACGCTCACAACAGCACTGGCCGCATTTCTTTGCGCGCGCCGAAAAGTTCTTAGATAGCAGCAAGACGACGGGTAGCATCGCGCCGGGGCCGAACCTTACGTTTGGCTGCAAATGCTCCGTCGCCGCGGCGCTTTTTGCCCGCGTTGTTTCCGGTTTGGGCAGCTACATAGGCCGAGATCCATTCGGCAGCCTTGGAACTCGGAATCCGCAGGTGCTTGCAGCGTGCCTTTGCCAAAAGCGAGAAGGCGTCGGTCGACAGGCCGGCTGATTGAGCGATGGCGACGATCTGCTCAACGTCACCTTTAAAGACCGCGTTTCGTGCGCTGCCCGGTGCAACACGCGCCTGTTGACCAAGAAGGTCGGCTACGTGGGCGAGACGTTCGTCCTGAAGCATGAGAACGACGAGTTCGTTCAACGAGATTTCGTTTGCTTGCGCGTAGTCCCAGAGTGGCTTGCCGTCCAGCTGGTCAATATGGGCGCCGTGTTCCTTGCGCATCTCACGCAGCCGGGCAAGCTGGTCCAGGTCAGATTTGGACAGCACCCCGGTAATCAGCTTCTGCAAGCGCTTCTGGGTTGCACCGCGAACATGGGGCATAAGCATGGTGCAGACTGTCGGGGTGAGATCGGTGCGAAGGGCGAGATCTTCACGAAGCACGACATCCTGGACAGCATGGCGCACCAGCGCCTTCAACGCGATTTGTGAAAGGCGTATTTCCCGGTTGCCGGCCAGTATCCGGTGAACAACCTTTGATCCGCGCCTAACCAGTTTGTCGGAGACCCTGGTGTTGATATCTGTGCGTCTGGCAAGGACCTGAAGATGCTCGTCATTCAAGTCTTCTGCCAGCCGGAGGAGGTTCTCCGGGGTGAAGGCCGGGAATTTTTCAAGCACCGGAAGAGCAACGGAAATCTCGTCGCTTGCCAGTGTCATGGCCAGGTCGACAGGCGTACGGAGCTCTGAAGCGACCTTTCGGGACAACTGGATTCGATCAGGTTTGGGCGCGGTGCGGTATAGTAGCACCGCTATCTCGCCGAACATTTGCAGCTCCTCTTCGGAGCGTTTCTCGATGCCGCGGACGAGAATATCTGTTAAGCCAAGCATCAGCGCACCGCGCGCTTCGGCGGTGTTTTCCTTTGCCATTTCAAGAAGCTGATAAAACATCCAGTCCCCCATAGGCTGAACAGTACAACTAGCCCTGTTAGAACTACGTTATGAAACATGGTGAATTTTTGGTTTCGGTCGGAACTTCTGTGCCTTTCAAACGTGATCACGGCTTGCATTTGCCTGCACGGCGTGAAAAGCCCTTGAAAGCTTCTGGCGGCTCCGCCAGCGCACGGTATCAAGAGTGAAATTGAGAAGGAACAGCCATGCTGAACGGTAAGCATTTGATTGATGGGGCCTGGGTCTCAGGTGGCGGGACTTTCCAGACGGTCAACCCGGCAACCGGAGAGGTTTTGCAAGCGGCCGTTCAAGATGCTGATTCTGAAACGGTCGCCAAGGCTGCCGAGGCTGCAGAACGTGCGTTTGCAGATTTCAGCAACACTTCGACTGCAGACCGGGCGAATTTCCTCAGGGCGATTGCGGACGAGATCGAAGCGCGCGGAGCCGATCTGACAGAAATTGGATGCAAGGAGACGGCGCTCCCCGAAATGCGTCTGAACGGTGAGCGAGGCCGTACGACAGGTCAGCTTCGGCTGTTCGCGGACTGGATCGAGGAAGGCAGCTGTTTCGATGCACGGATAGACCGTGCAATGCCGGAGCGTCAACCGCTGCCACGGCCGGACATCCGGCTGATGCTGAAGCCCATCGGTCCTGTCGGCGTCTTCGGCGCCTCGAACTTCCCACTGGCGTTTTCGACAGCAGGCGGGGATACGGCATCTGCACTTGCAGCAGGATGTCCTGTGGTTGTGAAGGGTCATCCGGCCCATGCCGGTACTGCTGAGATTGTTGCAGAAGCGATCCGTGTTGCGATTGAAAAGACGGGCATGCCAAGCGGTACATTCGGTCTTGTCCAGGGTGCTAGCCAGGCTTCCGGCGGTGCTCTGGTAACGCATCCTCTGATCAAGGCCATTGGCTTTACCGGATCCTTGCGCGGTGGTCGCGCTCTGTTTGATCTGGCTGTATCCCGACCGGAACCAATCCCGTTTTATGGTGAGCTTGGATCGATCAACCCGACCTTCCTGATGCCTCAGGCGCTCGCGGCGCGCGCGGACGAGATTGCTGCCGGATGGGCTCAGTCCCTGACGATGGGCGTTGGACAGTTCTGCACCAATCCCGGTCTCGTCATTGCCCTCGACGGGCCGGATTTGGATACGTTTTTTAAGGCTGCCTGCAAGGCGCTTGGGGATGTGCCGGCCCAGACCATGCTGACCGCAGGTATCGCCAAGGCATATGGGGCTGCAATAGCAACGCGCGAGCAAAACGGTAAGGCGACGGTCGCAATGAAAGGCGAGGGAACTGGCGGCGCTTGCGATGCAGCTCCGGTGGTCTTTGACGTCAGCTCCGAGGTGTGGCTGGAAAATCCCACCCTTCACGATGAAGTTTTCGGACCGGCGGCGGTTGTCTTGCGCTGTGCCGATGCGGCGGCGGTCATCAAGGTGGCTGAAGCTCTGGAGGGACAGCTAACCGCGACCTTCATCATGGATGATGCTGACCTGGAATCGGTCTCACCCCTGCTTCCAATCGTTGAGAGGAAGGTGGGTCGCTTGATCCGCAACAATTTCCCGACCGGCGTCGAGGTCAGTCATGCGATGATGCATGGCGGTCCTTATCCGGCGTCGACAGATGTCCGCTCCACGTCGGTTGGAACAAAAGCAATAGAGCGCTTCCTGCGGCCGGTCTCCTACCAGAATTTCCTGTCTGACATGTTGCCGGAAGCCCTTCAGGATGGAACGGAAACCCCGCGCCTGGACAATGGCAAGCGGTCCTGAAGGCATATGCTTGGTTTGAATTAGGAGAGGGCGCATTGATATGCGCCCTTTTCTGTTTGTGTTTGGAACAGTTGCGCTACTTTGTGCGTCAAAGACGGGGTATTGCAACGCGTGAACGGAGTTGCGCAATTCACTCCGATCAGACAAGCCACCGGATTTGGATGAATGACAGTTTCAGCCCGCATTTGTGCAATTGCCTTTCTTCTGTTTGCCTGCGTGGTGTTGCCGCCCGTTTCTTTTGCGCAAGGCATCCCGCTTACCGGGTCCGCGACTTCTTCGGACAGTTCCGGGGATGCAAGTGACACGGCGAACGCTGAGCCGACGCTGGATGCGGCCAGTGAAGCCTTAATAAAGGTTCTGCAGAACCCGGAGAGTCGCGATGCGCTGATCCAGCGTCTGAAAGAGCTGCCTTCAGATCAAACCGGCAAGACGAGCGCAAGCGGTGACGCTAAAGCGGGCGGCGATGGGTCTGCTAGCGCTTCGGAGACCGATGGGGATGCCTCGGCGACAGGCAATGATCAGACCTTTGCCGTTCGCCTTGGGCAGTACACGCGTTCTGCTGTCGACAGTGCAGGTGCGAGCTTCGCGCGCGTCCGGCACGCTCTGAATGGTTTGGTGCTTCTGGCGAACGGCGACGTTCAGGTGCGCTGGGATAAAGCCCGACAGGCGACGATTGAGGTTGTTCTGGTTCTGGGAGTTGCCTTTGTCGTTTTCCTGCTGGGGCAGCGCTTGCTTCACATGTTCTTCCAGCGCTACTTGCTCAAGGCGCAATATGGCGGCGTGGTTATGCGCGTCTTCCTGCTGGTTGCCACCACCGTTGCAGATCTCCTCACGATCGGGGCGGGCTGGGCCGCCGGCAACAGCGCTGCGCTTTTCACATTCGGAGGTCTTGAGAGTGGCGCGTCCCTGCTCGAGAGCCTTGCGCTGAACGCATTTCTGATGACTGGGGTTGCCAAAGTCGGGCTTCGGTTCGTGTTCGCGCCGGAGCGGCCCATGCTGCGGCTTTTGCCTTTCGATGACGCGTCCGCGCGTTACTGGGCGAAACGCCTCGGTTTCGTCGTATCCTTCTTTGGATACGGCCAGATGCTGGGTGTACCGGTGGCCAACCTCACCGTGTCATTCGTCGTTGGCAACGCGGTTCGGGTCCTTGTGGTGCTTCTCGCCGCGGTATTCCTCCTCGCGCTCGTTCGCAAAAACAGCCGCCAGGTTGCGGATGGCATCAAGACTTATGGCCGGAACCTCTCCAGCGATCTGGCGCAACGGATCTTGGTCGGGGTGGCCGACGTCTGGCATTGGCCTGCATATCTCTACATCCTGATGGTGCTTGGTGTCTGGGTGTCTCGCCCATTTGATGCGGTGGCCATCGTCATGCAGGCCACCGGCTATTCGATCCTGACGATCATGGGCGGTTTCCTGGTGTCATTGACCATGACGCGGGCAATCACCGGAGGCATTAGGCTTCCGGAAGACGTGCGTGCGAAACTTCCCGCGCTTGAAACACGGCTGAATACCTTCTTGCCGCGGATCCTGAAGATTTTGCGTTTTGTCGTCTTCGCCCTGACGGTTCTGGTTCTGCTCGAAATCTGGGGCGTTTTGAGCCTGAGCAACTGGCTGACGTCGCCGCGCGGTGTTGAGCTGCTGGGACGTTACGGTTCCGCGGCGCTGGTGCTCCTGGTCACCTTCGCCATCTGGCTTGCGGTCATGTCATGGGTTGACCTCAGGCTGCGTGAGCACGCGGGCTACGTGGTGACCGCGCGTGTTCGGACGCTGTTCCAGTTGTTCCGCAATGCATTCACAGTCGTGATCATCGTGATGGCGGCGTTGCTGTCTCTGTCGGAAATTGGCGTCGATATCGCGCCGTTGATTGCTGGCGCAGGTGTCGTGGGTCTTGCCTTCTCGTTTGGTGCACAGACCCTGGTCAAGGACATTATCACGGGTGCTTTCATCCAGATCGAGAATGCCATCAACGAGGGGGATGTGGTCACCGTCGGAGGTGTCACAGGGACCGTCGAACGACTAACCGTCCGCTCTGTTCGCATGCGCGATCTGGAAGGCACGACACACATCGTGCCGTTCTCTTCGGTCGATATGGTTTCCAATTTTATGCGCGACTTTTCCTACCATGTCGCGATCATTGGCGTTTCCTACGATACGGACATCAAGCACGCCAAGGCAGCGCTGTTGGAGGCATTCCACCGATTGCAGCAAAGCGAGTACGGTGGCCGGATCATTGGCGATCTGGAGATGCATGGCGTCACCAACTTTGGCGATAGCGCGATTGATATCCGCGTGCGGATCAAGACCACGCCCGGAGATCAATGGTCGACCGGGCGCGCTTACAACGAGTTCGTGAAGGAAGTCTTCGACGAGCTGGGCATCGAGATTCCATTCCCGCAGGTGACATATCATTCGGCGGTGCCTGCTGCTCCTCCGGAGGCTGGTGTCCTGTCTCCGGCCGACGGAGGGACAAAGAGCCAGGGTCAGGTGAAATCGAGAAAGATGCCGGATATCCCGGCACTGGATACCTCCATCGCACCAGATGAATAATGCATGCATTGTTGAAGGTGATAAAAAAACGCCTCTGGATGCCAGTGGCGGTTTTTGTTTGATTGAATTTCGTAAAGTTTCGTTTTATTTTCGCTTTCAGGGATAAATCGCGTTTGTGAGCGCGAGCAAAAGGCTCCGGGAGAGAAGTGAATGACGCCCGATTATGATCTCGTGGTGATCGGCGGTGGGATCAATGGCACCGGTATCGCGCGCGACGCAGTTGGCCGGGGAGCATCGGTTCTTCTGGCGGAAATGGGCGATCTCGCCGGGGCAACCTCCTCTGCGTCCACGAAGTTGATCCACGGCGGATTACGGTATCTCGAGTACTATGAGTTCGACCTGGTGCGCAAAGCCTTGAAAGAACGCGAGGTGCTCTGGCGGGCCGCGCCGCACATCATCTGGCCGTTGCGCTTCATCCTGCCTCATCACAAGGAACTGCGCCCTGCCTGGCTGCTGCGTGTTGGGCTTTTCCTCTATGACCACCTTGGTGGCCGCAAGCTCCTGCCAGCGACCAAGACGGTCAAGCTGGATCAACCGCCGTTCTCCCATGGCCTCAAGGCCATGTTTAAAAAGGGCTTTGAGTATTCCGACTGTTGGGTCGAAGATGCGCGCATGGTGGTCCTAAATGCACGCGATGCAGCTGACCGGGGTGCGGAAATCCTGACGCGCACCAAGTGTGTGAATGCGCGCCGCGAAGGCGGCTTGTGGGCAGTGGTCCTCTGCGATCTTGAAAGCGGAGAGGAACGTACGGTAACAGCGAAGGCCCTGGTCAACGCGGCCGGGCCGTGGGTTGCTGACATGCTGTCGGGTGTCGTCGGTGCGAACCGGACCTCCAACGTGCGTCTGGTCAAGGGCAGCCACATCGTGGTCCGCCGGCTGTTTGATCACGACCGCTGTTTCATTTTCCAAAATGGTGACGGCCGGATCATCTTTGCCATTCCCTATGAGCGCGAGTTCACGCTGATCGGAACGACAGACGTCG
Organism: Labrenzia sp. CE80; assembly: GCF_009650605.1. Classification (NCBI taxonomy): domain Bacteria; kingdom Pseudomonadati; phylum Pseudomonadota; class Alphaproteobacteria; order Hyphomicrobiales; family Stappiaceae; genus Labrenzia; species Labrenzia sp. CE80. Next base: position 200,875 of record NZ_WAJT01000004.1, read on the forward strand.
ACTATGACGCCGATCCGGGCGAGGTGAAGATTTCGGATGGCGAGGTGGAGTACCTTTGCCAGTCTGTGAGCGAGTATCTTGAGACCGCGGTAACGCCGGAAGATGTGATCCACACCTATTCCGGTGTGCGCCCGCTTTACGATGACGGTGCCGAAGACGCCAAGGCCGCAACACGTGACTACGTGCTGGAGCTTGAGGGCGGCGAGGACGACCGCGCTGCCCTGCTTTCGGTTTTCGGCGGCAAGATCACGACCTACCGGAAACTGGCGGAACAGGTGCTCGAGAAACTCGAACCATTCCTGCGCTTCAAGCGTGGCGTCTGGACAGCTTATGCGCCGTTGCCGGGCGGTGATTTCGGTCCGCTTGATTTCGATGCCCAGGTGAGTTCGCTCGAGGCCGATTTCCCCTTCCTTGCGAAAGCTCATGCCGAGCGTCTGGTCCGCGCCTATGGAACCGATGCACGCCTGTTCCTGGGAGATGCCAAAAGAGCAGAGGATCTTGGCACGTGTTTCGGGGCAGATCTGTACGAACCTGAAGTGCGCTGGTTGATTGATCGGGAATGGGCGCGCGCCGCAGAAGACATTTTGTGGCGCCGGTCGAAGCTGGGTCTGCATTTCTCCGAGACTGAAACAGCTGCTCTCGAGGCATTCATCAAGCGCTATCTTGCGGAAAAAGCCGAAGTTGCTGCATAAAACCAACAAGACAGAGGTGATCTGCGTTTTCTGCGACAGGTCCCCATCCACATAGGGAGAAGTTGCCATGGCGGGTGCCATTCTGGCCATCGATCAGGGAACGACGTCCAGTCGTGCGATCGTGTTTGGTAGTGACTTTCAGCCGATCAGCGTCGGTCAGATGGAATTCAAGCAGCATTTTCCGAAATCCGGATGGGTTGAGCACGACCCAGAGGACCTGTGGTCGACGACTGCCGCTGTGTGCCGCGAGGCATTGGAGCGCGCCCATGTGTCCGTCGCGGATATCGCAGCCATCGGCATCACCAACCAGCGGGAAACCGTTGTCATTTGGGACCGGAAGACAGGCAAGGCCGTTTACAACGCCATCGTCTGGCAGGATCGCCGTACGTCTGAGTTCTGCTCCAAGTTGCGCAAGGACGGTCATGAGGCGCTGTTCACCGAAAAAACGGGCCTCTTGCTCGATCCCTATTTTTCCGGGACAAAAGTCGCTTGGATCCTCGATCATGTCGAGGGTGTTCGCGAGCGCGCAGAGCGCGGCGAATTGGCCTTCGGGACGGTCGACAGCTGGCTGATCTGGCATCTGACTGGCGGCGAGCGTCATGTCACGGACGCGACCAATGCGTCCCGGACGCTGCTCTTCAACATCCACGACAATGTTTGGGACGAGGACCTGTGCCGGTTGCTGGGCGTTCCCATGTCCATGTTGCCGGAGGTTTGCGATTGTGCCGATGATTTCGGCATGACCCGCGCGGATCTCTTTGGCAAGCCCTTGCCGATCCTGGGCGTTGCCGGTGATCAACAAGCGGCGACCGTTGGTCAGGCCTGTTTCGAGCCAGGCATGGTCAAGTCGACTTATGGCACCGGTTGCTTTGCCTTGATCAACACGGGCGACAGCCCGGTGGCGTCACGCAATCGGCTCCTGACCACCATTGCCTATCGCCTGAACGGTAAGCCGACCTATGCGCTGGAAGGTTCGATCTTCGTTGCGGGCGCGGCCGTGCAATGGCTGCGTGACGGCCTTGGCCTGATCTCCTCGGCAGAAGAGACGCAGGGGCTTGCGGAGAAGGCGGACCGGGAGCAGCCGATTTACATGGTGCCGGCTTTTGTTGGTCTTGGCGCTCCTCATTGGGACGCGGATGCGCGCGGCGCCATCTATGGGCTCACCCGCGCCACCGGGCCCGCGGATTTCGCGCGGGCGGCGCTTGAAAGCGTTGGCTATCAGACCTGTGATCTGATCGATGCCATGCAGGCTGACTGGAGCGCCCAAGGCGAGACAGTGCTGCGGGTTGATGGCGGCATGACCGCCTCTGACTGGACCATGCAGTTCCTCGCCGACATTCTCGGAGCGCCGGTCGATCGGCCAAGTGTGGCCGAAACGACTGCGCTTGGCGCGGCTTGGCTGGCGGGATCACGCGCAAGTGTTTGGCCTGGGCAGGAGGAATTCTCCTCCAGATGGCACCTGGACAGAAGATTTTCCCCTGTCATGGCGAAAAGTGAACGTGATCATCTTCTCGCTGGCTGGCGTGACGCCGTCCGCCGTACGCGCTCGACCTCTTCGGAAGCGTGATGGTTTGCCATCGCACGCAGGTCGGTATAATGCCAATAAATACAGTCGTTTAATTGTCAGTGGCGAACAGGTTTCCATAAGGGAAACCTGTTCTGCTTGAATGGGGTTCAGCGTAGTCTTTATTACGGCAGTGACCCTTACCTAGTGAAAATATTTCAAAAAGAGCCATAAATTCGAAATTTTTCTGCTGTTGATTTTACAGAAAAAACGGCCTTAGTTTGCCCCTGTCCGAGACACCTCCAAGCCACATTTCATGATGGCAAAGTGTCTGGATTCTTCATCAAGGGGAGAACAGTTTGATGAAATTGACGAAAGCCTTGAAGGCTACCCTACTCGGTGTCAGCCTTGCGACGATCGCGGCGACCGGTGTGTCCGCAAAGACACTGGTTTACTGCTCTGAAGGGTCACCTGAAGGGTTTGATACCGCGCTTTACACCGCCGGCACGACCTTCGATGCCTCTTCCAAGCCGCTCTACAACCGTTTGGTCGAATTCAAGCGCGGAACCACGGAAGTACTGCCAGGTCTGGCTGAGAGCTGGGAAGTTTCCGAAGACGGTCTGGAATACACCTTCAACCTGCGCAAGGGCGTGAAGTTCCACACCACGAGCTTCTTTACACCGTCGCGCGACTTCAATGCCGATGACGTTGTCTTCTCCTTCGAGCGTCAGCTCAAGAAGGACCATGCGTGGAACCAGTACACTGCCGGTGCTGCATGGGAATATTTCGACGGCATGTCCATGCCGGACCTGATCAAGGAAATCGTCAAGGTTGATGATCATACGGTCAAGTTCGTCCTGAACCGCCCGGAAGCGCCAATGCTGGCGAACCTGGCAATGGACTTCGCTTCTGTCCTGTCCGCAGAATACGCTGACAAGCTGGAAGCTGACGGCAAGATGGAAATGCTGAACCAGGAGCCTGTCGGCACGGGTCCGTTCTCCTTCGTCGGCTATCAGAAAGATGCGGTCATCCGCTACAACGCTTTCGCCGACTATTGGGGTGGCAAGCAGCCGATCGACAACCTGATCTTTGCGATCACGCCGGATGCGGCGGTTCGTCTCCAGAAGCTGAAGGCTGGCGAATGTCATGTGATGCCTTACCCGGCTCCGGCTGACATTGCGGACATTCAGGCGGACGACAGCCTGACGATGATGGAACAGCAGGGCCTGAACGTCGGCTACCTTGCCTACAACACCAAGGTTGCTCCGTTCGACAACAAGAACGTCCGCAAGGCGCTGAACCACGCCATCAACAAACAGGCGATCCTCGACGCGGTTTTCCAGGGCTCCGGCCAGGCTGCGAAGAACCCGATTCCGCCGACGATGTGGTCCTACAACGACGCCATCAAAGACGATGCCTACGATCCGGAACTGGCCAAGAAGATGCTGGCTGACGCCGGTGTTTCCGACCTGTCCATGAAGATCTGGGCAATGCCGGTGCAGCGTCCGTACAACCCGAACGCCCGTCGTATGGCTGAAGTCATGCAGGCGGATTTTGCCAAGGTTGGCGTTGACGTCGAGATCGTTTCCTACGAATGGGGTGAGTACCTGTCCCGTTCGAAGGCTGAAGATCGTGACGGTGCCGTGCTTCTCGGCTGGACTGGCGACAACGGCGATCCCGACAACTTCCTCGCCGTTCTTCTCGGCTGTGACGGCGTTGGCGGTTCCAACCGTGCTCAGTGGTGTAACGACGAGTTCCAAGCTCTGATCGAGAAGGCCAAGACGGTCTCCGACAAGGCCGAGCGCACCAAGCTCTACGAACAGGCTCAGGTCGTTTTCAAGGAAGAAGCTCCTTGGGGCACCATTGCTCACTCGGTTGTCTTCATGCCGATGTCTTCCAAGGTCACAGGCTATGTCATGGACCCGCTCGGTGGTCACTGGTTTGACGGTGTCGACATCGCCGAGTAAACCGGCCTGTAAATCAGGCGCCGGCGTGATCAACGCCGGCGCCTTTGTCTATTCGACCGGCGGTCTCCTGCTGTTTCCCGGCAAGATCCGCCGGTTCGTCATATCCGGACCCACGATATGTTTCGCTTCCTCTTCAGCCGCCTTGGCCTTCTGATCCCGACGTTCTTCGGGGTCACGCTGGTGGCTTTCAGCTTCATTCGGCTTCTGCCGGGCGATCCGCTTGATCTTCTCGCCGGCGAGCGGGGGATCGACCCCGAACGCAAGGCGCAGCTGATGGCCCAGATGGGCTTCGACCGCCCGCTTTGGGAACAGTATCTCGACTACCTGCTCAACATTTTCCAGGGCGATCTCGGCACTTCCTTTGCCTCGAAGAAGCCCGTGCTGGATGAATTCCTGACGCTCTTTCCCGCAACTGCGGAATTGGCGCTCTGCGCGATCATCATTGCTGTCTGTCTCGGCATTCCGGCGGGTATCTTCGCCGCGGTTAAGCGCGGCTCGGTCGCTGACCAGGCGATCATGGGGACTGCCCTTGTCGGTTATTCCATGCCGATCTTCTGGTGGGGCCTGCTGCTGATCATCCTGTTCTCGGGCATCCTGCAATGGACACCGGTGTCTGGACGTATTTCGCTCATGTTCTTCTTTCCGCAGGTGACCGGTTTCATGCTGATCGACAGTTTGCTGTCGGGTGAAAAGGGCGCTTTCCTATCGGCGGTGCGTCACCTGATCCTGCCGTCCGTGGTGCTTGCGACGATTCCCCTGGCCGTGATCGCGCGCCAGACCCGGTCCGCGATGCTTGAGGTTCTCGGCGAAGACTATGTGCGCACGGCGCGCGCCAAGGGGCTGCCGCCGTTCCGCGTCATCGGCTTGCATGCTCTGCGCAACGCATTGATCCCGGTGATCACCACCATCGGCCTTCAGGTTGGCGTGCTTCTGGCTGGCGCGATCCTGACCGAGACGATCTTCTCCTGGCCGGGCATCGGAAAGTGGCTGGTCGACAGCATTTCACGGCGCGATTACTTCGTGGTTCAGGGCGGATTGCTGCTGATCGCGGGCATCATCATGCTGGTCAACCTGATCGTTGATCTGCTCTACGGCCTGATCAATCCGCGCATTCGGCACAATTGAGCCGAGGAACGAGAAAATGACAAAAAACGCCTCGGCCGCCGCGGCCACCCAAGACAAACTGGAACAGGAAAGTCGCAATGCCACCAAGGCGATGCTGCTCGAGTTCTGGTACTATTTTTCCCAGAACAAGGGCGCGGTTCTCGGCCTCGCCGTGTTCGTGCTGCTTGTGCTGGTCGCGCTCTTTGCGCCTCTCGTTGCGCCGCATGATCCCGACGTCCAGTATCGCGACAGCTTTCTGGTTCCGCCTGTCTGGCTGGAGGGCGGCAAGGCTGCCTTTCTGCTGGGTACGGATGCGGTCGGACGCGACATCCTTTCGCGTCTGATCTTTGGCGCAAGGTTCTCGCTCTTCATCGGGATCGTCGTCGTGACGATCGCGCTGGTCGGGGGGATCGTCATCGGTCTCGTGGCCGGCTATATGCGCGGCTTCGTCGACACATTCATCATGCGCGTGATGGACATCATCCTTGCGTTTCCGTCCCTTCTGCTGGCGCTGGTTCTTGTTGCCATCCTTGGGCCGGGGCTGATGAATGCCATGATCGCCATCGCCATCGTGTTGCAGCCTCACTTCGTTCGCCTGACCCGCGCGGCGGTTCTGGCCGAAAGGTCCCGCGACTATGTGGTTGCGGCGAAAGTTGCCGGTGCCGGCCATTTCAGGCTGATGTTCAAGACCATCTTGCCGAATTGTCTGGCTCCGCTGATCGTTCAGGCGACCCTGTCGTTCTCGAATGCGATCCTTGACGCGGCAGCGCTCGGCTTCCTCGGCATGGGCGCGCAGCCGCCAACGCCCGAGTGGGGCACGATGCTGGCCGAAGCACGTGAGTTCATCCTGCGGGCCTGGTGGGTCGTGACCTTCCCCGGTCTTGCCATCCTGATCACCGTTCTGGCCATCAACCTGGTCGGCGATGGTCTGCGCGATGCGCTCGATCCCAAGCTGAAAAGGAGCTGAGCCCATGCCGCTTCTTGAAATTCGCAACCTGAAGGTCGAGTTCGACACCGCGAAAGGCGCGTTCAAGGCGCTGGATGGGGTCGACTACACGGTCGATGCGGGCGAGGTGCTGTCCATTGTCGGCGAGTCCGGTTCGGGCAAGTCGGTGGCCATGCTCGCGGTGATGGGGCTCTTGCCGGAGACGGCGACCATCACGGCAGACGTCATGGAGTTCGAGGGCAGGGACCTTCGGACCCTGTCTTCCAGGGAACGGCGGAAAGTCATCGGCAAAGACATCTCGATGATCTTCCAGGAGCCGATCGCGAGCCTCAACCCGTGTTTCACCATCGGCTTCCAACTCGCCGAGACCTTGAAGATCCACACGGACCTGAGCGGCCCGGCGCGGAAGGCGCGGGTGCTTGAGTTGATGCGCGCGGTCGGTATTCCGGATCCGGAAGGCCGCGTCAACGCTTTCCCGCACCAGATGTCAGGCGGCCAATGCCAGCGTGTCATGATCGCCATGGCGATTGCCTGTTCGCCGAAGCTCCTCATTGCCGACGAACCAACCACCGCGCTTGATGTGACGATCCAGAAGCAGATCCTGGATCTGCTGGTTCAGTTGCAGCAGGAGAGCGGTATGGGGCTGATCATGATCACCCATGACATGGGTGTGGTCGCCGAGACGGCCGATCGGGTTATCGTTCAATACAAGGGTCGCAAAATGGAAGAGTCGGATGTGCTCTCCCTCTTCGAAAATCCGCAACATACCTACACAAAGGCGCTGCTCTCGGCTTTGCCGGAAAACGCCACGGGTGACCGGTTGCCGACTGTCAGTGATTTCGCCGAAGCGGGAGGTTTCTGATGAGCGACGATGCCATCTTGAAGGTTCGTGATCTCTATCGGACCTATGACATTTCCGGTGGCCTGTTCAAGAAGGCCAGTCAGCTGACCGCGGTCAAAGGTGTCAGCTTCGATGTGGAGCGCGGTTCGACACTTGCTGTTGTCGGCGAGAGTGGCTGCGGCAAGTCTACGCTTGCCCGCATGCTGACCATGATCGACGCGCAGACCTCCGGATCCATCGAGGTCGACGGCCTGCCGATCGATATCTCGAAGACCGGCATTTCCAAGGATATGCGCCAGAAGGTGCAGATTGTCTTCCAGAACCCCTACGGGTCGCTCAATCCACGTCAGAAAATCGGTCACGTACTTGAAGAGCCCCTGCTGCTCAACACCGACATGAGTGCGGCCGAGCGCCGGGATATGGCCTTGGCCATGCTGGAGAAGGTCGGGTTGCAGCCGGAGCACTATGGCCGCTATCCGCACATGTTCTCCGGCGGTCAGCGCCAGCGTGTTGCCATTGCCCGGGCTATCATGCTCAAACCCAAACTGCTGGTGCTTGACGAGCCGGTATCGGCGCTGGACCTCTCCGTTCAGGCACAGATACTGAACCTTTTGAAGGACCTTCAGGACGAGATGGGCCTGACCTATGTGTTCATCAGTCATGACCTTTCGGTCGTCCGCTATCTCGCGGACAAGGTGATGGTGATGTATTTCGGCGAGGTCGTGGAATACGGCACCCGCGAGGCGGTTTTCGAGAACCCGCACCACGACTACACGAAGACACTGTTCGCGGCGACGCCCCAAGCAGATGTCGACAGCATTCGCAAAAGGCTGGCGGCCAAAGCCGCCTGACGTCGGAGTTTACAGGTTTGAATGTTTGAAAGCGCGGCTGGTCCGCGCTTTCTTTTTTGCATCCCCTTCGCTCAATGTGAGCAGGCAACGACTTTCTGACGCAAAACCGCCGCCGAACGATGATGGAAGGCTTGTCGGTAGTCTTCATCGCTGTAAAGCGCATATAGAGCGTCTAAGTCTGGATAGGATCCGATGGCGACCAGATCCCAATCCTCGTTTTCGCCAAGGAACGTTCCTGCAAACGGGCCTACGTGGAGAAATTTTCCGCCAACCTTCTCCATCGTTGGAATGCTGACCGAAGCGTAGCGATTGAATGCCTCATCTCCTGTAGCAGTTGCACTCTGTTCGCTTTGGTAGGCCGCCTTCTCTCGAAATTTGAAGAAGTTGATCAAAGTGACTGGCTTGCCTTCGGGCAATGAGAGGATCTGGGTCCATTGCGTTTGTGAGGGACAGGCATCAGCTGCCTCGGAGCGATACCAGTCTACGAGCTTCTCGATTTTTCTTGCGATGTCCGGTTTGACTTCCATGCGTACAACTCCAATAGTTTACACGTGTCAAATATTTGGGAATCTTTACGCGTGTCAAGAAAAAAAGCTGCGGGTGTTACCTACAATGAAATTCTGGACAAGGCCTGGAATCTGGTCGCAAAAGAGGGCGCGCAGGTCTCCATTCAGCAGATTGCTGATGCCGCTGATGTCAGTCGCCAGTCGGTTTACCTGCACTTCAAGACACGCGGAGGGCTATTGATGGCGCTGGTCAAGCGCGCGGATGAGCGCTTTGAAGTCAAACAGGATTTCGATGCGGCGATTGCGCTGGCCGATCCGGTCGAACGTTTCAACAAATGCCTTGAAGTCTGGTTCGTCTTTCTGGTCAAGATTTCGCCTGTAGCAAACGATCTCATTCGACTTCGAAAGACTGACGCGGAAGCCGCTGCGGCCTGGGAGGACCGCATGACGGACCTGCGCAGCTGGGAGCGTGAACTGATTGTGTCGCTGGAGCGTGATGGCGCGTTGCTCGAAGGCTGGACAGTGGATGATGCGACAGACTTTTTTTGGGCATCCTCTTCCGTTCAGACTTGGGACCTTTTGACCGGCGACAGGAACTGGACCAACGAAAAAGCAGAGATGGTGCTTCGCCGCGTTCTTGCTCGGGCGCTGCTGAAATAAATGCATGAGGAAACGGGAGACGTTCCGAGCAATAACACCCGGTCAAATCGGTTGACCTAAAACAAGTGGCATATTGATCGCTTGTGGCTTTCTTTTGCGGGACGCTCGGCCTATCAATCAGTAATGTGACGCACTTTTTAAAACAACTTTTGCTGACGCCACTGACGTCGGCTCTTTAGGATCGCGATTGGCATGATTTGCACGGAAGCTAAAAGACCAAGGAAGGGACGGTGTGTAGTGAAACGAAGCCGATCGACCTGCCTGTTTCTTCTCCTTGCTCCATTTGCGGCGGTTCCGCTGCCTGCGATGGCCGAAAGTGCCGCAACTGAGGGCCAGACGGTGTCTTGGTGGGCCGCGCCGGGCGAGACGGACAGCACGGCCTTTTCGGCGCTTGTTCTTGTCTTTCTATTGATCTTTGCCGTTGTTCATTTTTATGCCCGCTTTGATCGTTTTGCGGAAAAGCATAATGAAGGCACCCCACTCCAAACGACGGTCCCGATGTTGCTCATGGTGGCCTTCGCTTACGAGATCTTTCCGCCTCTCAGCCATTTCAGCATTTTGCTGCCCCTGTCTCTGATTGCGACCGCACTCGCACGTGACTTGATGCTTTGGTTCGAGCCAATGAAAGAACATACGCTCAAAGGAGAGCTCGAAGGGGTGATGCTAGAGGAGCTGCAGCGCGAGCATCTCGGCGAACACGATCGGTATGGTCGACGGATGCGGCCTTCACCGGAGGAAGACCGCCCAGAGCAGGTCGTTCCTGCGAAACCGCAACCGGCGGCGGCTGGGAATGCGCCTCCGATTGTTTCGGAAAGGCCTATGTCGCAATCCGGCGGAGTGACCGAGAATGATTGAGTTGACCGTAACTTCCATCCCGCTCGTCTTGCGAATTCTCTATCTGCGCTGGAAAGGGATTCCGATCACGCTCTACAACGTGCACATGGCTCTCTTTGCCTGGCTTGCGCTCGCGTTTATCGTCTTTTTCACAGTCTTCTACTACTATCCGAAGTCCTACACTGGCTTCGTTCCGTTCCGGACCGTTCCCGTGGTCAGCGAGAACGGTGGCACGGTGACGGGCATCGAGGTTGACAACGGAACCAGGGTTAAGCCGGGTCAAGTCCTTTTCACCGTGAGCGATGCGACGGAACAGGCCGCGGTCAAGACGGCCGAGCTCAAAGTGGCCGAGGTTGAAAAGTCCTTCGATCTGGCTGAGGCTCAGGTCCGTTCCGCTCAAGCCTCTCTGGACCGCGAGAATGCGTCGCTTCGCCAGGCCATTGAAGTCTACAATGATCAGGAAGAACTGCGCCGACGCGAATCTGCTGCCTATACGGCGACGCGGTATGAGGCCGCTGTCGCGGACAAGGCGACCGGTGAGGCCAAGGTTGCACAAGCACAGGCTTTCCTTGATGAGGCAAACCTGCAGCTGCAGGAAGTCCTTCCCGCCCAACGTGAAAGCGCCAACGCGGCATTGGAACAGGCGCAGGTCGAGCTGGAGAAGACCGTCGTCCGTTCGCAGGTGAGTGGCATGATTGATCAGCTGACCTTGCATGTCGGTGCGCGGGCGTCGCAGATCGCAACCAGCCCGGCGATGCTGATCATTCCCGACCGGGACGAGGCTCACCCCAAGCGTGTCTTCGCTGGCTTCTCCCAGGTTGCCCGTTCGGTGCTTTATGTTGGCATGCCGGCCGAGGTTGCTTGCGACACCAATTTCAACGTTGGCATGGTCGATGCGGTTCTGCCCGCGCGGATCCTCGCTATACAGCCCGAGATCGCCGCGGGACAGGTGACCGCAACAGGGCGATTGCTTGAGCCATCGCAATTCGCCACACGTGGCGAGATCGCGGTGCTGCTCGAGATGGTTTATCCCGAGCACAAAGAGCTTCTGGTCAATGGCAGCGGCTGTATCGTTCAGACCTATGATCGCAATCTGCCTCATGGCGTCTTCGGTCATATCCTGGGCGGTCTCGGAATCATTAAGGCCTGGGGCCTGCGGATCAAGGTCTGGATTGCCCTTGTGACCGGAGTTGGCCTTGCCGGCGGTGGTCACTAAGGCCGTCCCAAAGATCACGTTCATTTGGGGCCTGCTCGCGACAGCGAGGCGTTTCTGACGCAGGGCAGGCCTTCAAATTATCTGAGGTTTGCCGACTGGTGGGGCTGCGCAATTTGCGTCCCTGAGAAACGTCTGATGTTGGGACCAAGGCCGTGGCCGATCGATTCTGATCTGCCTGATTTAATGCAGCTCAGCCTTTGACGCATATCGGCTGCCCGCGTGTAGATTCAGCCTTGCAATCATCCATATTTCGAATATTCTCGAATTATGGAAAAAGAAGTTGCTCTCGACGCTTTGGCTGCCCTTGGTCAGGAAACCCGCCTCGACGTCTTTCGCCTGCTGGTGAAAGCCGGACAAGAAGGCATGACCGCGGGCTCTATATCTGAAGCGCTCGGCGTCTTGCCCAATACCCTGTCGACCCACCTGGGCGTTCTGTCGCGGTCTGGCCTTGTGCAGGCCAGCCGCGACGGACGCTCGATCACGTACCGTGCGGAGCTCACCTGCATGCAATTGCTTGTCACATATCTGCTTCAAGATTGCTGCGGCGGCAATCCAGAGCTCTGCGCGCCGCTGTTGAACATCATTGCGTGTGAACCTTCTTCCTCCGGCTCGTCCGATTGAATGACTCATTTCGTCACGTGAGAGTTTGATTTCCAAATGCGCAATGTTCTCTTTGTCTGTACGGCGAATTCCGCCCGATCTGTTCTGGGTGAAGGCCTGCTTCGCGATCTTGCCAGCGATCGCTACCAGTCGTTTTCAGCAGGTTCCACGCCCCGTGGCACGGTCAATCCGGATGCGCTGGATTGCCTTGCCCGTCACGGGATTTCTGCAGAAGGCTTCCGCTCCAAGAGCTGGGACGAGTTTTCCGGCCCGGACACGCCGGCGATGGATCTCATTGTCACCGTTTGTGACAATGCTGCCGGGGAAGCCTGTCCGATCTGGCCCGGACACCCGTTGGTCGCGCATTGGGGCATCGCCGATCCGGCGAGCGAAAAGGAAGATGATACCGAACGGGCTGCGGATTTCGATCTTGCCTATGAGCGCATAAAGCGTCGGATCGAGGCATTTCTTGCCCTTCCCGATACTGTCTTTGATGCCCCCGATGCCAAGGCGCAACTCAGCGCCATCGGCAATCTGAATGACTAACTCACCCCATTAAATTCACTCCGCACTGGGGTGAACTCGTGTTTAGGAGACTGAATTATGGCTTCTGCGGATGAAACGCCGCTCGGCGTGTTTGAGCGCTATCTCTCGGTATGGGTGGCGCTGTGCATTGCCGCAGGCGTGATGCTTGGGCTCGTTGCGCCGGGGTTGTTCTCGGTCATCGCCGGTCTTGAATATGCGAACGTCAACATCGTCGTCGCCGTCTTCATCTGGTTGATGATCTACCCGATGATGGTCAACGTGGACTTTGCCTCGCTCAAGGATGTCGGCAGGAAGCCAAAAGGTCTTTGCATCACACTGGTGGTGAACTGGCTGATTAAGCCTTTCACCATGGCAGCGCTGGGCATCCTGTTCTTTGAATACCTGTTTGTTGACCTGGTCAGCCCTCAGGATGCCAAGGAATATATCGCCGGGATGATCCTGCTTGGCGTTGCCCCCTGCACCGCGATGGTTTTCGTCTGGAGTCAGCTGGTCCGCGGCGATGCCAACTACACCTTGGTGCAGGTTTCCATCAACGACATCATCATGGTGTTTGCCTTCGCCCCGATCGCTGCTCTCCTGCTCGGTGTCACCAACATCATCGTGCCCTGGGAAACGCTGCTTCTGTCGGTGATCCTTTACGTGATCATTCCTTTGGCTGCGGGCTATGTCACCCGAAAGGTGCTCGACGGGACGGACAATGAGGAACGCATCGCCGAGTTTACCGCCAAGGTGAAACCGTTCTCGGTGATGGGACTGCTGGCCACGGTGGTTTTGCTGTTCGGTTTCCAGGCACAGACCATCGTCGACAAGCCGATGGTGATTGTCCTGATTGCCATCCCCCTGCTTTTGCAGAGCTACGGCATCTTTGCCATCACCTATGGTTGGGCTTATGTCTGGCGGGTGCCTTTTGCGACCGCTGCGCCGGCGGCCTTTATCGGCACGTCGAATTTCTTCGAGCTGGCCGTCGCCGTTGCGATCAGCCTCTTCGGACTGAATTCGGGCGCAGCACTGGCGACGGTTGTCGGTGTTCTCGTTGAAGTGCCGGTCATGCTTTCGCTGGTAGCTTTTGCCAACCGGACACGCCACTGGTTTGACAGATAAGGCTTATTTCTCGGGGGCGGGGAGCTTCCCCGCCCAGCTATTGCTAGCTGGGTATGAGTTATCGGGTTGCAGCCATGAAAACGCTACCGCCGATTAGCGACGCCCCGCCAGTGTAGCCAATCCGCTTTTGAGCGGCTCGGCTGCGAAAGGCCAGTCGCACACGGCCTGCAAGGAGTGCGTATCCTGCCAGAGGAATGATCACCGCGACGGCGGATGTTAGCGCCATGATGGTCAGCTGAAGGCTCATGCTGCGCTCAGGGTCGATAAACTGTGAGAGAAAAGCCATGTAGAACACGATGGCCTTGGGGTTGAGAACGGCAGTGATGAGACCAGCCCAAAAACTGCTCCATGTTGATGAACCTTGAGGTGCATCCGAAATGAAGTTGGTGTCGTTTTTAGCATCCAGAATCTGGCGATATCCCAAGTATGCCAGATAGAGAACACCGGCCCATTTCACCACTTGAAACAGCGTCGCTGACGCAGCGAGCAGGGCGCCGACACCCATGAACGACAGACCGATAAGCACAAAGCCTCCGATGACGTCGCCGAGAATGCAGATCATCGCCGCTTTCTGTCCCTTGGCAACAGCCTGGCCAACCACCAGCAGTACGCTTGGTCCCGGAATAAGGGTCAGGATGACGGATGCGGTGATAAATGCCAGCCAAGTGTGAAAGGCCATATAAGTGGCTCCAGGCGTTGATGAAAACGGGAGTTACTCCAATGGGAGCGAAGTCTGGTTTGCAGTTCTCTTGTCTGCATACGCCGCCTCGGTGAGCCGGGCAACACTGTATGACGCACCTCAGGAATGCATTTTTTCAGAATGATCTTGCAGGGGCTGGCTGTGCATCGCATCAACCGGCTGAAGTCATCAACGCTGTTGCCTGACGTTTCAGATAAAGCACAAGATCGTCTGCTTTCTCAACTGCCGCTTTCTCGTCCCCCGCTTCAATCGCTTGCATTAGCTCGAGATGGTTCCAGGCAGCCGGGTTCAGGTCAGCTTCGCCAAGGTATCTGAACCAGAAGCGGCGACTGAGTGTTTGCAACGGGCCGACCGCCTTGGCGGCAAACGGGTTGCAGGATGCCGTGGCGACGATCTCGTCAAATTTCTTGTCCAGGCGCAGGAATTCTGCGACATCCGCGTCGGCTGCGGCCGCGCGCATGTCGTCTGCGCAGATTCGTAGCGCGTCCCGCTCTGCGCGGCTCGCAAGGCGCGCTGAAGCGCCTGCCAGCAAGACTTCCAGGCCGTGACGGGCCTCCATGACTCTCGCGAAATCAGCCGGATTGATTTCTGCAATCACAATCCCGAGCCTCGGGCGGATTGTGATAAGGCCCTCCCAACTGAGCCTTTGAAGCGCCTCGCGAATGGGCGTCCTGCCCATTTCGAAGTCTTCCACCAGCCGGCTTTCGGTGACGGCCTCACCTGGCTTGAGTTTGAGCGTGACGATGTCTTCTTCCAGGCGTCGATAGGCGGTGTGGGTCAAGCTGTCTTTTTCGTTCGCCATCTTGTCTTGCCTCCCGCGACCGGCTTGTCGTCTCGCGACAATACGGACTTCTCGCCTGATGCATCACTGATATATCAGGCGTTGACAATAAGAAAGCGGAGGCGCAGTCTCTCTCTTCCATAGGGTTCGATTTTAGGGGTGCCCCCATGTGGACGGGCTTTTTCCGGCTGTTACGACAAAGTGCACAGACAACGGCAAGCTCGACGTCGTCGAACTGGAGCGCGTTCACACGGTGATAAAATCTTCCCTTGCAAATCGCCCTGAATTGCCAACTCTCTAAGATCATGACAACACCTCACGTTCATATCCTCGGGGCCGGGATCATCGGCCTTACGACTGCTGCGGTTCTCGGGGAGCGCGGTTGCAAGGTCACCATTCTTGACCGGGAAGGTCCGGCGGCTGGGGCAAGCCAGGGCAACGCCGGTGGCATCGCCTGGACCGATGTCGCGCCTCTTGCTTCGCCGGGTGTGTGGAAGCAGGCGATCTCCTGGCTTGCCGATCCTCTCGGGCCGCTATCCGTGCGACCCTCTTACAGTCTCAAGATCCTGCCATGGATGGTGCGGTTCCTGGCCGCCTCCACAAAATCTCGCGTGCAGGAAAGCAGGGAAGCGCTTGCTGTCTTGAGAGCGGACGCTCTTCCGGCATGGGAGCGTGTGTGGAAACTGACGGGGACCCACAATCAGGTGCGTTATAGTGGTTGTCTCGAGGTCTTCGACAATGAGGCCCAGTTCCGGAACAGCTTGAGTTCCTGGGCCGAACAAAGAGACTATGGCATCGAGGTGCGTGAGCTTTCCGGGGATGAAGTCCGGGACCGTGAGCCGGAGCTTTCGTCAACTGTCGTGGGCGGTGCTTTTGTTCCCGGCTGGGCGCAGATGGATGACCCCAAGAAGCTTTGCCTTTCGATTGCCGACTGGCTCGTCGCGCAGGGCGTTTCTTTCGAAGTTGCCGATGTTCAGCGGGTTGCGGCAACCAATGAAGGGGCCTCTCTGACCTTGGCGGACGGTTCGACGCTGAGTTGCGGGAAGCTGGTGATTGCCTGTGGTGCCTGGTCCCGGAAATTGACATCCCAGCTTGGCGATCCTGTGCCGCTTGATACAGAGCGCGGCTATAACATCACTGTGCCGGAGCCTGGGGTGTCGCTCAGCAATTTCGTCATGCTGCGCGGCCATGGCTTCGTTATGTCACCGCTGGAAACGGGCCTGAGGATTGGAGGCGCTGTCGAATTCGGCGGTTTGGAGCTTCCTCCGAACTGGCAACGGGTCGACGCGATGATCGCCAAGGCAAAAACGATTTGTCCGGGGCTTGATGCCAGCACCGGCAAGCGCTGGATGGGATACCGTCCCTCGCTGCCGGACAGCCTGCCGGTGATCGGAACGTCTTCGGCGAGCGAGCATATCGTCTATGGTTTCGGGCATGCCCACCACGGGTTGACCGAGGCTGCGACGACGGGTCAACAGTTGACCGCACTTCTGCTCGGCGAGACGCCTTCCCTTGATCTCGCACCGTTCCGCGCAACCCGTTTCTGACAAGAGGACCACCCATGGCCCGTCATACGTTCTTCTGCATCGACGGACACACCTGCGGCAATCCGGTTCGTCTGGTTGCAGGTGGGGCGCCGCAGCTGCCGATGGGCTCCATGTTTGACCGGCGCCAGTCCTTTGTACGCGACTATGACTGGATCCGCACCGGCTTGATGTTCGAGCCGCGGGGCCACGACATGATGTCCGGCTCAGTTCTCTATCCGCCTTCAAGCGATGCCTATGACGTTGGCGTGCTTTACATCGAGACGAGTGGCTGTTTGCCGATGTGTGGTCACGGCACCATCGGAACGGTCACGATGGCGCTTGAGGAAGGCCTGCTTGCGCCGAAAATTCCGGGCCAGGCACGGCTTGAAACGCCCGCTGGTCTGGTGCTCGCCGACTACACAATGGACGGCGAGTATGTGTCTTCAGTAAAGCTGACCAACGTTCCCTCGTTCCTGGCAGCTGAAGGCCTGGAGATCGAGTGCCCCGAGTTTGGCCCATTGGTGTGCGACGTTGCTTATGGCGGAAATTTCTATGCGATCTTCGAACCGCAGAGGAACTTTGCCGGCGTTGGATCCGTTCCCATCGATCAACTGGTGGCGGTCAGTCCAAGGCTTCGGGATGCGCTGAATGAAGCCTTCGACATTTGCCATCCAGAGAATCCGGAGATCCGGGGCGTCTCCCACATTCAGTGGACCGGGCCGGCTCAAGACCCAAAAGCCAATGCCCGCAATGCCGTCTTTTATGGTGACAAGGCCATAGACCGTAGCCCTTGCGGCACAGGCACGTCCGCGCGCATGGCGCAGCTTTTTGCCAAGGGTAAGCTGAAGGTTGGGGATCGCTTCGTGCATGAAAGCGTCATCGGGTCGTTGTTTACGGGCGGAGTGAAAGCTGACGTTCTCGTCGGCACAAAACGGGGCATCATTCCGACCATCGAGGGCTGGGCGGTGAAGACCGGCACCAGCACTATCACTCTGGATGAACGCGACCCTTACATGGCTGGCTTTTCGGTCACCGGAACCGGCGTCAAACGCTATCCGAGGCCGTGACGGGTGCTGCCAGTTCGTCTGACTGCGCACCCGTCTTAGCCATCACTGACACGCGGGAGCGCCAAGGTGATTGTTTCCCGCAACTGCATTCACATTGATGATTTGATCGGAGCCGCGGGCAAGGAAACAGTAGCTATCGTTACCAACGACCTGAAAAAAGCAGGAGGCGCCTCCTGTCGGTATCTCGATATTTGTTGCCGCAGTGATGGCAAAAATTGTCGCGGTTGCTGCTCTTGTTGCGGTGCTGTTCGGATTTTTCCGGAACAAGATCCCTGTGTTTGGCGCGGCGACGGGGATCGCGGAGAATTGCCTGCAGTCTGCACTGAACGGCAGGTCTACGGCCTGGGCCGGGCTGGCGGTCGCGAAGGTGAAAGCTGCGATGGCAGGCAGGCCGAAGCGACGCAGGTTGCTCGTAAAACGGGTCATTGCATAAACTCCTTTATGGGCGGTGTCCTCTCAAGGACGCCGCATGGCGTTGAATGTGAGATTGCATTCCAGGCGCCCTTGAAAAACGGGGCCAATACCGGGCTGTGAGATTGTTCCTCGACGTTCGCCCTATTGGGCTGTCTGAATAACGAACGTTTTCAGCAATCCAGCCTTAGCCAGATCGATGATGTCACCGCTCTTTTTGAGGCTGGCAACGAAGTCCTCGGCACTCGCGATTTGCATGTGAGCCAGATGGTATCCCGTCCAGGTCAGTTGCAGACCCAGCGAACGGACCTTGTGTTGCTCAAAGCCATGTCCGCTCTCAGTGACAGCAGACAAAGTCACATCGCATTTGACATAGTTGAGGCTTGGCGCACTCTTATCGGTGGCATTGACGGCGACCAGCAGGATCGACGCGTCCAGAGTGTCTCGCGGTTCAAGGTCCTCTAGCCGCTTGGACAAGGCAGTTTCGAAGATTTTCTCGAAGCTGCCGCCGAAACTCTCACGCAAATTGAGAGTTTTTAAAGTCAAGGCTTCTGCTTTGTGAGCAATTTCTGAGGCCAGTGTGTCCGGTATTTCAAGCGTGCCAGTGCTTGTGTTGGTTGACGTGTTAACAAGCGTCAATGCAGGCAGAGCTTCCAAGGATTCGAGAAGTCCGGCAGGTTGTTTGTTTGCGGCCATTGGCTTCAGATGAGCTGCAATGATTCCAAGATAGCTTCGAAGCACGGCGAGGACCTTGGGGTTGCATTCGGATGCTCCCTTTGGCGTAAACTCAATGAAAACGGGTACTAGTGAATGGGACATGACGCCTCCCGTAGATCTTGATGGTTGACGGGAGCCGACCGGGTTGACCGGTCGGCAATGTGTCTCGTCGCTAGCTCTTCTTTGCGACGTCGTGACCGAAGAAGTTCTTGGCCTTTTCGACGTCGTCTTTGGTGCTGCCGGTGATGACGTCGTCCCAAGCCTTTTTGTTGTCTTTTTGGGCGGGGTTGGACATGCTCGCCCAGTTGAGCAACAGCGTTCCTTTTTGATATTTGAAATCAAAATCAAACACTTCGGCCGAAGCGCAAGTCGAATAGACCGTCTTTTCCTTTTCGGTGAAGTGAATGAAATAGTACTCTGCGAGCGTCATTAGCTCCCAGTTACCGGCGGAGTTCTGAACTGGTTGGTATCCAAAGGAAAGATGATAGGTATTCATCTCTTTCGACTTGGACTTCACCCCTGCGCGAATTTGATCGCCCATGCTGGTCAGAAAGTTGGTAAAGGCAGGCGCAATTGCCGCGCCAGCAGCCCATGCGACCATGCTGGTCAGGAAACTTGTCGCAATTTCAACGCCTTTGAAATGCTCTTCATAGTGGTAACTGGTGATGTCCGTCGGCGTGTAAAATTCCGCCGGCAGAACGCTCAAAGGGGCCTGCCAATTGTTGGGGTCGGCCCACTTGTCGGGTTGACGCTGGAAATTATTCGACATCCAGGCCGTGACCAGGCCCAGCCCTGACTGCAGATAGTACTGCTGCTGGGTCAAGAGGGTCTGGAAGGCCTTCTTGTCTGCGGCTGAAACGCTATCGGGCAGCGTGCCGTTGAACTGCATCACCGACCCAGTGGTGTTCCCATCGGCTTGAAATAGTTCTGGCGTTTTTGTGGGGGCGGCGACCAGTTCTTCGGCCTTGAGCGGTCCGGCTGGGCCAGCAAAAAATTTGCCTGCTTTTTCAATCTGAGCTTGAAGTTGGGCTGACATGGTAACTCCTCCTAAAGTTGCTGATGACGTCCCTTGCTTGTAGGGGTCGAACAACCATAGGCGGCAGCAGATCTGGCGGCTGTTCCCCGGGGAACAGGTGCATAAATTAGTTCCGTAGGGTCAGGTGTCAGTCGGGGACGAGAAGCGTCCGAGGGTTTCAGGGCTTGTGATCCTGATCTGCCCAGCCTCAATCCGGATTGCACCAGCTTCTTTGAACACCTGAAGATGACCATTCACTTTCGGCCGAGTTGCATTGGTGAGCTGTGCCAGTCGCTCCTGCGTGAAATACGTGGGGTAGAACAGCATGAGCTTTGCTTCATCAAGAAAGAGGCTCAACAAGAGGCGGGCCAATCTTGCGCGGAGCGAATACAAGGAAAGAACTTCAACTTTTTCAATCGCTTGCCGATACGCGTCGAACATTCCTTGGTGTAAGGCAGCGTTGAACGGTGCCTCATCAAGGATCATGCGAAGCGTTGAATTCGGGACTTGAAGAACGGTGGCGTTGGTTTCTGCAATATGATCGGCAGGCGACACCGTGCCTTCCAAAATACTGCCCAAGCCCACGAGATCTCGATCGGTGCACATTCTCAAGATCACCTCGCGTCCGCTCCAAGACGTCAGAGAGACTTTGACAAGACCAGCGGTGATGAGCATGAGCGAGCTTTGTGATGCGCCCTTTCTTAAGAGAGGGGTGCCTTGTTTGAAACGGCGTGTTGTTGCGCGTGACGCGACGAAGCTTTGCACCGTTGAATCAAGCTTACAAAAGAGGCTGCACTGCGAAACGATTTCCAAGCGTTCGCTTTCGTCCACGGTACACTCCAGATACAACCGTAGCTTTTACTTGGTCATCGTTTTAGCTCGCTCAAGCATCGAGAAAGCTGAAAGGTAGATTTATCTGATCATGACAACTTTAAGTATATTATAATGGAGCAATATTCCCCAATGGCAATGGCGTGAATAGGAGAGATTAATACCTCAAAATCTCGCTTTACATGCGGGTGTTCTGAATAGCTGCGGCAAATCATATCGAATAAGTTGAGTGATCAATCGTGACTTTATGAGAGATGAATATTTTGGCAGTGGCGATTTTCCATCGGCGCGTTTTCCGTTCGAATGGCAAAGCGGGTTCATCTTCGGTTCATCCGCGTTATCGTACGAGGGATTTTGTGACTTCGAACCCGGTTGCTCTGACGGCATTGGGAATTGATAATTTTGCGGGTGGACACGCTTATGCGACTTTCTTCAATTTTTTCGGCCTGCGTGCTTCTGGCTTTTTCTTCTTCTGCTCACGCGTCGCCGGATGTTGATTTCCCACAACCTGGCTATTCCTACGGCGGCAAGGTTCGCAGCGGTCCGGGCATGCAGTATCGGCAAATCGGTAGCCTGCAGGAAGGCAACAGGATCAACATCCTCAATGGCACCGGCGTAATGATGAATGGCTATGAGTGGTTCGAGATCCGCTATCGCAATGGCCGGACCGGCTATCAGTGGGGCGGAATCATGTGCTCGCAAAACCATTATCCGACCATCTTCAGGGTTTGCGACGGGCCGAAGCTAAAGGTGCAAGGGTCTCCCAAGTCCCAGTCGCCTACGGCACCAGCTGGTCAGCCCGGTGTGAACGGATATGATGCTGCGAAAGTCCTTCATCCAGGCGGCAGCTTCACGGCCGTTAGCGGCGGGCAGTGGCGGGAAGCCGATGCAAACGGACGGGTCAATTTCTATTTCCAGGAACAGTCCCGGGATGAATGGTCCGTGTATCTGTTCGATGCCTCCCGCAATGTCTCGCTGCAACTGGACCTGCATCGCCGACAGGTGCTTTACGGTGTTGGCAATGCGGCCAAGACGGTGCTTTACCCGATTACGGCATCTTATGCGCAGGGTTGGTCCTCGACTCCGCCGGTGACTGCACAGCAGTTGCCGCGTCGCTCAAACACGGTTCATTATATCTGCGAGGAAGGTCTTCCCTTGACGGTGACCTATGTAAACAGCGGCAGGGGGCATGCACTGTTCACCATCGATGGCTCGCCAGAAGAGAGGCTTGACGAGGCGGTCTCTGGATCCGGGGCTCGCTACACAAATGGTCGCTACACTCTCTACAGCAAAGGCAATACCGCCATTTTGGAGCATCCCAGCGGTCTCGACAAATGCGTCGCACGCTAATTCTGGCTTTGGTCGACGGGCATATCGGACGTCGCTGAAGCTTCCGCGGCGCTGCGTAGGGGTTATAAGTCCACGTCGGCCTGAAGGTGTTCCGTCATGTTCGCCGCAGTCATTGGCCTTGCGCAGTAGAACCCCTGAACTTCGTCGCAGCCCAGGTCTCTCACCCTGGATTCAAGTTCCGCGTTCTCAATGCCCTCTGCAACGATGCTGACCTCCATCAGCTTGCACATGGCGATCATCATTTTGACAATGGGTTCGCTGCGCGGCAGATCCTTGATCAGGCTCCGGTCGATTTTGACACAATCGGCAGCCATGTCGTTCAGGCGCGCAAAGTTCGAGTAACCTGTACCGAAGTCGTCGATGGCAATCTTCACGCCGAGTTTGTGCAGTGCCTTCAGATTCTGGTGCACCGTCTTGTCGCCCTCCACCAGGAGGGTCTCTGTCATCTCCAGCTCCAGTCCGGAACTGTTGCAGCCAAACTCTTCCAGCGCGTCTTGAACCTGTTCGGCAAAATCTAAGCTGCTGAGCTGGCGTTGGGATACATTGACGGAAACAAAGATCTCGATCCCCTGACTGCGCCAGCTTTTCTGTTGCTTCAGCGCGTTGCGTAGAATCAAAAGCCCCAGGTCATTGATCAGTCCGGTCTTTTCACAAAGTCCAATAAAGGCGTCGGGCATCATGAGCCCACGCTTGGGATGGTTCCAGCGGGCGAGTGCTTCCACGGCGACAATGCGGTTCGTCGCCAGGTTAACCCGAGGCTGATAATAGGCGACGAAATCACCTCTCTTCAGGCTTTCACGGATGTCCGTCAGGGTCTCAAGCTCGGTTTCCTGATCCTGCTTCATGCGGGCGTCGAAATAGCGATAGCGGTTTCGCCCTGCGGCCTTCGCCTGGTACATGGCCATGTCCGCGTTCTTCATCAGTTCCTGGGCCGTTTCGCCATCCTGTGGCCAACGCGCGATTCCAATGCTTGGTGTGACGGAAAGCTTGCGACCGTCATGACGGACAGGAAGAGACAAGGCATCCAGGATCCTGCCGGCAATATTGCAAAGCTGTTGGGGATCGTCTTCCGGAACAGTAGCAAGAAGCAGGAATTCGTCGCCACCGAGCCGGACGACCTTATCGGTGCCTTCGCAGATGACGCGCAGGCGCTTGGCAACACGTATCAGCATCGTGTCGCCATGGCTGTGGCCAAGCGTGTCGTTGATCGCCTTGAACTGATCCAGGTCGATGAAAAACACACCGACGATGTTGCCGTCTGCTTCGGCCTGGGCCGTCATCTGCTGGTGGAGGATCGGCAGATGGATCCGATTGGACAGGCCTGTCAGCGGATCGGTATAGGCTTGTGATTTCGCCCGTGCCTCGGCTTCCTTGAGGTCGCTGACATCGGTCTCGCTGACGTGGATCGATGGCACGCCTGATACGGGGTCGTGGCACGTGCGCGCTGTCACCTCATGCCACCTTTCGCCCTTGGTGGTGGCAACTTTGGTGATGACGCTGGTCTGCCCATTCGCCCTAAGCGTCTTCAGGAGCTTGTCGAAATCCCGCTTGCGGACGAAGCGGCTATGGAGATGCGCCTTTGGCGCATCGAAGGCAGCACGGGCCGCCGGATTGAGATAAAGCGCCTCGCCATTCTCTTCATGCAAAGAGATCATCAGCTGGGTGTGGAGCAGCGCATCAGAACTGCGAATGGTGTCCGGCTGCTCGAGGACTTCGTCGTGGCCCTCGCAGAGCATGGCCATTCTGCCATCGTCAAGTTCGATGCCGACGTAACGCACCCTGATCGACTTCGGAACACCCTGCGGATACAGCGTCCAAACCTCGGAAAAGGTTGCATCATGCTCGATGAAGTCGGCCTGAAACTGCTTTACGCGCTGGGAGACGGAGGGCGACATGTCGGCCTTCAGGTTTCTGGCTTGTAGCTCCTCGAGGTCGGCGGCGTCCCAGACTGCCAGCGCTGCATGGTTTGCCCAGACAACGCGGCTTTCATCGATGTCGAAAACCCAGATCGCGGTTTCAAGACGGTTGAGGATTGCGCTCTTGTCGGCCACACCCGAAAGGGTCACCGCGTCGCCATTGTCTTCGCTTGAGACATTTGCAACTGAGCGGTTCACCAGGGATGTCTCCGGGCTTTGCGCCAACCATATTCCGTCTCGGCCAAGGCTCAAAACTCCGTCAGGAAGCTGAAACAGTTGGAAGCGTCTGGATGCAGCGCTTCAGGCTGAATATTGTTTAAGCACCAGACCTTAGAGGAAGATCGTTTAAATAATCTTCCCGGGGGGAAATTTCGGCGATTTTGATTGTCGCTGCGGAGCGATCAGACAACCAGGACGTAGTCCGCCGCAGGATCTCTCCCCGGCGTTTTGGCTGGTCTGAATTTCCCGCTCATACGGGATGGCAGGCGCTCCGGACTTGCCGGGAGCAGTTGGGAATGTGGGATGTGCAAGGCCGTTGCGCCTGCCCAGGTTCCGTGTCCCAAATGACTGAACTTGCGTCTTTCTCTTTTCTGCGCGCCGGAAGTAGAGCGTCCTCCGGTTTGCCAGATACGAGACGCGCCTGAGAAATACAGCGTCACTCCCCGCTGCAGGTTCAAGCTGCCAGTCACCGGTGCCCGCTACCGTCCGTTACACGGCCGAGAGCCCCTCGAAACCCGGTCCCCGCCACCGCGAACGGACGGTCCATCAGCGGCCCCGTGATGGCAGGAACGGGATCAATGATACGACAGGTTCTGAGGTCGAGGATAAGTTTCGGCTATTCATTGGCAGTCGGTGTGTTTTCAATGCCTTTGGAGGGGCCTATCCCCGCCGGAATGAGGGATAAGGTCTATTCAACCCTTCGCCGTCACCCTCGGGCGCATCCCAAGGAGCCACTCCTTCAGTCGTCGCGGTGAGGCTATTGGGATCGCAGGGGCAGGTCTGACAAGAACGAAGCGGCGGTGAGCGCGCATTCGGCGTAGCCACTTGCTACAAATCACGTTATGCACGGGATCACCAGAACGAAACGGGAATCACTGCATGGCCTGGTCGCCGGAACAGGAAAAGGCGTTGAGCGAAACAGCTGCCTGGCTGAAGCGCGGGGACCGGCAGGTTTTCCGCCTGTTCGGTTTTGCCGGTACGGGCAAGACCACGCTTGCACGGCATCTGGCCGAGGGCATCGACGGGGACGTCTGCTTCGGCGCTTTCACCGGAAAGGCGGCGCATGTGCTCCGGCAAAAGGGCTGCGAGGACGCAGGCACCATCCATTCGATGATCTACCGGCCGCGCTCCTCGAAAGAGGAAGAAGAGACGGACGATGATGCGGATGACACGGGACCGCAGTTCGCGATCAAACGGGACAGCGCGGCGGCGAGTGCGAAGCTGATTGTCATCGACGAGTGTTCCATGGTGGACGAAGACCTGGGCAAAGACCTTCTGTCCTTTGGCACGCCGGTTCTTGTGCTGGGCGATCCGGCGCAGCTGCCGCCGGTCAAGGGCGGTGGCTATTTCACCGAGGCCGAGCCGGATGTGATGCTGACGGAAGTGCATCGTCAGGCTCAGGACAACCCGATCGTGCGCATGTCCATGGATATCCGCGAAGGTGGAAAGCTGGACTATGGCGAGTATGGCGAGAGCCGCGTCATTCACCGGCGGGACATCGACAAGGACCAGATTTTGGCTGCGGATCAGGTTCTCGTCGGCACCAACAAGACGCGGCGGCTTTACAATGGCCGGATCCGCGAATTGAAGGAATTCTCGACGCCGATGCCGGCGGTTGGCGACAAGCTGGTCTGCTTGCGCAACGACAA
Source organism: Labrenzia sp. CE80 (assembly GCF_009650605.1). Lineage (NCBI taxonomy): Bacteria > Pseudomonadati > Pseudomonadota > Alphaproteobacteria > Hyphomicrobiales > Stappiaceae > Labrenzia > Labrenzia sp. CE80. Next base: position 226,425 of record NZ_WAJT01000004.1, read on the forward strand.
GACCAAAGGGTTGCTCAATGGCGGATTGTGGTCAGTGAAGCGTCTGCGCCCGCCGCGTGGTAACACTCTGCGCTTCGACGTCGTGCCGGAGGATGAGGCAGGCAAGACAACCGTCAAGGTGCGGGTGCTGCCGGCAATGTTCGAAGATGGCGCGGAAGCCATTCCCTATGCGATCCGGCGCAAGGCGGATGAGTTCGATTATGGCTACGCGCTAACCGTTCACAAGGCGCAGGGCTCACAGTGGGATGACGTGGTGCTCTTTGATGAAAGCTGGGCCTTTCGCGAACACAAGGATCGGTGGCTTTACACTGCGGTGACCCGCGCGGCTGAACGCATCACTGTCGTGCGTTAGATCGCTTAAACAGTGTAGCGGACCTTCTCGTCCTCGGGCAGGGCGGATAGCGCAACCTCGACCATTGCATCTAGCTCGGACAGGGGAAGCCCGGAACGCGCCATCGCACCGATCGCAGCAGATTGTCCGGTGAAAAAATTGGCCAGCGCCAGGGTGTCAGCCTTCTTGGAGAGCTCTCCGTCTGCTTTTGCGTGGTCCAGTCTTTCAAGGTAAGCGTCACGCCGCTTCGCATTCATCTGCGCCAGATATTCGCTGATGCGATCCTTTTCCCCCGCGCATTCAAAGGTGCTGTTGATGACAAAGCAGCCCATGGGCAGCCCGCTGCCCTTGAGCGAATGCATCATTCCAGAAAGGGATTGGCGCAGTGCCTCCTTGAGGGGTGTCGAGGGGGAAAACAATTTCTCCAGCATCGGGCTGACGACGGTCTCATCATAGTGCTCGAGCGCCTTCTGGAAGATCTGTTCCTTGTCTCCCAGGTTTGCGTAGAGCCCAGGTTTGGCCATCCCGGTCGCTTTCACCAAATCGGCCATCGATGTGCGTTCAAAGCCCTTGTCCCAATAGAGCTGCATGGCTGACTCCAGCGCGGTGTCAGGATCAATTTTTCTCGGGCGGCCTCTGGTCATCCTGGTTTCCAGTTTTGATCTTCAATTATTGTACTGATCGGTATTTTATTCTCTTGAAAGCCGGATTCAAGGCTCTTAATTAAATACCGATCGGTACTAATTTAAGTGACCGACGCATTGAGGATCGGGTTTATGAGCAAGATTGAAGGAAAGACGGCCCTGGTAACCGGGGCCAATCGTGGGATTGGCAAGGCTTTCGTAAAAGAGCTGCTCGACCGCGGCGTCGCCAAGGTCTATGCGGCTGCACGCAAGCCGGAAAGCCTTGAAGGCCTGGTTGCTGAAAGCAGCGGTCGGGTTGTTGCGATCAAGCTGGACGTCACCAGCGCGGAGGATGTGGCGGCCGCCGCCGCGCACACGGATGTCTCCCTTCTGATCAACAATGCCGGCACTGCGGCATTTTCCGGGTTCGTCAATGGGGATGCCATCGCGCAGGGTCGTTCGGAAATGGACACCAACTATTTTGGCACGCTTAGAGTGTCGCAGGCCTTTGCCCCGGCGCTAAGGGCCAATGGCGGCGGTGCGATCATAAACCTCGGATCAATCGCTTCCTTGGTCAATTTCCCGGTTCTTGGCACCTATAGCGCCTCCAAGGCGGCGGTCCATTCGCTGACCCAAGGCCTCAGGGCGGAACTCGCCGGGCAGGGCACGACCGTGGTTGGCGTCTATCCCGGACCGGTCGACACGGACATGGCGGAAAAGTTTGACGCAGACAAGACGGCGCCGCTGGAGGTTGTCCGGCAGATCTTTGATGCTCTGGAAAAGGGAGAAGAAAGCGTTTTCCCGGATCCAACATCGGCGCAGCTTTACGGCCAGTTGGTGGCGGATCCGGATGCCACAGCAAAGTTTGTTGGCGCATCCTATCTGCCAGCTTGATCATTCCAAGATGGTCTTCGGGAGCGTGTCTGCGGAGACGCTCCCGCTGCTGCCAGCCTCATATCAAATACACTGAGACCTGCGCGGTTCGAGCCCAGCAGTTAGCGGTAATATATTGAGCTTCATTTGCACTGAATTGGAGTCTGGCATGGGCTAAAGTGGGGTGCTGCCTGATAGTGGGCCTGCCGAACTGCGAGACTGAACTGATGCCATCTGATATCCGCCTGCTCGTCCGTGCCGATGACGCTGGCTCAAGCCTATCTTCCAACTTTGGATGCCTTGAGGCCTGCGTCGAGGGAATAGCCCGCAGTGTCGAGGTCATGATGCCCTGTTCATGGGTCACGCATGCGGCAAGCCTTTTCAATGCGCGGCCAGAGATTGATGTCGGCATTCATTTAACTCTGACGAGCGAATGGGATTCGGTAAAATGGCGGCCACTGACGCCTGCGAAAAGTCTCACAGACAAGCACGGAAACTTCCTTCCACTCGTGTTGCCCCGGGAGTACGACAGCAGGCGGTGTCTGGCGGATGCGGACTGGTCGCTTGATGAGATTGCGAGCGAATTCAAGGCGCAAGTCTCGCTGGGCGTGGCCATGTTTCGCGGTGTCTCACACGTCAGTTCACACATGCTGAAACACTTCAAAGACCTTGATCCAAAGATCGGGGAAGTGATCGCAGACATTTGCGATGATTTCGGCCTGGCAGATGATGCGTTTGGAAACGGATTGCCCAGGATCGAAGGCTATCCGAAGTATCCAAGAGATGCGGAGAGCCGGATTGCGGCCTTCAAACAGCAGGTCTCCGTGTTGTCTCCGGGAACATACATTTTCATCGACCATCCTGCGATCGAAACGGCGGAGCTCGCAGCGACTGGACATGAGGGGTATCAGGACGTCGCGGCCGACCGCATTTCCTGTCTGCAGACGCTGACAAGTGATGCGCTGAAGCAGCATCTCGATGACGTGGGCGTCGATCTGATCAGCTACAGAGACCTTTAGCGAAACAGGTGTCTCAGAGCGTCAGTCAGACACCGTGCCACTTTGTCCATGCCGCTTGGCAAACAGAAAGCCTGCGTGATTTTTCGGGTGCAAGCGAACCGGCAGTCCGCCAATATCCTCTTGCTAGCCTGACACCGAAGGGGACGTCGCCATGCCGCTGAATCGAATAACGCTTTATGTACGAGACGTCGAGGAAAGCGCACGGTTTTACGCCAAGCACTTCGGCTTTGAGGTCTTTCGGGAAGACGGCGACCGCATTGTTGAACTGGCGCATCCGGACGGTGGTGCCAACCTGATGCTCCATCCGGCCGCCAAGTCCCAGAAGATGGGTCAGGTGCTGATGAAGCTGGTCTTTGACGTTGAGGACGTCGCCGCCTTTTGCGCCGCCCGCGCGAAGGAGGGGCTGAGCTTTGGCTCACTGCACAAGGGGGAAGACTACGTCTTTGCCAATGCGAAAGACCCGGACAAGAATTCCATTTCGGTTTCCAGCCGGGCCTTTCGCAAACGGTAGGCGCCCGCAGGCGGACAAATCAGGGCAAGGATCACGGGCGGTATGGCTATGGGTCTGTCCGCCACACCGCCTGTCATTTGTTTATCGAGGCTTGCACGCCCGGATCTGGAGGAAGATCGGAACGCTTCTGGTATCCTCAACGTTAGGGAAACGCGCCGCAGTTTCGCTGTCTGCAGACGGCTCGTTCATTTCTTCAATGTGGAAACCGGCCTGGCACAGGTAGTTGATCCAGCTAGACAGTGCTCGATGAAACCGAGGCACCTGAAAGAACTCGTCCTTGCCCTGAATGTCTTCGGGCGCCGAACCGAACTTCCAGGTCTCCACGTCACCGTTGGTTTCGCGAAAGTAGTCACCAACCATGCGCCCGTAGGCGAGGCCGTCTTCTCCTCTCAGAGTTTTTGTCAACGGGGGGACAAAGCAGGGATGGAGAATGGAGAACTGAAGAAATCCCCCAGGTTTCAGAACCCGGTAAGCCTCTGTGATGGCCTTGTCCGGTTGTGGCACGTCCATCAAGCTCATAAAGGCGGTTGCGAAGTCGTAGCTATCTCCAGCTTCTTCCAGACACGTTGCGTCACCGATTCGGTATGAGATGCCGAGAGGGTCTGCGTCTTCGCTTTGCTGGGCGTAGCGGATGAATGTTGGCGCGATGTCAACGCCGTGCATTTTCGCGTTCAGCGCGGCGAGTTTTCGGGTGTTGCCACCCTCGCCACAGCCGATATCGATCCCTTTCAGACCGGCGACGGATGGTAATATTTTCAAGAACTCAGGTGTGTTGAGGGCATCGCGGTAGTGGTCGTACCCGGCACGGGCCAGTTTGGTCCATGCTTCGGCGTTACCCTCCCAAAAGCGGGCGACTTCAGTGGAATCCATGGTTTCGTCCTTTTTTAGAGAGAAGGACGTGGAGAGCTACCATTTGCTGATGGCAGTTTCACCAAAATATATCGGGATGCTTCGATCAGTCTTCAGGTGCAGGAAGAACCTTCCCGCCACAACCTCGCGGTTCGATGTTGTGACGGAAAATGTAATGGCTGCAGACGAGAATGGATTGGCCACGAGAATGAGACAACTCTCGTCCCGACGGCTCACCCGTAACTTAGTTCAACCAGTCAGCTGATCCTTAAGCCGCTGTCACCCGGTAGCCTAGACGCGGGAAGTGTACATGGAGATCGCCGCATTCGGGGTCGGTGCGATGAATTGTGACCGTGTCGGTGCTGGCACCGACAATAGTGCCTTCGACCGGCTGCTCGCCGCCATCCACATCCGGTGAAATCACCACGGCCATGCCTTTTTCAAGGCCCTGGGGATCGTTGGTGATGGCCGCGTCAATCGCCTTGGGGGTTGAGGTTTTCGCGCGCTCATTGGCTTCGTCGGCGGAGAGCTCACTCATTGAGCCGTGGCCAAGGTTCGTGACGTTCTTCTCCCAGCGTTCAAGGTCCGGGAATTCTGCAAGAACGGCAGGTCCGCCGGCAAAACGGCCGCGCAGGAACCAGACCACATGGAAGAACTGAGCGTCGATTGCACCGGGCGCGTCGCCTGTCAGGAAGGCCCGTCCGTCCGACAACTGGCCGTTCAGCCAGGACAGCTGGGCCCGCATTTGGGCGACCAGATGCGGAAGGTCGGCATTGGCAGCCTTCAGGCCTTCGACCCAATCGGCGCCGAGATAAAGCCTGCCGCGGTCTTGCGCAAAGTCAGCGGGCAGCGCGTCGCCAGCCGATCCCAGTACGATCTTGACCACGAGATCGAACAAGGCGCCATCGGTCCAACGGCTCAGGGACCACATCAGTCCGGCATCACTTGCCGGGAAAAAGGAGGGTTCCGGGTGCCGGTTCTCGATTTCACGCAGGATGGCCTGGCTGTCGCAATAGATGTCCGCGCCGATCTGCATCACCGGTGTGCGGCGATAGCCGCCGGTCAGCTTGATGAGCATCGGCTTGGGCGGCAGGCGCGGGATCTCGACTGAGGCCCATGACAGCTTCTTGATACCCAGCCCGACCCGCACCTTTTCGGCGACGGGTGACTGAGGGTAATTGTGCAAAATGATTTCGTTTGCGAGATCGGTCATCTGATCCTCCCGGGAATATGATCGGACCGTTGGTACCGCAGCGCGAAGCAAACGTCATACGGAAAAGGATGCCGAAGGTTCGAAATTGCAGGAGCAGGATGTTCAGTATCCGAAGGTGGCCGGATCACCTGTTCTGGGGATCTCGTGCGTTCGTCCCTTTATCGCCTTATCTTCGGGCACTATCTTCGCTTGCCCTCAAGCGTGATGGAAAAGTCCCGATATGTCCGAATCCTCCGATCTGACCCCGCCTGCCACCGATGGCAAGAAGTCTGCCGGTCTGCCGACCGACGTGACGATCCGCATCGCCCGGCGCATTGCCGATGAAATCGCCTGCAAGCCGGATCAGGTCAGCGCGACGGTGGCCATGCTGGACGAAGGGTCAACGGTTCCCTTCATCGCCCGCTACCGCAAGGAAGCGACCGGCGGGCTGGACGACACCCAGCTTCGGAAACTGGAAGAGCGGCTGATCTATCTGCGGGAGCTGGAAGACCGGCGCGTCGCGATCGTCAAGTCGATCGACGAACAGGGCAAGCTGACTGATGACCTCGCGAAAGGCATCGCGCTGGCCGAGACCAAATCGGCTCTCGAGGATCTTTATCTGCCCTTCAAGAAGAAGCGCCGCACCAAGGCCCAGATCGCCCGTGAGGCCGGGCTTGAGCCACTGGCTGACCTGCTGCTCGGTGACCCGATGAAAAACCCGGAGGCGGAGGCTGCTTCCTTTGTCGATGGCGACAAGGGTGTTGCGGACGTGAAAGCCGCCCTTGATGGGGCGCGGCAGATCCTGATGGAGCGTTTTGCCGAAAACGCCGGGCTGGTCGGCCAGTTGCGGCGCTACATGAACGACAAGGGTGTCGTCACCTCCAAGCTGATCGACGGTCAGTCGGAGAAAGGCGCGAAGTTCGCCGACTATTTCGAGTATTCCGAGCCCCTGTCGAAGATCCCCAGCCACCGGGCGCTGGCGCTCTTCAGAGGGCGCAACGAGGGTATTCTGTCGGTTGATCTGACCGTGGACGCCGACGATGTCTCGCCGGTCAAGCCGGCCGAGAAACTGGTTGCAGACACCTATGGCATCGCTGATCAGGGCCGGCCGGGTGACAAGTGGCTAATGGATGTCGCGCGCTGGGCGTGGAAGGTGAAACTGGCCCTGCATCTGGAGCTCGACCTCATGGGCGTCTTGCGCGACAAGGCCGAGGAAGAGGCAATCCAGGTGTTCGCCCGCAATCTGAAGGATCTGCTTCTGGCCGCACCTGCCGGGGCAAAGTCGACCCTGGCGCTGGATCCAGGCATCCGCACCGGCGTCAAGGTTGCCGTTGTCGACGAGACGGGCAAGCTGATCGACACTGCGACGGTCTATCCGTTCCAGCCGCGCAATGACGTGTCAGGTTCACGGGCCACGCTGCTGGCGTTGATCGCCAAGCACAAGGTCGGACTTATTGCCATCGGCAACGGGACGGCGAGCCGCGAAACAGACCGGCTGACGGCCGATGTTCTGGGCGACATTCCGCCGGCCAGCCGGCCGGTCAAGGTGATCGTGAATGAGGCAGGCGCCTCGGTCTATTCGGCCTCGGAACTGGCGGCGAAGGAAATGCCGGATGTGGATGTCAGCCTGCGCGGCGCGGCCTCGATCGGCCGTCGTCTGCAGGACCCGCTGGCGGAACTGGTAAAGATCGAGCCCAAGTCCATCGGTGTCGGCCAGTACCAGCATGACGTCAACCAGACCAAGCTGGCCCGTGCTCTTGATGCGGTGGTTGAAGATGCGGTGAATGCTGTGGGTGTGGATCTCAACACCGCATCGCCCGCCCTGCTGACGCGGATTTCCGGTCTGTCCGAGAGTCTGGCGCGGGCGGTGGTGGATCACCGGGACAGCATCGGCAAGTTCACCAGCCGCAAGCAGCTGAAGGATGTGCCACGGCTTGGTGCCAAGGCGTTCGAGCTTTGCGCCGGGTTCCTGCGCATCACCGGCGGGGGCGACCCGCTGGATGCCTCATCGGTACACCCGGAGGCCTATCCGCTGGCCAAGCGCATTGTGAAGGCTTGCGGCCGCGATCTCCATGAAATCATGGGGAACAGCGGGCTTTTGCAGGGGCTTGATCCTAAGGACTTCACCGACGAGCGTTTCGGTCTGCCGACCGTGCGCGATATCCTGTCGGAGCTGGAAAAGCCGGGCCGCGATCCGCGTCCGGAATTCAAGACCGCTGCGTTGCAGGATGGGGTCGAAGAAATTTCCGATCTGAAGCCGGGCATGAAGCTGGAAGGCACGGTGACCAATGTCACCAACTTTGGCGCCTTCATTGATGTCGGTGTGCATCAGGACGGGCTGGTGCATGTCTCGCAGCTGGCGGACAAGTTCGTCGATGATCCGCACAAGATCGTCAAGGCTGGCGACATCGTGAAGGTGACGGTTCTCGAAGTGGATGTGAAGCGTAAGCGCATTTCCATGACGATGAAATCGGCCGCAGACTATCAGGGCCAGAAAGAGCGTCAGGCCGATCGCAACCGCGATGATCGCGACGGCGGTGGCCAAGGACGCGGCCCGCGTCCGGGCGGCGGCAAGCCGGGAAGCCGGGGGACTGGCGGCAACCGTTCAGGCGGCGGTGCGCCGCGCGGAGATGGCGCTGGAGGCAACAACGCCATGGCCGCGGCGCTGGCCGCGGCTATGAATAAGGGCAAGAAGAAGTAAGCGGATGCCGTTTTCGTTTCTGTTGATTGGGTCAGTCTCGAAAGTTTAGGTAGCTTAACTTCCCTGTTCTTCGATGTCGAACCTGTATGCGCTGACAACCGCGATACAAAAGCCGAGGAGAGAAACTCCGGTCAGCACACGGCCAAGGAAAATGATGGCCAAGCTTTGGGGAGCCAAAAAGTTATCGGGCGATGTTACGCCAAAAATACCAGAAAGTAACGGCACAGCAACTCCGATAATGCCAAAGGGAACCATGATTATAAAGAAGCGTGAGAAAAGATAGGGCCATTGTCGACCGCTTCGTTGTAGCACTTTTCTAATTGGCTCTTTGGGAATGGTCAGAGAACCGGGCAAGGACATTCCAAAAGCCATCGCCGTGAGAACGTAGACCAATCCAGCTATCACCAATAACACTAGCACTCCGTTTCCTGAGGCAAGCAATTCGGCATTGCCCAACCCCAGGAAAAAAAGTGTCGTGATTAGCGGCATCAGCACGGTAGGCAATCCAATCCATAAAGCGTATCGCATCATGATGGTGCTGACTGTTTTCGGGTGTTCCTTAACGAAGGCTTTGGCGTTGCAAAGGCTCTGGCAGATGTAGGCACATAGACCACCTTCCAGAAAGAGTTGAGCCACTATTGTCCCGTTATTGCTTTCGATCTCGAAATATTCAAAGCCGGCTAAAAGTGCTGTGACGATTGCTGCAAAGCCGAGGATATAGGCGGTAATTTCCAGTTTCTTAGAAGGCAACTTTTTGTCCCGATTATCGAATTGAACGAATATTTAAAAATTAGGTGAGATTTGGATTGGTAACAACCAATGCGCTAGATTCAATTGGGGCGGATCATATTTTCAGTGGATTTAACTTTCCGGCCGGCGGCGGGGTTCAAAAGTGCCCCTGCGTAAAAACGTCCCGATGAGGCATGATCTGGTGATGTGTTTATTTAAGTCAGCAAATGTTTAGTAAATTCAACAATACTGCTTTTTGTTCACAAGTCCCGCGTTGCGGCATCGGCCCGGCTCTGGCACCTCTCCTTCCAACGAACTGGCTTGATTGATCCTTATATTTTAGGAGGATAGTGGTGCTGCAGCCGAAGGTTTGCGAGTGGCCGACGCTTGCGTTGATCGGTGTGGTCTATGGGATCTGGCTGGCTGTTCTGTCGCTTGATACCCGGTTGGGACTTGCCGTGAGCCTTGCCATCGCGGCGGTCATGGTGACCCTTCACAGCTCCTTGCAACATGAAGTCCTGCATGGACATCCGACCCGCAATGCCTGGATCAACGAAGCACTGGTCTATCTACCGCTGGGCGTCTTTGTCCCCTACCGCCGGTTCAAGGCACTGCACCTGCGCCATCACAACAATGACCGGCTGACGGATCCTTATGACGATCCGGAAAGCTTCTATTATGCCTGGTCGGACTGGCAGGGCCTGCCGAGGCCTTTGCGCTGGATCCTGTCGGTGAACAACACGCTGCTCGGGCGTCTGACGATCGGGCCGCTGGTGTCCATGGTCGGCTTTTGGGGCGCCGAGGCCAGGGGGCTTCTCGCCAATGATCCGGGTGTTCGCAATGCCTGGGCACATCATGCCGCCGGACTGGCGCTGCTGATTGTCCTCGTCACGCAGGTGGCTGGCCTCGACTTCTGGGTCTATGCGCTCGTGGTAGCCTATCCGGGCATGAGCCTCTTGATGCTGCGGACCTTTGCCGAGCACAGGGCGCATGAAACCCCGGAAGGCCGTTCGGTGATCGTCGAATTCTGCCCGGTGTTTTCTCTGCTATTCCTCAACAACAACCTCCACGTGGTGCATCACGCCCATCCACGGGTGTCCTGGTATCAGCTGCCGAGGCTTTACCGCAGCCGGCGAGAGGAATGGCAGAAACGCAATGACGGCTACGTCTACCCCAGCTACCTTGCGCTCATGCTGCAGTATTTCCTGACGCCGAAAGAGCCGGTGCCGCATCCGTTGGTCGGTGTTCGCAATGCCGACAGCAAGGCAATGAACAGGGACGCATGAATTGATGTTGGATCAGCCGCGGTACAAGCCAATCGCTTTGCCGATGTATGACTGGCCGGAAGTCCGCATTGCGACCGAGGTTCTTGAGTGCGAGTTGAGCCGGGCCATCTTCAAGGCAGTGGACATTCACCCGAACCAAATCTGGAACTGGCGGCCGGACCAGGATGAACTGCCGACGCGCTGGGCCAATCGAGGCCTCTTGCTCTCCCAGACGTGTGGCTATCCGCTGGTGACATTCCTTGAAGGCAAGGTCGAACCGCTGCTGACCCCGCATTACGATGCGCCCGGCTGCGACGGGCCGCTTTATTGCAGCCATATATTGGTGCGGGCGGACAGTGGATTTGACCGGCTTGAGGAGCTTGCGGGCAAGCGCGCAGCTTTCAATAGCCAGGACAGTCAGTCCGGCTACAATGCCTTTCGCCATTGCGTCGCGCAGATCGCAGGCGGCAGGGCCTTTTTCGGTGAGACCCTTGAGACGGGCGGTCATCTGAAATCGATGGAGGCCGTCGCTGCCGGGAAGGCGGACGTCTGTTGCACAGATGCTGTCTGCCTGGATCTAGTGCGCCGCGTCCGGCCGGAGCTTTTCAGCGCGCTCAAGGCCATTGGCCGCAGTCGGCAGGTTCCGGGGCTGCCGCTGGTGACGGCTGCAGGTCATCCTTGCGATGTCATTGAAAACATCCGCGCAGCCGCAGTGTCGGTCTTCGAGGCGCTCCAGACGCAAGAAAGCCGCGAACGCCTGGGCATTCGCGGCTTTAGTGTTTTATCATCTGACGACTATCGGCCCCTGGTCGAGATGCGGCTGGAAGCCGAAAATCTTGGGTATCCGGAGCTTGTCTAGCCGGGATTACTTGCGGCCTTTGCGAGCCTGGCCAGCGCGCAGCGTCTGGTTCATTTGACCGAGCTGAGCTGCGGAGTGGCCGGAGACAACGCCCATCAGGGTCGTGCCGAGGATCTGAGTCAGATATGTCATGGCATTTCCAATCCCAAGTTGGTTTTTTACAACGCGGTCCTCGATCACGATGTTCCCGGGCCGCTTGAGACTGATATGATCCTTCAAGGCCTTTCAATCAAACGAATTGTTTTTATATATTGGTTCAATAATATTGAACTGAACGCAGGGGCGACTTGATGGAAACGACACCCAACCCGGGCACAACGCTGATCGATATGGAGCTCTACCGGACGTTTTTGGTGATCGCGGAGACGTCGAGCTTCACCAAGGCTGCAGAACTGGTCGGGCGAACCCCGTCCGCCGTGTCGATGCAGATCAAGAAACTCGAGGGAATTCTTGGGGTTTCGGTCTTCGTCCGTGAAGGGCGCAGCGTGCGGCTGAGCATGGAGGGCGAGGCGCTCCTCGGCTATGCCCGCCGGATACTGATGCTGAACGAGGAAGCTGTGGGCCTGTTTCTCGCGCCGAACGTCGAGGGTGAGGTGCGCTTTGGCGCGCCGTCAGACTTCGGAACGCGGTTTCTGCCGACCTTTTTGTCGCGCTTTGCCCGTACCCATCCTGGCGTGAATGTGGACGTGCATCTGGACGGTAGCCCACATCTGAGCAAGGAACTGAAGAACGGCGACCTGGATCTGGTCCTGTTTACCGCGCGTCCGGACAGTGAGCTGGCCAAGGGCGGAGAGATCGTCTTCACCGAACCGCTGGTCTGGGCCGGTCTTGAAAATGGTGTTGCCTACGAGCGGGACCCCCTGCCTCTGGCGGTGGCGACGTCAGGCTGTCCGTGGCGGCGCGCGGCGCGGATCGCGCTGGACAGCGTGGAGAAACCGTACCGGATTTCCTACACCAGCTTTCACAGCGCGGGACAGGAAGCTGCCCTGCTTGCGGATCTCGCCATCGCGCCGTTCCCGGCAAGCGTCGTCGAGCATCCCTTGCAGGTTCTGGACGAACGCCATGACCTGCCGGAGATCGGCAACTATCACATCATCATGCAGCGGCGTCCGAGAGCGGGCAAAGCCACGCGCGCCTTTGCCGAACACGTGATCGAGTGTTTCCGTGAGATGTCCCATGGCATGAACGGGCAGGTCGCGTGATGAAAATACAAAGCCTCGGCTGTAGCCAGCACCGTAATTTGCCTGTCACAGTTGCGGCGTAAAGCGCCGTCATGACAATGCGCCTTTCTGCTGTCCGGAAGACCTTCGGATCCCACGCCGCCCTTGATGATGTGTCCCTTGAGATCGATACCGGCGATTTCTTCGTCGTTCTCGGTCCTTCCGGCTGCGGAAAATCGACGCTTCTGCGTGCGATTGCCGGGCTCGAGCCGATCGACAGTGGCGACATTCACCTAGCCGGCACGCCGGTGGCGGGCAATGGGCTGCATCAGCCGCCGGAAGCGCGCAATGTGGGCGTGGTGTTTCAGTCCTATGCGCTTTGGCCGCATATGAGCGTGCGGCAGAACGTGGCCTTTCCTCTGGAGACGGCAAAGCAGGCCGCAACTTATGTGACGGCGCGGACGAACAACTGCCTCGAGACGGTCGAACTGACATCCTTTGCCGATCGCAAGCCGGCGGATCTCTCAGGCGGCCAGCGGCAGCGCGTGGCGCTGGCCCGCTGTCTGGCGCAGGGGGCGAAAACCGTGCTCATGGACGAGCCGCTGGCGAACCTTGACCCGCATCTACGCAGTGCGATGGAAGAGGAACTGGCCGAGTTTCACAAGAAGAGCGGTTCGACGACCCTGTTCATCACCCACGACCAGCGCGAAGCCATGGCGCTTGCCGACAAGGTCGCGCTGATGTGGGACGGCAAGGTGCTGCAGGCAGACACGCCCGAGGGGCTTTATGACCGGCCGGTGAACGAACGTGTGGCGGGCTTCATTGGCCGCAGCACGATCCTTTCAGGCGAAATCCTCGCCGTACGCGGTGAACGCGCGCTGGTATCTTTGGCGGGTCACGCGGTTGAAATTCCCTGCCCGCCGGAAGCGGAAACCGGCATGGCCCGGATCATTGTCCGGCCGGAACACGTGCGCACGACAGGCGAGGACCGGGAGCTGGAGACGGTCGTTGACCGCGTCACTTATCGCGGCGGCTTCTGGGAAGCCAATGTGCGGCTCGACGGGCAAGAGCAGGCGGTTCTGGTCAATATCCCGCACAAGGCAGCTGCCGGCGACAGCCTGGCGATTTCCATCGACGGCGGCTGGGTGCTGCCAGCCTAGAGCATCATTTTAAACCTGGAAAATGTCCTCAATCCTTTTCCCGAAACACTGCGCTATCGCAAAGGCGAGAGGCAGGCTGGGGTCGTATTTGCCGTTTTCTATCGAAATGACTGTTTGACGGGATACCTGCAGGCGGCTGCCCAGTTCAGCCTGCGACCAGCCGTTTTCCTGGCGCAGTTCCTTCAGGCAGTTCTTCATGTATATCGGGCCTGATTGATGATCACCGTAACTGCCCAAAGAGCTCCCATGACGGGCCAGACGGCAAACATGGACAATTGCGGAAAGCCGACATTTTCCAGAAAGCCATAGCTCATCGATAGAAGTCCGGTGCCAGCAAAGGCAACGGCAAGTGCTTCGAGTTGGATCCTGCGTTGCAATTCATCAATGCGGAGGACGTTGCGGACCAGAACGATAGCGATGGGGATCAGCGTCGGTACTGGAGCAAGAGACGTCAAGTACCAGGTCGTGCTGCCATGTGCCTGAGTCTGCACCAGTGTCAGGCTGATCGCGAGAACGACTGCATAGACCAGAAAAGTTGCTGCCAATTCGATGAACATGCGTCGGGTCACAAGAAACTCCTATTGGATATGCATGTAAAGTAACCTTTACATATCTGAGCAAAACTAAATGTCAAGCTTGCTTTACACTGGCGGCGAGCGACCGAAGCAGATGTAAGACTCGGTGATCAAGGCGAAGGGGGCTACAGTTTGGGCTTGCAACTGGTTTCCTTGTAAGGCGTGTTATTTAGAAATTCGAAGTTTCTAAAAAGGTTTGAGAGATGTCTCTTAGCGACAAAGCCCTCTTTGAGGTGACCGATGCGAATCGGAAAGCCTGGGACGAATCTGCACCACTGCACAAGGCAACCGGCGATTGGGCCGATCTAAAAAACGCCTTTGAAGCAGGCAACCACATTGTGTTTGACCCAACTGCGACCGGCGTGCTGAACGACATTGGTATCGCGGGCAAGTCTTGTGTGCAGATTTGTTGCAACAATGGACGGGAGCTTTTGTCGCTCAAGTCGATGGGCGCTACCCGGTGTTTGGGAATTGATCAGTCGCAAGCGTTTCTGGAACAGGCAAGGGAGCTGAACAGTGCAGCTGGATACGATTGCGCTTTTATTTCGGCTGATATTTATGCGCTGCCGGAAAATGTTCCTGCCGACTTTGATGTAGGTTTGATCACGATTGGCGTGTTGAACTGGATGCCGGATCTTGTTCGTTTCTTTTCAGTTGTCTCGCAACTTCTACGACCAGGTGGGACTCTGTTTATCTACGAAACGCATCCCTTTCTGGAAATGTTTGAGCCAGGTGCTGCAGATCCGTTTTCGCCATCGGTTTCCTATTTTCGTCGTGAGCCCGTCGTTGACAGCGCCCCCATTGTCTATGACGGCAATCAAGGCGGCGAGGGCAGCGAGAATTATTGGTATGTGCATACGCTTGCAGCTATCCTGAATGCTGCGATTGATGCGGGGTTCAAATACCGGCTCATGCAGGAATATTCGCATTCAAACCGGGAAGTAGACTATGCTATTTACGAGACCCGCGATGTGAAAATCCCGATGTGTTACGCTTTGGTTCTTGAGTTGGGTTGAGCGCCAGTAAGCACGCACTGGGCCAAGGTTAATCCTGCCTCAGATTTAGCTGCGCCAGGGGATGGTTCCGGCTGGCACCTTTTTGGTGAGTGCGTTCATCGCCACCATGATGACGATGGTTGCCAGGACCACCACGACCGACATGGCGGCTGCCAGCGTGGTGTAGCCGCCGTCTTCATAGTTGAAGATGGTTGTGCCGATGGTCTCGTTTCCGGTCGACCACAAGAGGGCCGAGACGGTGACCTCGTTGTAGGCGGTCAGAAAGACGAGGATGCCGCCCGATGCTGCGGCAGGGGCGACGAGCGGTGCGAAGATCTTGCGTATCCGACGGCCGAAGCCCGCACCCGAGACCCTGGCGGCATCTTCAAGGCTCATGTCCATCTGCAGGAAAGCCGCGACGACAGGCTTGAGGCCAACCGCGACAAAGCAGGAGACATAGGCGATCAGGATGATCCAGAGCGTGCCGTAAAGGGAGATGTTGATGATCGGCAATGGCTTGATGAACGCCAGGATAAAGGCGATCGACATGACAAGGCCGGGGACGGCAAAGGCGATCTCTGCCTGCGATCCGGCGATCCCCGCCAGCAATCGCTGCCCTGCCTTGCGGCTGACGAGAAAGTAGCCGAGCAGGATCGAAAGACCGGCAATCACCAATGCGGCAAGTGTGGCAATGCCGGTGGAATTGGCGAAGGCCCTAAGTGTCACCGACTGGCGCCACAGGACCTCGGCGAAATTGCTCAAGGTCAGCGTTTCGAGCGACAGATCCAGTCCGTAGGTTTTGACCAGCGAGGTGGCCAAAAGAGAGGCTGCCGGCAACAACAGCACCGAAGCGACAAACAGCCAAAGTATTGCTTCGACCGGCAGGCGGTGCTTGCCAAGAGCAATGTCGAGCGGTGCCTGAGGCAGGCCGACCAGAGCCGAGCGCATGCGTTTTTGCAGGACCGTCTGGATGACGATGGCGACCAGGGCGACCAGTGCGAGAATGACGGAGATGATCGCCACATTGGGCAGGACGTCCGGACCGAAGCTTGCCAGCCGCCGCCAGACCAGTACCGGCAGCGTTGTGTAGCGGGCGGGAATGCCGATGAGGGCGTTGATGCCGAAGTTGCCGAGCGCGGCAACAAAGGCGAGGGCAAAGCCTGCCATCAGCGCGGGCGACAGCAGCGGCAGCGTGATCTTGATCAGCATACGCGTGGCGCCCGAGCCGCTGACACGGGCGGCATCGGACAGCTCGCGCGGGAAGGATCTGAGCGCTGCGCGGACCAGAAGAAACACCAGCGGGCTGTGCTGCAGCGTCAGGAGCAGCACCAGGCCCTCTCGGGAATAAAGCGGGTGATCCGAGCCGAGTTCCGGGGCGATGGAGAGCCAGCGCAGCACGGGGCTTGCCGGGCCGAGTGCCTGGATCCAGGCGATTGCGGTTACATGGGGCGGGATCATCATCGGCAGCAAGATCAAGAAGACAAGAAGCCCCTTGGCGCGCACGTTGGTGAGGCCGATGACAAGGGCAAGTGCTGTGCCGAGAATGGTCGCGAAAAGAGCCGAAAGCGCACTGCTTTCCAGAGAATGCCAAAGTGCCCGGAGGACGGACCGGCTTTGCAGGGCCTCGAGAAGGGGCGCAATATTCAGGTTGCCTTCTGCCGTCAGGCCAATCTTGAACAGGAGCAGCAGGGGCAGGCCGCAGATCGCCGTGATCGCGAGGACGAGAAACACGAGGGTCAGGCGTTCTGTGCGGAAGATGGCGGTCATGAAGCGGCGATCAGAAGCGTGGGTGGTGGGCGTGATCAGGGCGTTCCTGGGAACGAGGAACCAAGGCTGGCACACGGTTTCGGCGCCTTGCGTCCCGGTTTTCTCAGGCTAAGCCTCAGAAAACGTACAGCGGCGCAGGGTGTTGCCCGCGCCGCTGGCTTAGTTTTTGAGAGGCCGATCAGCCGCCGAAGATCTCGGTGAACTTCATCTTGTTGGCAGCGTCGGATTCCAGAGCAGCAGCCGGATCGAAGTCCATCAGCTTGATGTCTTCGCGCGCGGGGAAGCCTTCAGGACCAGCAACAGCCGGGTGTGCCGGCAGGTAACCCTGAGACGAGGCCAGCTTCTGGCCTTCTTCGGAGATCAGGAAGTCAACGAAAGCCTTGGCAGCGTCCGGGTTCTGAGCGGTGGAGAGGATCGCGACCGGCTCGGTGACAGCAGAAACGCCTTCTTCCGGGAAAACGAACTCAACCGGAGCGCCTTCCAGCTTGTTGCGGATCGGCAGGAAGTCAACGACGAAGCCATAGAGCTTTTCACCGCCGGCAACAGCCTTGTAGGTGCCGCCGTTGCCGCCCTTCGGGTTGGCGCCCTGGTCAGCCAGGCCTTCGTAGTATGCCCAGCCGAGATCCGGGTTGGACGTCAGAGCGGCCATGTGGATGGTGGCGGCGCCGGATGTCAGCGGCGACGGCATGGCGATCTTGCCCTTTGCGTCGGCCTCCAGCAGATCCTTGTAGGAGGTCGGCTTGATCGGCGCATTGGTGTTGTAAACGATGCCGGTGGTGATCAGCTTCGTGGAGAAATAGGTCTTGTCGTCGTCCATGATCGCAGGATCATAGGCGGAAACGTCAGCACCTTCATGCGCCATCAGGCGGCCTTCGGCCTTGAGGCCTTCCATGGTGACCATGTCGGCGATGAGGAGCAGGTCAGGCTTGGGAGCGCCAGCTTCGAACTCAGCGCGCAGCTTTGCCATGATCTTGGTGGTGCCGTCGCGGACCCACTCGACTTCAACGCCCGGGTTTGCGGCGGAGAATGCGTCGACGGTTGCCTGCGCGTCCTTGTTCGGCTGGGAGGTGTAGAGCACCAGCTTGCCGGAAACGTCGGCTGCGAAGGACTGGCCGGTGGCAGCTGCAAGCATCGTGGCTGCAATGAGAAGCTTTTTCATCATGAGGATCCTCGTAGAATGCGTGCCGCAGAGGGATGCGACTGGGAGGCGCTCTAGCAGCCTTTCATGACAGTTTAAGTAAGGCGTCTTTGGGTTTTGACGATATTATTAGCTGGCTAATTTTCTTGTTTCAGTCACAGGTTGAAGTTTGCCGTGTGGCAATTTTCACCGATAGTCGGCGGTGCGATTGGCGACTGACCCTGGAAAATGCAAAAGAGCGCGCAAGGTTGGATTAGGCAATTGCCGGAATGCGGTCGCATGGGCTATCACTCCGCAACCAAGAAATTCCCAAACGAAACTATAGTGAAAGGAAGCACCCATGGCCGAAGCAGTTACTGGCTCAGCCGAAGTTGGATTGATCGGGCTGGGCACGATGGGTGGCAACCTGGCGCTGAACATTGCGGAAAACGGCTTTTCAATTGCCGTCTTCAACCGCACGGCGGACAAGGTCGACAGCTTTCATGCCTCTGCCGGTGCTCTGGCGGACAAGATTGTCCCGACAAAGACGCTGAAAGATTTCGTGGCGGCCATCAAGAGCCCGCGCGCGATCATCCTGATGGTGCCTGCCGGTGATGCCGTGGACGCCCAGATTGCTGCCCTTCGTCCGCTGCTGGATCCGCAGGACCTGATCATCGACGCAGGCAATGCCAACTATCACGACACCAACCGCCGGGACGAAGAAGCAAAAGCAGCCGGCGCTCGCTTCATGGGCATCGGTGTCTCCGGTGGTGAAGAAGGTGCCCGCTTCGGCCCGTCGATCATGGCCGGTGGCCCTGTCGATGGCTGGGATCAAGTCGGTCATGTCCTGGAGGCGATCTCCGCAAAGCATGGCGACGTGCCCTGTGCCGCGCATCTGGGAGAAGCTGGCGCAGGTCATCTGGTCAAGACCGTTCACAACGGCATCGAATATGCCGACATGCAGATGATCGCGGAAGTCTATGGCGTCATGCGCGATGGCTTCGGCATGACGTCTGCCGAGATCGCCGAAGTCTTCGAAGGCTGGAACGGCGGCATCCTGCAGTCCTACCTGATTGAAATTTCCGGCAAGGTTGCCCGCGCGACCGATCCTGAGACGGGCCGCCCGATGCTGGACATCATTCTGGACAAGGCGGGTCAGAAGGGCACAGGCCGCTGGACCGCGATTGAAGCCTTGATGCTAGGCACACCAGCCAGCGCCATCGAGGCCGCTGTTGCCGCGCGCAATCTTTCCGCACGTCTGGATGAACGCACAAAGGGCGAGGCGGTGTTCGGCGCCGCGCCTCAGGCTTCCGACAAGGCCGTGATCGCAACCCAGATGTTGGAAGCCGCGCTCGTTGCGGGCAAGATCATTTGCTATGCGCAGGGCTTCGGCCTGATCCTCGAAGCGGCCAAACAGTATGGCTGGGCCATGCCTTTGCCGGAGATCGCCAAGATCTGGCGTGAAGGCTGCATCATCCGCTCTGCCATGTTGAACGACATGGCGGATGCGTTGGCGGAAGATCCGTCCCGCAACCTGATGCTTGCGCCGTTCTTCTCGACCAAGCTGAGCGAGACTCACGACGCGCTGCGCAAGGTCGTTGCGGAAGGCGCGCTGAAAGGCCTGCCGGTTCCAGCGCTTTCTGCCGCGCTGTCCTACTTTGACATCATGCGGACGGAACGCTCGACTGCGAACATGCTCCAGGGCCAGCGTGACTTCTTTGGCGCTCATGGTTTTGAGCGCACCGACAAGGACGGATCCGGCTACCACGGGCCTTGGGCCATGAACGCCAGCTGAGCTGGCTTGGGGGCCATGAACGCCAGCTAAGCTGGCTTGGGGGGCGATGAACGCCGGCTAGGCTGACGTCGGTCACAATGGACAAATTCAAAAGGAAAGGCCGGAGCGATCCGGCCTTTTCGCGTTTAGAGGGTGGTCAAAGGGCGCGGGTCTTAACTTAACTTGAACAGAGATGTTGATCTGCCGGCCATTCGCTGTGAAAAGGCCCGTGAATTCTCACGCAATCGACTGCCTGATCGCCTTTTGACCCGAAAGCCCGCCTGGAGCCGCGCCACATGACCATCTCCCACCTTGTTACCCATTCGGGCGGTTTTCACGCGGACGAAATGCTGTCTTCGGTCGTGCTGACAAGGCTCTATCCCGATGCGAAGCTGACGCGGACGCGGGACCGGCAGTGGATTACACCAGCTGCGGACAAGATTATCTATGATGTCGGCGGGGCCTATGATGCGGAAGCGCAGATCTTTGATCATCACCAGAGGCCTGGCCCGCTGCGTGAGGACGAGCAGCCTTTCAGCTCCTTCGGCCTGATCTGGAAACACTATGGTCGTGCCTATCTGGCGGCGATGGATGTACCCGAGCAGGACATTGAGGAGATTCATGGCTCGTTTGACGAAAAATTCGTGCTGCCGATCGACCTTCTGGACAATGGCGCGATGGATCCGTCCGTGGCCGGTCCGTTGTCCGCCCTGACATTGCCGTCGCTTCTGGGCAGCCTGAAACCGGTCTTTGATGATGCGTCGCCGACAGCGGATGATGATGGGTTTTTTGCAGCTCTGCCAATTGCCCGCAGCTTTGTCGAAGCGTTTATCGGCAACCTTGCTGCGAAGTATCGTGCTCAGACCATTGTGCTGGATGCTATTGCAAAGGCTGGCACGTCACCGATCCTCGAGCTGCCAATGGGCATGCCATTTCGCTCCGCTTTGGATAAGGCGGAGGCCAACCACATTCTCTTCATGGTCAATCCGCGCGGCGATGACTGGGCGCTGAACGGCATCAAACTGTCGAGTGATACCTTTGATCAACGGGCGGATCTGCCTGCTGCATGGGCGGGTCTGACGGATTCGACTCTGGAAGAGGCGTGCGGCGTCAAGGGCGCGAAGTTCTGCCACAACGCCCGCTTCATCGCGGTGGCCGACTCCCGCGAAGCTATCCTTAAGATGGCCGAGCTTGCGGTGAAGGAAGTTCAGCAAGCCTGATTTGCAGATAGTCGAGGCCGCAGCTGTTTGGGCTAGGGTGGGAGCGCGGGCCTATTCGCAGAGTTTCATTTTCTCGCGGATGTCTCCTCGGAACTTTATCGCCAGGTCGATGAACGCGCGGGTGGGCGGCTCGACCTGGTCTGCGCGATGATGAAGGACAAAGGGAACCGGCCCGGCATCCTCAAGAAGCGGCAGGCTGGCACGGCGTTGCCATCTTCGGGTTAAGCCTCGCGGTTCTCGCCCTGCTCTATCATCTCCGTCACCAGTTGAAACCGGATCAAAGCGCGGGATCAGAGGTTACGCAGCTGCGGTGAAACTTGAGTGCTAAGCACCCTCGTTATTTCCGCTTTTTTTGAGGTTGAGAAGCACGACAAAGGACAAGGAACTGATTCCGGTGAGCAGACCCAGCACCGCATAGGGGCCACTTTCGACCAATAATGTCGCCAAGGCGGGGGGCGCGAAGGCATTGATCAAGTTCATCGGCAGTGCGATGGTTGCCATGGCTGCGGCATAGTCTGACTTTTTGTAAAACACCAATGGCATGGTCGCTCGGGCCACGGCAAAAGCCCCGCTGCCAACTCCAAAAAGGCACAGAAAGCTTGCGAGCGGCCAAAAGCCAATCCCGCCCAAGGCGAGGGCTATAAGCCCCAGGGGGATCGTTGCCCCGGAGACCCGCGCGGTGGAAAGGCCATCCCATTTCTTTCCTCCGAGCAAGTCGATAACTCTTCCGCTGACTTTGAAGAAGCCGAGAAGCGATGCAATGCCGACAGCCAGGGAAAGCTCGGTCCCCATTGCACGCAGCAACTCGATGCCGACGGTTTCGATCCCGAACGTCACGAAGCCGTTGAGCACGATGGTAAGCACGATCAGCAGAAACGTTGGGTCGGTTGCGCTCACCGCGCGGCCTTTGGAGGGCGCTGACGTATCGTCGGCCTGCGTTTCCGGCAAGCAGAAGAAAACAAGAGGGCATATCAGCAGTGCCATCACCCCTGCGTAGACGAATGCCGCGCCACGCCAGCCGATCATTTGATCCAGAAAGGCTGTAATTGGCCAGAACACGCTCCCTGCAAGGCCTGTGACAAGCATGAGCGTGCCGATCATGCTTCTTGCTCGGTCATCGCTATGGTCGGCTAGATAGACATAAGCGGCGGTTGTCAGGAACATTGAGCCCGCGATGCCGGTCAGAGCCCAGCCGAATAGAAAGAACATCTCTGATGGCGCGCTGGCGATGACGCAGAAACCTGCGCCGATCAGGGCAGCACCCAAAGCCATGACCCGTCGTGCGCCAAACTTCGCGAACCCTCTTCCTGCAAAGGGAGACGCAAGTCCCATGGCGACAAACATCACCGATGTTCCCAAGAATACGACTGGGAGCGCCACACCCAGATCTTCGCCAACTTGCGTGGCGACAACCGCCAGGAAGCCGACGACTCCCCAAGCGATCATTTGTGTGCTGGCTAGAATGGAAAAGACAATCAAGTGGCGGTGCATTTGTAAAATGTGCTTCGGTATTGAGATCACATATTTTGGCCAGACCGTCCGACAAGAAGCTGATGCTCGCATGCACGTCTCTCGCTATCAGTCATAGCCAAGAGCCGCTGCCACTTTAGGCAAGTGTGCCGCATAGTCCTGCTCGGCCCAATCCGGACCTTGGAGTTTTGTTGCTTTGAAGTTCTTGCGCTTCATGGCTTTACCCGTGCGCATTTCGTAGGCGATAAATGGGACGTCCTGAAGCTGCAATCCACTACCAACCTTTATGTCGGCACATGGGAAACTGTCAGGCTCTGCTAATACAGTTTCAAAGATCTGGCGACCTTGGAGCATCAGTCCATATTGGAAAGCTGCAAAGTCATCGTCCGAACACCCCTCGTTTAGGAGATACGCCAGGGCCCAAAGATCGCTGCGATAGGAAGAAGTCACGATTTCATGCAAGAGAGCGTAGAATGCTCTGATCTCAGTTGCTTTGAAACGGGCCAACCGGTCTACGACCATTTCGATGTGTTCCGAGATGCCGCCTTCCGTAGGAGTGCCGACCACCTCCCAAAAAACATCCTGATCCATTTTACGTGGATCGGGTTTGCCTGCAGAGGAAACGCGCTTTTCAGCTTGAATCTCAGCACGTTCGGCGGCAAGGCGGGCCAATTGCTGTTGGCTGGCATTGGCTTTCAGGAATAACTCTTGGGCTTGATCCATCACGTTTAGCAAGATCGATTTTTTACCCTCAATTTTGCCGATCAACTCTTGATATGCGCGCTGTTGATGTTCTTCACTCTCAAGCCAATTCGGCTCGTGTTTGAAGCCTTGGTCGCGCTTTTGGACGTACCACCAATAGGTGTTTTTGAGGTTCGCCAGATAATTTCGCAAAATTCGGATGACGCGTTGGCCTTGATCGCATGAAATCAACCGATCTAGGGCATTGAGTATGTCATCGCCGGGTGGGGCAAAGCTCACCTCATCATATGTGTAATGTTGCTCAATCGCCTCATAGAGGCCCTGGGAAAAATAGGCGGAGATCAGCTGCTTAACGGCTTCCCCGCCATATTCGTCCATAAGGGACTTACCCCTTGGCTTTTTAAGACGTTGCTGATGAAGGAGCTCCGACATCAGTTCCAACAAGCGGTCGAAATCCTTGTCGATGTTGTCAAAGCGAGGGCGGAAGCTTTCATTGTCAGAAATTTGTATCTCGCTACTCATCCGAAAATGCCCCGTTTTCAACCAGACGCCATTTTAACCCCTATCACACTGACGTTTTATTTTTGCAGACACCCTTTTGCGCAATGTTTGGCTAGGAAGGCTGACTTTACTGCCCTAGACCCATTGCCTTCATATTCGCAATGGAGGCCGGGAGGCCGGAATGGTCGCGCAGTTCGATGATCAGCCGGGGCTGGCTGTCGAGTTTGCCAAGCGCTGCGAAGACGGCGGGCCAGCGGATGGTGCCTTCGCCCAGGGTCCAGTGCCGGTCGGCGTAGCCGTCCGCGTCCTGTAGGTGAATGTGACGGAGACGGTTGCCGGCAGCCTTGACGTAATAGTCGACGGGCGGAGCGCCGGTGCTGCCATGGGCATAATGGGCATGGCCGGTGTCGATCGAGACGGCGATGGCTTTGGAGTTGAAGCTGTCGGCGAGCTTCACCCGGTCATGGGGATCCTTGTCCTCGATGTTCTCGATGACCAGCTCGCAGCCAATATCTTCAGCGCGTTTCACGGCATCGGCCATGGACAGGTGGCAGAGCTCGATCATGCGGTCGCGGCCGCCGTCGTAATTGTCGAGGTTGTTGTAGTCCCAGGTGGAGAAGGGGCTGTGCACGACCATATGGGTCGCTCCTAGTGCTTCGCAGACATCGAGGCCCTGGGCGAGGCGGCGTTTGACGATTTCCCGAACGTCCGGATCATTTGTGTTGACCGTGAATCCCCAGAATGGGCCATGAATGCCGAGGCGGCCTTCATGGCCGTCGAGAACCGTCTTGGCCCGCTCAACGACCGCGGCCCAGTCGCCGTTCAAAACATTCGCGTCAACAAAGTCCTGCAGCTCGAGGTCGCGCGGCTTTTCCAGCATCAGATCACGAAGGGTGTTGAAGGAGGTCAGGTTCAGCGCGGCGCCGAGAATGGGAAGATCGGTCATAATGTCAGCCTGTCAGTGAAGATGGCCGTGTAATCGCGGCCTCGGCGATGTCATAGACAGACTGTTTGACAGAGCCGCGACAACCGTGGCTCTGGCTTGCGTGTTTCCGTTCAGTATCCCCGGCTGCGATCGACGCTTTCGGGTATTGTGCCGCTCTTCATATATTCGGCGATGTTTCCGGCCACGATTCTGGACGCCGTCGACTGGATGGTCGGGGCTGAAATGTGCGGCAGGACGGTGACTGCGGGATGATCCCAATATCGGTGGTCTTTAGGCAAAGGCTCGGTCGCAAAAACATCAAGCACTGCATGATCGATATGCCCGTTGTCCAAAGCGGCGAGCAGGGCCTCGTCGTCAATGATCGGCCCCCTCGCAAAGTTGATGAGGCTTGCGCCAGCCGGCATCGACGCCAGCGCAGCAGCATCCATCATGCCTTTTGTGTCCGGTGTCAGAGGCATCAGCAGCACCGCGATGTCGGCCTTGCTGAAGGCTGTCTTGAAACCCTCGGCACCGGCATGTGTCTCGATGCCGTCGATCTGTTTCGGGCTTCGGCTCCAGCCGCAGACGTTGAAGCCATTGGCTTTCAGGCGCAGCGCGGCGGTCTTGCCCAGTTTGCCGAGACCCAGGATCGTCACCGTTCGTTCCGACGGCAGCTTGAGCGTGTGTTCCTGCCAGACCTTCCCGGCTTGCTGACGGGCATAGCGTGGCATGTCGCGGTGGAGATACAGCGTCCAGGTGAGCACCGCCTCGGACATTGTTTCGGCCATCTGCGGATCGACCATGCGGACAATGGCAGGTCCATCCTTGGGAAGCTCGCTGGTCAGGCGCTCAACACCTGCCCAAAGGCTGTGAACCCATTTCAGGCTGGGTAGGTTCAAAAGCTCGGCAGGATCCGGATTGGCGACAATTGCGACTTCGGCGGCCTTTCTTTCTTCAGGCGTAAGGTCGCCAAGCAGTTTGACCTGCGTGTCAGAGGCGAGGACTTTGTTCAGCGCTTCGAGCCAGTCTTGCAATTCTTTGGCAGGGGCTCTGGCCACAAGCGGCAGAATGCTATGTGATCCTTGGGCGCTCATGACCCGAAAACTCCGCTGATATCGCCTAACTTTTTGAACTCGAGGAGATCGCAATAGAATGTGCGGGCTTGGTTCGGATAGCTGAAGCGACAGGCAAGATGAGAGCAGGAAGGCATTGGGTCTCGTTTTTTTGGCTGGAACGGGTGTCTTTTACTTTGCATTTATTCGCGTCGAGGGCGAGCGGGCATGAGATCTTTCTCTACGTCGCGCGGAAAAGTTGCGCGCATGCCGGAAAGTGCGCGCTCAAGATGTGAGTTGACGTTGATCGGACGCTTGTCGAATTTGCGATATTATTCTCGAAAGTATTTCTGATTTGCCATCACAAGAATCACTTGTCGGCATATTAAAGGCATAAAAATGACGCCTTCGCGCAGGAAGCTGTCGCAAATGAGCCGTCAATTGAATGATCCTTGCAAGAGGGCTTGAATATGGCCTCCGGCTGTTGTGTCTCGAGGTTCATAGTGTAAAGTAGCTCTCGATCAGATCCTGTTTGAAGCGAGAAAATATTTCTCCGTTCCTGAGGCTTTGCCTACAGGGATGCGCAGGATTAGTGTCAGATAGAAGTGGAATAATGCGTCGAATTGTTTCCAAAACTGAATATCGAAAACAGTTTGTGGATCTCCGCGTGACTGGCCGCTTTGCTACCAAATCTGCGAAAATGATTTCTGATGCTGAAAACTACTCTTCGAGTGTTTTCGCGTCGTCTTTTCTTCCATCACCTAACAGACAGACTGCAGTGGAGTAATCACATGAAAAAGTTGTTTGTATCGGTCGCCGCCGCGACCCTTTGCATGGGCGCGTCTTCAGCAATGGCTGCTGAAGAATGCGGTACCGTAACCGTCGCTGAAATGAACTGGGCGTCTGCCGGTGCCATCGCGCACATCGACAAAATCATTCTTGAAGAAGGTTACGGTTGCGAAGTTGAGCTGGTCAGCGGCGACACCATGCCGACCTTTACGTCCATGAACGACAAGTCCGAGCCTGACATGGCGCCGGAACTCTGGATTAACGCTGTGCGCGAGCCGCTCGACAAGGCTGTCGCTGCAGGCGATTTGATCATCGGAGGCGAGATCCTCAATGAGGGTGGTGTCGAAGGTTGGTGGATTCCGACCTACATTGCTGAAGAGCACAAAATCTCGACCGTCGCGCAAGCGCTGGAGCATCCTGAACTGTTCCCTGGTGCAGAGGACACATCCAAGGGCGCATTCTTCAACTGCCCGTCGGGCTGGAACTGTCAGATTACGACTGGCAACCTATTCAAGGCTAATGGCGGTGAAGAAGCCGGTTTCGAACTGGTCGACACGGGTTCTGCAGCGGGTCTAGACGGCTCGATCGCACGCGCATTTGAACGCAAAGAAGGTTGGCTCGGATATTACTGGGCGCCGACTGCGATCCTCGGCAAGTACGACATGACTCTACTGGATTTCGAAGTTGAACATGACAAGGCTGAGTGGGATAGCTGCACGGCGGTTGCCGAGTGTGCCGAACCGAAGAAGAATGCTTGGTCTAAGTCAGAAGTCTTTACCGTCGTAACGGATGACTTTGCTGAGAAGGCTGGCGTTGCTATGGAATACGTCAAGGGTCGCAGCTGGGACAACCGTACAGCCGGTCAGGTTCTGGCATGGATGACCGACAACCAGGCAACCAACGAAGATGGTGCCTTCTACTTCCTGGAAAACCACTCCGACGTTTGGGAAAAGTGGGTTTCTCCTGAGGTCGCAGAGAAAGTCAAGTCTGCCCTCTAAGAAGCTATTTTGAAAATACGCTCTTCAAATAGCCCGGAGCCCGCGTTTTTCGCGGGCTCCCATCAGGAACCTCCAGGATACCAGGAAAACGAACATGGACTGGGTCGAGTTTCCATCCCTTGGCCGCCGCGACCTTCGCGACTTGCGATTGGCCGTGGATGGTAGTTTCAAAGAATTCACACGTGCCTATGGCGAAACGCTGGAAAGCATCTTCGAGCCTCTCAAGACCTTTCTGGTCGCGCTTGAAAGTTTGCTGATCACGTCACCCTGGCCGCTTGTCCTGCTTGCCCTGCTGGCGATCGTCTTTCTGATGAGCCGCAGCGTCAAGATCACTGTCGGATCGATGGTCGCGCTTTTGCTGATCGGGTATTTCGGTATGTGGGAAGACACCATGCGCACCATTGCCATGGTTGCCGTCTGTACACTGGTTGCGATTGTGTGCGGCATTCCCATTGGTATTTTGATGGCGCGCTCCGATCGTGTTCAGGCATTTGTCAATCCGGTGCTCGACCTGATGCAGACTATGCCGAGCTTCGTCTATCTGATTCCGGTGGTCATGATCTTCGGACTTGGCAAGGTCCCCGGCGTTATCGCTGTTGTGATCTATGCGATCCCTCCGATGATCCGATTGACCAACCTGGGTATTCGCCTTGTTGATACCGATGTTCTGGAAGCGGCGGATGCCTTCGGCTCCTCTGCCTGGCAGAAACTGACGAATGTTCAGTTGCCGCTGGCTCTGCCGACGATCATGGCGGGGATCAACCAGTGCATCATGATGTCGCTCGCCATGGTCGTGGTTGCCTCCATGATCGGCGTCAAAGGCCTCGGACAACCGGTTCTTCAGGCGATCAACAACCAGTATTTCACCATGGGCGTCATGAACGGACTGGCTATCGTTGCCATCGCGATCATCTTCGACCGTGCGACCCAAGCTTATGGCAAACGCCTTCAGAAACATTCGGAGGTTGTGCATGGCTGAGGCAACTGGTATTGAAATCCGCAACCTTTACAAGATCTTCGGGCCCGATGGGGCGACGATGGTCGAAAAGGTCAAGGCGGGTATGTCCAAGACCGAGTTGAACGAGAGTTTCAATCACGTTCTTGGTCTGAACAACATCAACATCTCCATGCCTGGCGGCAAGATCCAGGTGGTGATGGGTCTTTCGGGGTCGGGAAAGTCGACCTTGATCCGGCACATCAACCGCCTGATCGATCCCACGGACGGCGAGGTGCTCTATGGCGACGAGGACGTTTGCAAGATGTCTTCAAGCGAGCTGCGCGAGTTCCGCCGGCACAAGACTGCGATGGTGTTCCAGAAGTTCGCGCTTCTGCCACATCGGACGGTGATGAAGAACACCGTCTATGGTCTCGAGATCCAGGGCGTTGGTGCCAAGGAAGCGGAAGAACGTGCGGCACGCTGGATCGCCCGAGTTGGACTTGAAGGCTTCGAGGATTACTATCCGAACCAGCTGTCCGGTGGCATGCAGCAGCGTGTTGGCCTTGCGCGCGCCCTGACGAATGATGCGGACATTCTGTTGATGGATGAGGCGTTCTCGGCGCTTGATCCTCTGATCCGTATGGATATGCAGTCGGTCTTGCTTGACCTTCAGGAAGAGCTCCAAAAGACGATCGTCTTCATTACCCACGATTTGGATGAAGCATTGCGCCTGGGAGATCACATTGCGATCCTGCGCGACGGTGCGGTCATTCAGCAAGGAACCGGTCAGGACATCGTTCTGAACCCGGCGGATGAGTATATTTCGAGCTTCGTCAAGGAAGTGAACCGTGGGCGGGTCATTATTGTCGACACCGTCATGGATCGCGACAACAAGCTCGAAGGCGGATTGACCATTCCGACCGGCGTCATGCTGGAAGAGGCTGCCAAGAGCTTTGCTGATTCTGGAGAGAGCAAGGCGAATGTTGTCGATGCGTCGGGAACGCCGGTTGGTATCCTGACAGTTCAGGACACCATCACCGCCATGGTGACGCCTGCCTCGCACTAACGGGCGCTGGGTCATATCAAATCGAAGAGGGCTCCGCAGTGCGGGGCTCTTTTTTGTTTGCAGTGAAATCGGGTGGCGAAACTAGGACGCGACTCGCTGTTTGTCTCGCCCGGTTTGACGTGTTTCTGCCAGACTGGTTCTCAGCTCCTCGGTCAGGAGCGCTTGTTCGCTATTTGACGGGACATCGCTTGCGGGCATGGGACGGCCGAAAAGAAAGCCCTGCACCTGGGCGCAGCCGGCCTCAGTCAGGAAGTCGAGCTGAATTTTGTTTTCGACGCCTTCCGCCAGAACCGGAATCTTGAAGCTGTGACCGAGGAGCACCGCCGAGCGGATGATGGCGCGAGATCGCGGATCGGTTTCGATGGATTGCGTGAAGACACGGTCCACCTTGATCTTGTCGAAGGGGAAGTTCTGCAACGTATTGAGCGACGAGTACCCGGTGCCGAAGTCATCCATGGAAACCCGAACTCCCATGTCCCTCAGGGCGTTTATCGCATCCAGTACACGGTCATGATCCTCTATGATGCTGCTCTCCGTCAATTCGATCTCGAGACGTTCTGCGGGTAGACCGGTTTCGATGAGGATCTGGGACACAATCGCCGGGTAATTGCTTCGCGACAGCTGCAACGGGGATGCATTGACCGAGACCGGTATGCTGCGATCCCAGGAAATGGCACGCTGACAGGCTGCTTCCAGAACCCATTGCCCGATGTCCAGGATCTGGCCTGTGCGCTCTGCAATCGGGATAAAGTCCGCTGCGCCGATGAGGCCCTTTTCGGGGTGCTCCCAGCGGAGAAGCGCCTCATAGCCGATAAGCTCCATAGTACGGGCGTCATTTTGAGGTTGGACGTAAAGCCGGAGTTGACCGTCAGAAACCGCCGACTTGAGATCGGCAGCGATGACGGCTTGTCGACGATTGGCTTCTTCCATGCCTTCCACGTAAGTCTTGATCTGGTGGCCGCCGATCCGCTTGGCGCGTTTGGCCGCAAGCGCTGCCCTTAGAACCAGGGTGTCGAGATCGGTGCTGTCATCGGGGAACATGGCGATGCCAATGCTGGCATGCAGGTTGAGAGTGTAGTTGTTCCAGTGGATGGGCTGCAGAATGATCTCGCGGATCTTGTAGGCAAAGAGCATGGCTGCGTTGAGGTTCGGCACATTGCCCTTGAAGGCGACGAACTCGTCGCCGTTGAAACGTGCAAGGAGCTCGTCTTCTGCGAGATTGCCAAGAATATTTGCGGAGACGGCAGACAGAACTTCGTCTCCAGCGCCATAGCCATGCAGGTCGTTGATCGCTTTGAACTGATCAAGGCTGATGAACAGGACAGCGGCCTGATTGCTGCTTTCTTCCATCTCCGCCAACCGCGAAGAGATCATTTGGCTAAGATACTGACGGTTGGGCAGGCCTGTTATCGGGTCGTGCAGCGCAAGGTAACGATACTTTTCCGCGGCGGCCCGCGTCCCCTGCGCATCGATTGCGTAACCAGCAGCGACAACGAGCATCAACACGACAAGTGCGAGCACGACCGTTGCAAGAAGCGTGTATTTGTCCAGCGCGGCGGGCTCGAGTTCCACGCCACTGACGGGTATGACGGTGACCGATGTCATACCGATAAAATGGACGCACAGGATTGCCGCCATCAGGCAGAAGCTTGCCGCAACGTCGCGGTAGCGGGAGCCGGGTCTTGCAAATCTGTTCAGAGCAAGAGCGCCGAACAGG
The DNA here is from genome assembly GCF_009650605.1 of Labrenzia sp. CE80. Lineage (NCBI taxonomy): Bacteria > Pseudomonadati > Pseudomonadota > Alphaproteobacteria > Hyphomicrobiales > Stappiaceae > Labrenzia > Labrenzia sp. CE80. The sequence continues at coordinate 257,302 of NZ_WAJT01000004.1, forward strand.
CTGCCAAGGACAACCGAAGTTGCAATCAGGCCGGGGTCCCATGACTTGACGCCCGGCATGATGATAGCCGCCATGCCAGTGAAGTGCATCGCCGCGATGCCAAGTCCGACGACCAGGCCGCCAAGCTCGATGAGGAGGGGAAGGCTGCGCAATGTCGCCAAAAAGAGCCCGATGCCGGACATCATAAAGGCGACAATGAACGAGAGAATTGTGAGCTTGACGTCGAAGGTGTGCTCAACCGCGGGCTCATGTCCGATCATGGTAATGAAATGAGTGCCCCAAATGGAGCTGGCGCAGGCGATGCTGGCCAGGAACAGGCACAGACGCCGCCGGGCTCCTGTCTCGCTGTTGACGCGGCCATAGAGCTTGATCGTGAAAAGGCAGCCAGCGAAGCCGAGCACGCTCGCTGCGGCCAGCGACAGAACATGATACTCGGTTGCGATGCTGGACAAGACGGCAAACATGATTTTCTCCTGGGAAGATCAGTTTCGGCCGAAAATACAAATACAATAATAATTTGTGCAATCGATGGATTTGTTAGTTAGAAAAACGTCAATAAATCTCAGTTCAATTTAAAAACTACAGCGTGACTATTTTCAATTTCCAGAGATCTGTCCATTGAATGACACCCAAGAACGAAGGTCCTGGAATGCCGAGCAATTCTTCCGACTGCATTGCTGCGGGGTGTCCTGAGCAATAAATATACAATTTAAGGTAGATGTGATCACTCGGTAACCGTTTTTGTCGAAAATATTGAGAATTCCCAACGACAATTTGTATCTTGTGTAAAATCTGATTGATATTTTTAACAGTGGCTAACCAAATTCCGGTCAAAACACTTGCGCTTGGACGGTTAAGTATAGGGCGCCTCAAAAGGGTCAGTTTGTAGATTTAACCTGACAATATATTCGTTGTTATTACAGAAGTTTTGGGACCGCATTGCCTATGGCAGTCAAATCGAAATCGACACGGGTCGACAGGGCTTACGATCGCCTCAAGGAGGATATTCTTTTCAGCAAACTGCCACCAGGTTTCCAGGCCCCCGAGCCGGATATAGCCGAGCGTTTGGGAATGAGCCGGACGCCGGTTCGAGAGGCTCTGATCCGTCTTGAGGCCGATGGCCTGGTCGAGCTTGTACCGAGGAGAGGCGCAAAGGTTTTGGCGCTATCTCTTGAGGACCTTTCGGAAATCTACGATCTTCTGATTGCGCTCGAGCCCTGCGCGCTTGCGAAGCTGACCAGTGACAAGATCAATGCAGCAGCGCTCGAGGAGTTGGAGGCTCTGATTGGCGAGATGGAAGGTGCACAGCGCGCGCACGATCTCGATGCCTGGGTGGATGCCGATGACAGGTTTCATCGCAAGCTGCTCAGTTTGAGCGGAAATCAACGGCTGACACATTTCACCGGATGCCTTCTTGACCAGGTGCATCGCGGCCGGATGGTATTGTTGCGCATGTTGAAGGCACCTATTGGCAATGTCCAACAACATCGCGATGTGTTGGCTGCCATTCTCACAGGGGATGGCGCGGCTGCTGCCGATTTGACGCGGCGGCATCGTATGGCTGCAAAGCAAGCGCTTGAGGATGTCTTCAGCAGCTGCCGTCTGTCGCAGGTCTGAGCCACTTGGATCTGAGGGAGAGGAAAATATATGGCGGTTCTGTTGCTTCTACTCTGACCGCCCTTGCAGAGCTCTTCATTTATGTCAGCTACTTGGACCGAACAATCACATGTCCGTTGTCTGAGCCCTAAGGCTGAGACTGCGGCATGTGCCACCAAGATACGAGTGAAGACTAGAGCAATTCATGCGTCTTGAAACTGATAGTATCGGCCCGATTGAAGTCGCTGACGATCGCTATTGGGGTGCTCAGACACAAAGATCGCTAAAGTATTTTTCCATCGGCACGGATGTCGTGCCGATGGAACTCATTCACGCTTATGGGATCTTGAAGAAGGCCGCGGCGCTGACCAACCGGGACCTTGGCCTGCTGGATCCAGAGCTTGCCAGTCTCATCTGCGCCGTTGCGGATGAGATCGCCAACGGCGATCTCGATAACCATTTTCCCTTGCATGTCTGGATGACGGGCAGCGGCACGCAGACAAACATGAATGTCAACGAGGTGATCTCGAACCGCGGGATCGAGTTGTCGGGCGGGGTGCTGGGTTCGAAGACCCCGGTGCACCCAAATGATCACGTCAACATGTCCCAGTCCTCCAATGACACCTATCCGACGGCCATGCATATGGCTGCTGCAATCGTGACGTCGCAGCGGCTTTTGCCGGATGTTCGCTATCTGCGGGATAAGTTGCAGGTAAAGGCCGACGTATGGAGCCGGATCATAAAAATCGGCAGAACCCATCTGCAGGACGCAACGCCCTTGACGCTTGGTCAGGAATTCTCCGGCTACGTGCACATGCTCGATGAGGATATGGCGCGCCTCGAATTTGCGTTGGGCGATGTCTTCAAGCTGGCACTTGGTGGCACAGCTGTGGGCACCGGCATCAACACGCATCCGGAGTTTGCAGAAAAAGCGGCTGCCGAAATCACGCAGTTGACTGGTCTGCCGTTCGTGACGGCGCCGAACAAGTTCGCCGTGCAGGGCGCGCACAATGCGCTCGTCATGCTGTCTGGTGCCATGAAGTCTCTGGCAAGCTCTCTTTATAAGATTGCGAATGATATTCGGCTTTTGGCCTGTGGACCTCGCTGCGGCCTGAATGAGCTGACACTGCCGGCCAATGAGCCAGGTTCGTCCATCATGCCGGGCAAGGTGAACCCGACCCAATGCGAGGCGCTGGCGATGCTGGCAATCCAGGCCATGGCCAATGATGTGACCGTTGGGCTCGCCAGTAGCGGCGGGCACCTTGAGATGAATGTCTACAAGCCGGTGATGATAAATGCAGTTCTGCAGTCCGGTCGGATCATGGCCGACGGGGCCCGCAATTTCGCCGACTTCCTTGTTGAGGACTTGGTGGCGAATGAAGACCAGCTCGCCGCCTATCTCGAGCGGTCACTCATGCTGGTGACAGCACTCAGCCCGGTCATCGGCTACGACAAGGCAAGTGAAGTCGCGCATCAGGCTTTCGAGCAGAACAAGACCCTCAAGGAGGTCTGCCTCGAACTTGGCTATGTCACTGCAGAAGAGTTTGATGCCGTCGTGGATCCCGCCAAGATGGTGTCATCGAGCCTCTAGGGCTTGAAATCCGCAGCAGTGTTGCGCTCCTAGGAGAGCGGCGCCGCGGTCAGGATTGCGTTGGCAGAGGCCCTGTCGACTGACCGATGATCAGCTCTGCTTCCAGGTGTTCGCTGACGATGGTGTCGGGGTTGGGCAGGATCTTTTCGATCAAGAGTTGGGCCGCGCGGCTTCCTGCGTCCCGGACTGATGAGCGGGTGCAGGTGAAAATCGGAACGTCGCCGCAGTTGGGTAGAAACGACAGGGCGTCGTCATGGGTAATGACGGAGATGTCACGACCAATCTTCAGGCCGCAAAGGCCAATGGCGCGCGCGACGCCAATCGCCGTGATCATGCTTGAAACCATAAAGGCTGTTGGCGGCTCGGGTGACTTGAGCATTTCAAGCGCGCTGTCAGCGCCATAGGGTTCGGTCATGTCGGCTGCGCGCAAAAGCTCAGGGGTGGTCTGAAGGCCTCGGTCGTGATGGGCCTTGTCGAACCCACCGCGTCGCCGCGCAGCAAAATCCATGTCCTCAAGGCCATTCAAAAGAGCAATCCGCCGATGACCTAGATCTAGCAACAGATTGGTCGCCCGCTCGAATGCACGCCCGTTGTTGACGTCGATCCAGGATGTCTCATGTTCCAGTCCGGGCACGCGGCCGTGGATCAGGAAGGGAAGGCCGAGCTCCCTCAGGAGAGCGGGGCGCTCGTCCCTTGAGCGAGGCCCGTGCACCATGACGGCATCTGTCTTTTTCCTAGAGGCGATCTCTCGATAGGCGGCTTCGACGTTATGATCCTCGACGACCGAGATGATCATGTCATAGCCATGTCGTGAGTAGGTCTCTCCGGCTCCGGCGATGAACTCCATGAAAACCGGGTTCATCATCTCATGCAGGGAGCGCGGGATAACGTGGCCAATGGACATGGAACGCCCGGTAGCGAGGCGCCTGGCTTGCTGATTGGGAGCGTAGCCAAGCTTGCGGGCCATTTCCTCAACGCGGCTGCGTGTCTCGGCGCTCACTTCCGGATAGCCGTTCAAGGCGCGGCTGACCGTTGTCTGAGACAACTCCAGCGCCTGGGACAATTCCTTCAAGTTCAACCGGCTTGCTCCAAATCCAAATCGCTTTGGTTTCTTTTGGCATGTTGAGATGCGAAGATAAATGTCAAGTTTGTGCCACAATGGCTTTCTTGACAAGAACGTGGCACGGGGACATGTTGAAGCGTAATTCAAAGCGGTTTGGATGGGTGTTTTGGAGGAAAATACAACCACTTCAGATTGCTCTACTTTTTAGGTGCGCGGAGGTGTGCCTGCCTGGATCTGGGAGGATCGTGATGACTTTGCGTTTTGGGACTTATACGGCTGTGGCAGCGTTCGCAGTCGGGCTGACAAGCATGTCAGCTCAGGCGGACCTTGTGTTCAGGCCGGGTGAAGACCCGCGCTTTAACTGGGAGAGCTATGAAGCGCTGAAGACGAATGATCTTTCAGGCAAGACGGTGACCGTGTTTGGTCCGTGGCTTGGCCCGGACAAGGATCTTGTTGAAAATACGATGGCTTATTTCGAAGAGGCCACTGGGATCGATGTTCAATATTCGGGCTCGGACAGTTTCGAACAGCAGATTGTGATCGATACGCAGGCAGGCTCCGCGCCTGATGTTTCGATCTTCCCCCAGCCGGGTCTAGCCTCCGATCTCGCAGGCAAAGGATTTCTGGCGCCGCTTGGTTCTGACACCGCCGATTGGGTGCGCGACAACTATGCCGCAGGCCAGTCCTGGGTTGATCTGGGGACCTTCAAGGGCAAAGACGGAAAGGAAGAGCTTTTCGGTTTTTTCTACAAGGTCGATGTGAAATCGCTGGTCTGGTACAGCCCGGACAACTTCGAGGATGCAGGCTATGACGTGCCGCAGACAATGGAAGAACTGAAGGCGCTGACAGAGCAGATTGTTGCTGATGGCGGCACACCATGGTGCATCGGGCTTGGGTCTGGTGGAGCGACCGGCTGGCCCGCGACGGACTGGGTCGAGGACATGATGCTTCGCACCCAGCCGCCGGAAGTCTATGACCAGTGGGTCCGCAATGAGATCCCGTTCAACGACCCGAAGGTTGTTGACGCGATCGAGGAGTTCGGATGGTTTGCGAACAACGAAAAGTTCGTCGATACGCCTGGTGCCGTCGCAGCATCTGATTTCCGCGACAGCCCGAAGGGTCTCTTCTCTTCGCCGCCCGCCTGTTACATGCATCGCCAGGCTTCGTTCATTCCATCGTTCTTCCCGGAAGGCACCGAAATGGGCGTCGACGCGGACTTCTTCTACTTCCCGGCCTATGAAGGCAAGGATTTGGGAGCTCCAGTCCTGGGCGCCGGTACCGTCTTTGCGTTGACGAACGATACGCCGGAAGGCCGTGCGCTGATTGAGTTCTTGAAGTCGCCAATCGCCCACGAAGTCTGGATGGCGCAATCCGGTTTCCTGACACCACACAAGGGTGTCAACGTGGATGCCTATGCGGATGACACGCTGAAGGGTCTTGGTGAGATCCTGCTCGGCGCAACGACTTTCCGCTTCGACGGATCTGATCTGATGCCTGGTGCTGTTGGCGCCGGCTCCTTCTGGACTGGAATGGTCGACTTTGTCGGCGGCAAGCCGGCCGATCAGGTCGGCACGGAAATCCAGGCGAGCTGGGACGCAATCAAGTAAGATGGAACGACGGGATGGCCACGATCCAAAAGCGCGGCCGTCCCGGACCTTTCGGGACCTTTAGGGAGGGATCCCATGGAGCAGCTGTTGCTGGCGCTCGTATCCATGGCGGCAGGTGTCGGTGCCTGTGTCTTGTACTTCTGGGGAACAAACAAATTTCTGGACGGGATCTTCCCGGCCAAAGGGCAGAATGCGGGGCGCAACATCTTGCGTGCCAACAGCATTCGGCCCTGGCTGTTTCTTGGTCCTGCCATAGCGCTCCTGACGCTCTATCTGATCTATCCGGTGATCAACTCCGTGATCCTGTCCTTCTACGGGCCATCCGGACAGAGTTACGTCGGAACCGCGAACTACAGCTGGCTCTTTTCCGATGCCGGCTTTCGCGAGAGCCTGCGCAACAACCTGCTCTGGTTGTTCGTTGTGCCGGCTGCGTCAACCTTCTTCGGCCTGATTGCAGCGGCTCTGACGGACCGGATTTCCTGGGGCAACATCGCCAAGTCGCTGATCTTCATGCCCATGGCGATCTCGTTTGTCGGTGCGTCCGTGATCTGGAAATTCGTCTATGACATCCGGGGCGAGAACATCGAACAGATCGGGTTGCTGAATGCGATTGTCGTTGCGCTGGGCGGCGAACCGCAGGCCTGGATCACGCTCCCTTTCTGGAACAACTTCTTCCTGATGGTCATCCTGATCTGGATCCAGACCGGCTTTGCCATGGTGATCCTGTCGGCTGCGCTGCGTGGCATTCCGGAAGAGACGGTGGAGGCCGCGGTTCTCGACGGTGCCAATCCCTTGCAGATCTTCATGAAGATCAAGGTGCCGCAGATCTGGGGCACGATTGCGGTGGTCTGGACGACGATCACAATTTTGGTGCTCAAGGTCTTTGACATCGTGCTGGCCATGACCAACGGCCAATGGGGCAGTCAGGTTCTGGCCAACTACATGTTCGACTGGATGTTTCGCGGGCTGGACTTCGGCCGTTCGGCGACGATTGCCATCGTGATCATGGTGATGGTCGTTCCGATCATGATCTGGAACATCCGCGAAGCGCGGAAAGACGTTTGAGGAGAGGCGCATGCAAGGTATCGCAGGGCAGCGCCCGCTTCTGATCTGGGTCGTCCATCTGTCTGTGGCAGCACTTGTGCTGCTCTGGACGATTCCGACCTTTGGTCTTCTCGTGTCTTCCTTCCGGGATGGCGACCAGCTGTCCGTTTCGGGCTGGTGGACCGCCTTGACGGCGACCGAGCGCAATATCATTTTCCGCGCGCCGGCCCCCGCCGAGCAGGTTCAGGACGGTGGCCAATGGGTGATTGCGGGGAATGTCTTTGAAGGGCAGACCGAGGGCGAGGTGACTGCTTTCGGGTTCTCCAGCAAGGCACCCGCGGCGTTTGCTCCCGGGCAGGCTGCCGAAATGAGACGCGGGCAGGTGCTTGAGGTTTCCCGGAGCGGGGATTTTCGAATTGCATCGCCGGAGGAAATGGCGGGCAAGCGCGGCGCGCGGATTTTCTACACCTCCATCGACCCGCCACGGTTCACCCTGGAGAACTACCGCAATGTGCTGTTTTCCGAAGGCATTGGCCGTTCATTCATCAACACGCTGACGGTAACGATCCCGGCGACCATCATCCCGATCCTGATCGCAGCGTTTGCGGCCTATGCCCTGGCCTGGATGCAGTTCCCCGGCCGGGCCCTGTTGCTGGCGGTGATTGTCGGCTTGCTCGTCGTACCGCTGCAGATGTCTTTGATCCCGCTTTTACGGCTCTATACGGATATTGGCATCGGCAAGAGCTACATCGGCATCTGGCTGGCACACACCGGCTTCGGCCTGCCGCTCGCGATCTATCTGCTGCGCAACTACATCAAGGGTCTGCCCAAGGAGATTATCGAGAGTGCCAAGGTGGACGGGGCCTCCGACTTCGAGATCTTTATCAAAATCGTCCTGCCCCTGTCGTTTCCCGCGCTTGCCTCTTTCGCCATCTTCCAGTTCCTGTGGACCTGGAACGACCTTCTGGTCGCGACCGTGTTCCTGGGCAACAACGAGGATCAACTGGTCATGACGGGGCGGCTTCGGGAGCTTCTCGGATCGCGCGGTGGCAACTGGGAAATCCTGACGGCATCGGCCTTTGTCTCGATTGCCGTACCGCTTCTCGTCTTCTTCTCGCTGCAGCGCTACCTGGTGCGCGGGCTTCTCGCGGGCTCGGTGAAATGACATGAGCAAACACAACAACACGACATATAGTATGGAGCTCGTGGCATGACTTCCGTTTCCCTGAAGGACGTCAGCAAGTCCTATGGCTCGGTCGAGGTTCTTCGGAACATCAATCTGGACATCGAAAAAGGCGAGCTTGTTGTCTTCGTCGGACCGTCAGGGTGTGGCAAGTCCACCCTCTTGCGGATGATTGCCGGTCTTGAGACGATTACGGGCGGCGACCTACAGATCGACGGCGAGCGGATGAACGAGACGCCTCCGGCGCAGCGCGGCATCGCCATGGTCTTCCAGACCTATGCGCTTTACCCGCACATGAGTGTCCGTGACAACATGGCGTTCGGCATGAAGATTGCCAAAAAGCCAAAGTCGGAGATCGATGCTGCGGTCGACAATGCGGCGCGTATCCTGCAGCTGGAGCCCTATCTGGACCGGCTGCCCAAGGCGCTTTCCGGTGGCCAGCGCCAGCGGGTTGCGATTGGCCGGGCCATTGTGCGCGATCCGAAGGTGTTTCTGTTCGATGAGCCTCTGTCGAATCTGGACGCCGCACTTCGCGTGGCGACGAGGATCGAGATCGCCCAATTGAAGGAAAGCATGCCCGATAGCACGATGATCTATGTGACCCATGATCAGGTCGAGGCGATGACGCTCGCCAGCCGTATCGTGGTTCTGCATGGCGGAAACATCGAGCAGGTTGGCGCGCCGCTTGATCTTTACGAAAGGCCGGCAAACACCTTTGTGGCTCAGTTTATCGGTTCACCGGCGATGAACATGGTCGCTGCCCAGGTGACCGAAACGGGGGCATCCACGACGGTTCAGATCCGAAAGGGAGCGGCAGCGACGGTGCAGGTGCCATCGAAACCTGCAGACCACAGTTTGCTGGTGCAGCTGGGTGTCCGTCCCGAGGACCTGGTGCTGACGGAGGGGAGCGATTTTCTCTTAGAGGGAACCGTTGCGATCGTGGAAGCGCTTGGCGAGACGACCGTGCTTTACTTCGAGGGCAAGGACGGCGAAGTCGGGCTGATTGCCAAGCTGCCTGGAATCCAGTCCATTGGCAAAGGCACGAAGGTGCGGTTGACGGCAGCGCCGGACAAACTTCACCTCTTTGACGCCGAGGGCGTGTCCTTCCACTACCGGTAAGTGCAAGCCTATACCGACCAAGAGCGCCATCTGATGGCTGCCTTACGCTGGGCGGCTCGGTGTGACCTGGCTTTGGCTGAACAGCCTTTGACCATCCAATCACTGCCGGCGCGGTTCGTCTCAGCAGCAATCTGCTGCTTGATCTCAGCGCTTCAAACTCAATCATCACGACAAGCATCGGCTTTCCGAGCGATGCCAGACGCGTGTGCTTTCGCATGAGTGGCTACGTGCAGGTCGTGGTGACGAAAATTGTCATCTCATGTTCATGTGAGCGTTGAGATACGTTCATATGAACATTTTATCACTCCAGCGAATTCACAGAAGTGCATCGTTCCGGAAAGGAGCTGTGAGCCTGTGCGGAGACTCTGCTCCAAGGTTTTGCTGGACACAAGCGGAAAATTTGAAGGGAACGAAAGCACGATGTTGGGTCAGATCGATATCACTGAACGGCAAGCAGAAATCGCTGATCTGGTTCAAAAGGCCGGCTTTGCGTCGGTTGAAGAACTGGCTGCCCGTTTCGAGGTAACGACCCAGACCATCCGCCGCGATGTCAATGGCCTGTGCGAGCAGGGGCTCCTCAGACGGACCCATGGCGGGGTTGAGCCTCCTGCGCCCTCAGGTAATAGCCACTACAGCACGCGGCAGATCCTGAACCTTGCCCAGAAGAAGCAGATCGCGGATCTGGTGGCGAGTGCTGTGGACGATGGCATGTCGCTCGCTTTTTCCATTGGCACGACGCCGGAAATCGTCATGCAGGCTCTCGCCGGCCATGAAGCGCTGTGTGTCTTCACGAATAACCTCAATGTTGCTTTCACGGCATCCGTCAATCCGAGCTTTCAGGTCACGATTGCCGGTGGCCGGCTGAGGCATGGCGACCGTGACATTCTTGGCACCGCCGCACAGGATTTCTTCTCCAACTACAAGGTCGATATTGGCATCTTTGGCGTTGCCGGGGTCGATGAAGACGGCACGCTGCTCGACTTTCATGAAGATGAAGTCGCAGCAAGGCAGTCGATCCTGGCCAACTGCCGGCAATCGTTTCTTGTTCTCGACCATACGAAGTTCGGCCGAACCGCTCATGTGCGCGGTGGCCATATCTCGGAGGTCTCGCATGTCTTCAGCGACCAACCGGTCCCCACGGGGATCGAGGACGCCCTGTCTGATGCTTCGACCCGGATCATCACGGGCAACGAGCTGGAGGGGGCATGATGTCTGATCCGCTGACGGGAGCTCACGCAGGCAAGGCGATCCGGCTGGAGAACGTCAGCAAGCTGTTCGGTGACAGCCGGGCCGTGGATGATGTCTCGATCGAGATTCCGGCCGGTTCCTTCACGGTTCTGCTGGGGCCGTCTGGCTGCGGCAAGTCGACGACCCTGCGCATGATCGCTGGTCTTGAAGGCACTGACGAAGGCAGGATTCTCATTGGCGGAAATGATGTCACGGGCAAGCCGTCGTCTAAGCGCGACATCTCCATGGTCTTCCAGTCCTATGCACTTTTCCCGCATCTGAGTGTCGCCGAGAACATCATTTTCGGGCTCAGGGTGCGCAAGGTCGATGCGAAAGAGCGCAGAGAGAAACTGACGCGTGTCGCGGATCTTCTGGGTCTGAGCGAGCTGTTGGAGCGCAAGCCGGCGCAGCTCTCCGGCGGACAGCAGCAGCGCGTGGCCCTGGGGCGCGCCATCATCGGCGAAAAACCAGTCTGCCTGATGGATGAGCCGCTGTCCAATCTCGACGCCAAATTGCGTCATGAGATGCGTGTGGAACTTCGCGCACTTCAGCAGCGCCTTGGCTTCACCATGGTCTACGTCACTCATGATCAGGTCGAAGCGATCACGATGGCGGATCAGGTGGTGCTTTTGAATGGTGGCCGGGTGGAGCAGGCGGCGACGCCTCGTGATCTCTATGAGCGGCCTGCAACGCCGTTCGCCGCACGTTTCATCGGCACGCCGCCCATGAACCTCATCCCTATGTCGGCGATCGAGCCGCTTCAGGACATGCCGACCGGGCTTTTGCTCGGTGTGCGCCCCGAAGCCTTGTGCCTGGCAGATGAGGGAGGTCTTAGCGGGACCGTTCGCTCCGTTGAATATCTGGGCGCCGATACCCTGGCCGACTGCGAGGTCTCGGGCTCCCTGTTTCAGGTGCGCCTGCCCGGGTCGCGCTCTGTCTCTACGGGCGAGGCCTTGTGCTTCACCGCATCGACTGCGGATCTCCATGTTTTCGATCGGCTCTCCGGCGGACGCCGGGATGACCTGATCCCAGAAATCGGATCGCGATTGCGGTCCCAATAGCTGTGCTGTCGGGCGCAGACGACGCGCTTCAAGCGCGAAGGCTCAAACCAAGGAAGTTTTGAGATGATTAAGTCCACATTCCTTAAGGCCGTTGCTGCAACGGCTCTTTCTGTCAGCACCTGGGCGTCTGCCCATGCGGTTGACCTGCAGTTCTATTTCCCGGTCGCAGTTGGCGGAAAGGCTGCCGATACGATTCAGGCTCTGACCGATGAATATGTTGCGGCCAATCCTGACGTGAAGATCGACGCTGTCTACGCCGGGTCCTATCAGGACACGGTTGCCAAGGCGATCACCGCTTCGCGTGGCGGTAACCCGCCCCAGCTGTCCGTGATCCTGTCGGTCGACATGTTCACGCTGATCGACGAAGACCTGATCCAGCCGTTTGACAACTATCTGACGACGGATGAGGACAAGGCTTGGGTTGACGGCTTCTATCCAGCATTCATGGAGAACAGCCAGACCGGTGGCAAGACCTACGGCATTCCTTTCCAGCGTTCCACGCCAGTTCTTTACTGGAACAAGGAAGCTTTCAAGGAAGCCGGTCTTGACCCGGAAATCGCTCCGGCGACCTGGGACGAAATGGTCGAGTTCGGCAATAAGCTGACCAAGAAAGACGCTGACGGCAAGGTCTCTCAGTGGGGTGTTCGCATCCCGTCTTCCGGTTTCCCTTACTGGCTCTTCCAGGGTCTTGCGATCGAAAACGGCGCGACCCTTGCCAATGCTGAAGGCAACAAGACCAACTTCGATGATCCGAAGGTCGTTGAAGCACTTCAGTACCTCGTCGACCTGAGCACCAAGCACGAAGTGATGGCTCCGGGCATCATCGAGTGGGGCGCAACCCCGAAGGCATTCTTCGAAGGCCAGACAGCCATGATGTGGACCTCCACGGGCAACCTGACCAACGTTCGTGACAACGCTCCGTTCGACTTCGGCGTTGCCATGCTGCCGTCCAAGGAAACCCGCGGTGCACCGACCGGTGGCGGCAACTTCTATCTGTTCAAGGGCGCTTCCGACGAGCAGAACAAGGCGGCTGTCGAGTTCGTTCAGTGGATCACGGCTCCTGCTCAGTCTGCAAAGTGGACCATCGCAACCGGATATGTTGCCCCGCGCGCAGAGACCTGGGAAACCGAAACGATGAAGGCTTACACAGCTGACTTCGCTCCGGCCCTGATCGCCCGCGATCAGCTCGAGTTCGCGAAGGCCGAACTTTCGACCTACCAGAACCAGCGCGTCACCGGCATCTTCAACGATGCACTGGCCTCTGTGATCACTGGCAAGAAAGACGCAACGACAGCTCTGAAGGAAGCCCAGGCCCAGGCCGACGGCATCCTCTCCGAGTACCGCTAAATCTCATGAAGACCGGGCGGCATCCGCTGCCCGGTCTTTGTCTCCAAGACGTGAGCTGACGGATCTTGCCATGCGGGTGACATTCAAACGGGACTGGATTCATGGCTGGCTGCTGTTGCTGCCGGCGATGGTGTTTCTCTTTGCCTTTACCCATATCCCGGCGGTCACGACCTTCATCAACAGCTTCTATTCAACGCCGCGCGGTCGCAGGCCTGCCAAATTCATCGGTCTGGAAAACTACGAGCGGCTTTGGGACGATCCGGTGTTCTGGAAGGTTATGTTCAATAACCTCTGGTTCGCGCTGGGCACGATTCCGCTTTCGATTGCGCTTTCGATCGCGATGGCACTTTGGGTGAATGACAAGCTCGCCGGACGAAGCCTGGTGCGCATGGCCTACTTCACCCCCACCGTCCTGCCCCTGATTGCTGTCGCCAATATCTGGCTGTTTTTCTACACGCCGGGCTTCGGCCTTTTCGATCAGGTCTTCGGCGCTCTTTTTGGCTGGTCAAGCACCAACTGGCTTGGTGATCCGGCGACGGCGCTGAATGCCGTTATCGTGGTGACAGTCTGGAAGGAGGCCGGTTTCTTCATGATTTTCTATCTCGCGGCCTTGCAGGCGATCCCTGTTTCGCTAATTGAGGCGGCGAGGATTGAAGGCGCGAGCTGCTGGACGATCTTCTGGCGGATCACGTTCCCGCTTTTGATGCCGACAACGCTATTCGTCTCGATCAACGCGGTGATCAATTCGTTCCGGCTGGTCGACCATATTTTCATTCTGACTGATGGCGGTCCGGACAACGCCTCGTCGCTTTTGCTGTTCTACATCTATGAGGTGGCGTTCCGGTTCTGGGAGACCGGCTATGCGGCAACCTTGACCGTCGCCTTGCTGCTGCTGTTGTCGGCGCTCGCGATTGGGCAGTTCTTCTTCTTCGATCGCAAGGTGCACTACAAATGAGTTTGCCTGCCCCCACCCTCGATCGTGTCCTGAACACAGCTGCTGCCTGGACCCTGGCGCTGTTGTGGATCCTTCCGCTTGCCTATGCGATCTGGACCGCGTTTCATCCCGCGGCCTATGAAGCGCGTTTCGTTCTGACGGCGCCGTTGACCCTGGATAATTTCGCCAAGGCCTGGTCCGCCGCGCCATTTGCACGCTATTTCCTGAACACGTTTGTTCTCGTTAGCCTCATTCTTGCCGGCCAGTTTTTCCTATGTACGCTCGCGGCCTATGCCTTCGCACGTTTCGAATTTCCAGGGCGCTCGCTGCTGTTTTCGCTCGTGCTGCTGCAGCTTCTGGTGATGCCGGACATTTTGATCGTCGAGAACTACAAGACCATGCGGCTGCTGGATCTTGTCGATACGATCCCGGCGATCGCATTGCCGTATCTGGCAAGCGGGTTCGGCATCTTCCTGTTGCGCCAGACCTTCATGACGATCCCGAAGGAGCTGGATGAGGCGGCGCGAATTGAAGGCGCTTCCTTCCTGGGTGTGCTCTGGCGGGTCTATATCCCGCTCGCCAAGCCGACCTATCTTGCCTATGGCCTTGTTTCTGTCAGTCACCACTGGAACAATTTTCTCTGGCCGCTGATCGTGACCAATTCAGTTGACACACGCCCGGTGACCGTCGGCCTGAGTATCTTCTCTGCAATCGATAGCGGCGTTGAATGGTCGGTGATCAACGCGGCCACTCTGATGACAAGCGGACCGTTGCTTATCGCCTTTCTGCTGTTCCAGAGGCAGTTCGTTCAAAGCTTCATGCGGGCCGGTATCAAGTAGCGTTTCCGGCGTTACTTGCTTGCGCCCAGCACCAATGGCCGGCGGTCATTGCCGTACGTTGGCTTCAAGGAGCAATCCTGACAGCGGGCGACGCCCTCGAGATTGTATCTCAGGCAGCACACCCGGCGTGTTCTGGTGGCTTCAGACCCGGAGGGGCGATAGGGACTGAACAGCGGATTGCGATTGCCATCCGGCTTTTTCGGGCTGCCTGTGATCGCCTTCAGATCGATGTCCTGACTGCCACTCCAAAGGACCTCATGCGTGTAGTCGATGACGACGGCTGCATTCATCCAGAACACTTTGGCTGAAACGCCACTCCGGGCTGAGAGCGAGAAGACAAGTGGAGACAGGTGACCATCGATCAGGGGTGCGAGCCGATCAAAGGGTGTGTCTGCATCCAAGGCAGGGGCGACATAGGGATCGGTCAGTTCAAACGCTTGCGGCTGACCGGAGCCATCCAGCGCGAGACGCAGATTGGTAAGAGATGCAGGCAGCTGGGATCTCGCCGCGCCGGCCAAGAGTATCAGCGGTGGCAGCAGAAGGCCAAAGTACCATTGAGACCAGTAGGAGACAGACGATCTCGCGTCATCGCCGGGAAAGCTGGTCTCCGCATAAAAATCGAGAAGCTGCTTGAGGCTCGCAGGATCGGTGAGATCCGAGCAGCTGCGACCCTTTTCAGAACCGGGTGTGATCGCAAAACGCTCACCGAGATGCGCCGCATGGCCGTGAAACAGGCCGTCCATATAATCGCGCAGATCAATCTGGTCATCGGGGCAGGGCTCTGCGCCTGGCATTTTCGAAATTCCGTGGCTCTTTGATCGGCGTTTGCTGTCAGGTTCCTGACTTGGCTATGCGCCTCGTGGCTTGATAACGGTCTGCGCGCGGCCGTGTCCGACCGGACAGGCTCCGCTGCCTACACAAGTAGCCTTGCTGGCCACTTGAGGGCAAAGGAAACTTGAGTATCACGCTCGATTTATAGTTTAAGCTTCATTTTCCTCAAGAGCTTGCGCTTCGCGGTCGGGTTGCTCTTTTGCTTGCGGCTATGGGGTGTTGCGGCCTGTCCGAAGAGGGGGAAAGCCGTATTGTTCTACCTTCGTTGGAGCTGTTTTTCTGTCTTTCTTGGTTATCTTTTTGATTCCGCAAGGGCATTTAATCTCGCGTCTACGTCGTCCTCGAGATCTTCGCGGCAATTGCTATAGATCGTGTCAATTTTCCATTGACCTTCATTTTCTTTCGATTGATATTCGTTTTACCTGCACTTGCGGGTCGTTTTGGGAGGAAATTATGAAACAGAGATTCTTGTCCGCGGTGGCCGCCGCGGCAGTGCTCTCCTATGCCGGTCAGGCTTTTGCCGGCATGGACGAAGCAAAAACCTGGGTGGAGAATGAATTCCAGCCGTCCGTCCTGTCGCAGGACGAGCAGATGGCTGAGATGGAGTGGTTCGTCAACGCAGCCGGCCCGTTCCAGGGCATGGAAATCAATGTGCTGTCGGAAGGTATTCCGACCCACGAATATGAATCCAAGACCCTGACGAAAGCCTTTGAGGAAATCACGGGTATCAAGGTCAACCACCAGATCCTCGGCGAAGGTGAAGTGGTGCAAGCCGTTCAGACGCAGATGCAGACGAACCGGAACCTCTATGACGCCTATGTCAATGATTCCGATCTCATCGGCACCCATTCGCGTCTCCAGCTTGCGGTCAATCTGACCGACTGGATGGCTGGTGAAGCCAAGGACGTAACCTCTCCGACACTCGACCTTGAAGACTTCATGGGCGTGAGCTTCACGACTGGTCCGGATGGTGATCTCTACCAGCTGCCCGATCAGCAGTTCGCGAATCTCTACTGGTTCCGCAAGGACTGGTTCGACCGCGAAGATTTCCAGAAGGCATTCAAGGAAAAATACGGTTACGATCTGGGTGTTCCGGTCAACTGGTCTGCCTATGAGGACATCGCCGAGTTCTTCTCCAAGGACGTGAAGGAAATCGACGGTGTCACCATTTTCGGCCATATGGACTACGGCAAGCGCGCACCGGATCTTGGCTGGCGCATGACCGATGCCTGGCTCTCGATGGCTGGTGCCGGTTCGCCTGGTGAGCCCAACGGTGTGCCGATCGATGAATGGGGCATCCGCATGGAAGCAGGCTCCTGTAATCCTGCCGGAGCCAGCGTTTCCCGCGGTGGCGGCACCAATGGCCCAGCGGCTGTTTATGCTATCCGCAAGTGGGACGAATGGCTGCGTAATTATGCACCCCCAGGCGCTGCGGATTACGACTTCTATCAGTCGCTTCCTGCTCTCAGCCAGGGCAACGTTGCTCAGCAGATCTTCTGGTACACTGCGTTCACCGCATCAATGGTGGCACCGAAGAGCGAAGGCAACAACACGGTTGATGATGCAGGCATGCCGCTGTGGCGCATGGCTCCGTCGCCCCATGGTCCTTACTGGCAGAAAGGCCAGAAGGTCGGCTATCAGGACGTTGGTTCCTGGACGATTCTCAAGTCCACGCCGACTGATCGTGCCAAGGCTGCATGGCTCTACGCACAGTTCGTGACCTCCAAGACTGTTGACGTGAAGAAGTCCCAGGTGGGCCTCACTTTCACCCGCGACAGTACTGTTCGTCACGAGAGCTTTACCGAGCGTGCTCCGAAGCTCGGAGGCTTGGTCGAGTTCTACCGTTCACCGGATCGTGTGCGCTGGTCGCCGACAGGCATCAACGTGCCGGATTATCCGAAGCTGGCCCAGTTGTGGTGGCAGCAGATCGGTGATGTGAACTCCGGTGCCTTCACACCTCAGGAAGCCATGGACCGTCTTGCAAGCGAAATGGACCAGGTGATGGCCCGCATGCAACGTGCGGATGAAGCCAACAACACCTATGGCGGTTGCGGCCCTCGCCTCAATGAGGAAAAGGATCCGTCAGAGTGGCTCGGAAAGGGCGGCGCAAAAGCCAAGCTCGACAACGAGAAGCCACAGGGCGAAACCATCGCCTATGACGAGTTGATCGCGCAGTGGAACGCTAACTAAGCGTTCTGCCTGTCGAGACGACATCCCGGGGCAGTCTTGCCCCGGGAACCTTTGGCCCGCGCTTAGCGGACGAAAAAGTGCGAATACCCCATGTCTCTTGAACTCATCGATGTTTCGAAGCGCGTCGGCGTTGAGCAACATATCTATCCGACCAACCTGACTCTTGAAGTCGGCGGAATGAACATTCTTCTCGGCACGACTTTGTCGGGCAAGACCACCTTGATGCAGCTGATGGCCGGGCTGGACAAGCTCACGACTGGCTCGATCCGCTTCAATGGTGAGGATGTGACCCGGACCGCCGTTCAAAAACGCAATGTGTCGATGGTCTACCAGCAGTTCATCAACTACCCGAATTTCAGCGTGTTCGAGAACATTGCATCCCCCTTGCGGGTGGCCCGCATGGCGGAGGACGAGATCAAACGCCGCGTGGGCGAGATGGCCGAGTTGCTCAAGCTGTCAGGCATGCTCGACCGGCGACCGTCAGAACTTTCCGGGGGCCAGCAGCAGCGCACAGCGATGGCGCGCGCGTTGGTCAAGGACGCAGATCTGGTTCTTCTGGACGAGCCGCTCGCCAATCTGGATTTCAAGCTCCGCGAAGAATTGCGCGACGAGCTGCCAAGACTGTTTGCAAACCGTGAGTGTGTGGTGGTTTATGCCACGACCGAGCCTGTCGAGGCGCTGTTGTTTGGCGGGCAGACCGCGACCCTGCACGAAGGGCGCGTGACCCAGTTCGGGCCAACAGGCGATGTCTACCGCAAGCCGCAAGATCTGGTCAGCGCCGAGGTGTTTTCCGAGCCGCCGATCAACCATGCGCAGGTAACCAAGAAAGGTGAGACGCTGACGTTGGTCAGTGGCGCCAGCTGGGCCGCGACCGGACAAGCTGAAGCTTTGCCGGATGGTACCTACACCCTCGGTCTTCGGCCGCACCATGTGACACCCGTTCAATCGGGAAGTCAGTCGGTCCAGGTCGATGGCAACGTCATGGTGACCGAACTCAGCGGTTCCGAGAGCGTCGTGCATTTTCATCTGGGTGGACGGACCTGGGTGTCCCAGTCCCACGGCATACATCCGTTTGAGGTCGGGGAGCAGGCGACACTCTATGCAGATGTGTCCCAGGCCTTTTACTTCGATGCCTCCGGCGCCTTGATCGCTGGCTGACGCGCAAGCGAAACGAATTGGGAGACTGCCTTCATGGCAAAAATCACGCTCAAGGGCTTGCGCCACAGTTACAAACCGGATCCGCAGGAGGATGCGGACTATGCGTTGCAACAGCTCGATGTGGACTGGGAAGATGGCGGTGCCTATGCACTTCTCGGACCGTCAGGCTGTGGCAAGACCACACTGCTCAACATCATTTCGGGACTTCTGACGCCGAGCCATGGTCAGGTGATCTTCGGCGACGAGGACGTGACTCAGCTGCCGCCGGACCAAAGACATATCGCGCAGGTGTTCCAGTTCCCGGTCGTCTACGACACGATGACCGTTTACGACAATCTTGCGTTCCCTCTGCGCAATCGCGGAGTTCCGGAAGCGGAGGTCGACAAGCGTGTCCGTGAGATCGCCGAAATGATCGACCTGACCGCGACACTGGGCAATCGTGCCTCTGGCCTGACGGCGGATGGCAAGCAGAAGATTTCCCTGGGCCGGGGCCTTGTGCGGACGGACGTCAATGTCATCATGTTCGACGAACCGCTGACCGTGATCGACCCGCACCTGAAGTGGCAACTTCGGTCCAAGCTCAAGGAGCTTCACCAGCGGGTCAGGACAACGATGATCTATGTGACCCATGATCAGACCGAGGCACTGACCTTCGCAGACAAGGTCGTTGTCATGAAGGACGGTCAGGTGGTGCAGATCGGAACGCCCGTGGAACTCTTCGAGAGGCCGCAGCATACCTTTGTCGGCCATTTCATTGGGTCACCGGGCATGAACGTGATGCCATGCGAAGTTCGTGGCGGAAAGGCTTTCTACCAGGACACGGAAATTTCCAGCTGGAATGCGGCATCCTGCACGGATGCCTCTGACCTGGAGCTCGGTGTCCGGCCCGAGTTCGTGGAATTCGGCCCCACCGGCGTTCCAGTCGAGGTTGCCAAGGTCTTTGATGCGGGCCGGTTCCGGATCGTGGATACCCGCAAGGGAGATCAGAGCATCAAGCTGCTGGTGCCTGAAGGCGATGAGATTCCGGAAGGAAATGCATTCCTGCAGTTCGCGCAAGACCACACGCAGGTCTACCGCGACGGTTGGCTGGTGAGTTGAGGACAAAGCCATGAACAAGACAGAAAACCAGAAAGCCTGGCTCTTCGTCCTCCCGGTGGTCCTGCTGGTCGCGTTCAACGCGGTCATCCCGCTGATGACGGTCGTGAACTATTCGGTCCAGGAAACCTTCGGCGACAACACTTTCTTCTGGGCGGGAGTGATCTGGTTTCAGGATGTGCTGAATTCGGATCGCTTCCATGCATCCCTTGGCCGGCAAATGATCTTCACCTTCTCTATCCTGGCCATCGAGATTCCACTGGGTGTTCTGATCGCGCTGACCTTGCCGCGAAAAGGTCCATGGGTGCCGGTGTGCCTGGTGCTCATGGCTTTGCCGCTGCTGATCCCCTACAACGTGGTCGGGGCGATGTGGAACATCTTTGCCCTGCCCGATATCGGCCTTCTGGGGTACGGACTGAATGCACTGGGCTTCGACTATAATTTTACCCGTCAGCCGGGAGATGCATGGTTCACGCTGATCCTGATGGACGTGTGGCACTGGACATCTCTCGTGGTGCTTCTGGCCTATGCTGGTCTAGTATCCATCCCCGACGCTTACTACCAGGCGGCCAAGATCGACGGCGCAAAATCTTTTGCGATCTTCCGCTATATCCAGTTACCGAAAATGAAGCGGGTGCTGACCATCGCGGTACTCTTGCGGTTCATGGACAGCTTCATGATCTACACGGAGCCTTTCGTTCTGACGGGCGGCGGGCCGGGCAACTCCACGACCCTTCTGTCGATTGATCTTGTGAAGATCGCGCTAGGCCAGTTCGATCTGGGTCCCGCTGCGGCGATGTCGCTGATCTATTTCCTCATCATTCTGCTTTTGAGCTGGGTCTTCTACACTCTCATGATGCGAAACGAGGCCAACTGATGAAAAACCCAAGCCGCTTCGTTCCGGCCCTCTACATCTTCTTTCTGATGCTGCCGATCTATTGGCTCATCAACATGTCGTTCAAGACGACCAACGAGATTCTCGGCTCGTTCTCGCTCTGGCCGCGAGAGTTCACGACCGAGAACTATGTTGCGATCTTCACAGACCCGACCTGGTATATGGGCTATGTGAACTCGTTGGCATATGTCTCGCTCAATACTGTCCTGTCAGTGTCGGTAGCGCTTCCGGCAGCCTATGCTTTCTCGCGGTATCGGTTCCTGGGCGACAAGCATCTGTTCTTCTGGCTGCTGACCAACCGAATGGCCCCGCCGGCGGTTTTCGCCCTGCCGTTCTTCCAGCTCTATTCGGCCGTTGGACTGTTCGATACCTATTGGGCCGTGGCACTTGCGCACACGCTGTTCAACATCCCGTTGGCAGTCTGGATCCTGGAAGGGTTCATGTCCGGGGTGCCTAAGGAACTGGATGAGACGGCCTATGTGGACGGCTATTCCTTCCCCCGCTTCTTTGTGAAGATCTTCATTCCCACGATTGCAGCCGGGATCGGCGTTGCCGCCTTCTTCTGTTTCATGTTCTCCTGGGTTGAACTGCTGCTGGCCAAGACGCTGACATCGGTGGCTGCCAAGCCCATCGCCGCTGTGATGACACGAACGGCGAGCACCTCAGGTTACGAGTTGGGGCTTCTGGCGGCAGCGGGAACGCTGACCATCATCCCAGGTGCCTTTGTCATCTACTTCGTTCGCAACTACATCGCCCGGGGCTTTGCCCTCGGCAGGGTCTGAGGAGGATATTACCATGGGTCTTTCATGGATGGCCTGGACCTGGCCGACGGCTGCGTTTTTCTGTTTCGTTGCCGTGGCAATCGCGACGATGGGCGTTTGGGAGTATTTCTCGCCAGGCGGTGGTCCTCGTGACGGTGTTCTCGGACTTCACACGACACGCGGCGACCGTCTGTTCATCTCCCTGCTGGGCAGTGCCTTCATCTTCCTGGCGTGGCTCGGGTTGATGGGCACACCGCTGTGGGCACCGCTGGCGATTGCCATCGTTTATGGCCTGGCGGTTTTCCGCTGGGTCTGACGCTTTGAGTCTCAGGCGGTGCCTTTGGCATCGCCTGAGCGGCCGCGTTTCCAATAGGAAATAGCGTATTGCCGTCCTTTACCGAGCCCAAACTCCTGCTTGAAGACTTTGCGCAGTGACTGGGCATTGTCGTACTCGCCTGCAAACCAGCAGAAGTCCGGCGCGCAGTTATCGGCAAGAGCTTTCAAGCTGTCCTCGACCTTTTCAGGGAAGGCCGTCGAATCCAGGCACGTGATTGGCAACGTGGTCTCCGGAAGGTAGTGGAGGCTCGCCCTCGGCAGGGCGGTGACCACGTGACCCGTGCAGGTCTTGGGAAGGGTTGCCAGAAGGTAGGCGAGGGCCGGCAGAGCTGTCTCGTCAGCGGCGAGCAAGACGGATTGACACTCTTGTGGGACCGTTTCACCGCCACCCGGGCCCATAAGGCCAATGGTGTCTCCCTCGATGGCTCTTTCGGCCCAATCGGCGATCATCCCACCCTGATGGCGAACGATGTCGATATCGACTTCAGTTATGTCTGCTCGAACGTCTTTCAGCGTGTAGTAGCGGACGTGAAGCTCGTCTTCGCCCTTCGGCCAAAGCGTCGCTCCGTTCGAGGCGACATGAGGCCATTGCGGTGCGCGCGTGGCATCCGATGGCAGCATAAGCTTGACGTGAATGCCGTCCTTCTGGAGTGAGGTTGCGGTTTTGCAGGCAAAGGTCAGGCGCAACATGCCGGGGAAGATCTCGCCCTTCCCGGACAGGTGCAACAGGTGAAAGTTCGGCGGCCTGATATCGCCGCTTGCGCATTCACTTTGAAGATCGTCGCTCCAGCGGATCGATGCGGCTGCTTCCGGTGTGAGTTCTTCCAGATGCCGCACCACGCCCTCCTTGAAAACGAAGAGCTTGTTGGGGCTGGGCGCCCAAACGGCGAAGGTCAGTGTTTGAGGCGCCTGGGAAACAAGGATCCGACTGTCCTCATCGATCGGGATCAGGACATTGCCATCGCCCTGATCAACGTGGTTCAGATCGTGGCTTTTGAGATGCTCCAAAAGCGCGCCGAGCACAGATCCGGGATCGGCAACGACAACAGTCGTTTGGGCTTCGAGGCTCATGACGCGGCCTCGTTCTGGGGGGCACTCTGGCGAAGCGATTTCCCTGAGCTGCCCGGCAGAAGCTTGATTGTCGCCAGCACCGCGAGGCCTGACAGCACGGCGGCCAGCGCGAAGAGACCGTCATATCCAAAGTGGTCAGCGATCATGCCGGACGTCATGGAGCCGATGAGATAGACAATCAGCTGAGCGCAGGCCAACAGTGTGAAGTCCGTGCCCGGCTGCGACCTGGAGGCGACGCTCATGAAGAGCGAGTAGAGAATGACGATTTCCATGTAACGAATGAAGGTCTGGAACGCAGCTGCCGACATCACCGTCCAAAGGGGCTCGTAGATCCCCAGCGCGTGCAGGGCGAAGGCGGTGAAGCAGATGGTGCGCAGAAGGCCCAGAATGATAAGCGACCGGTTGGCTCCCTGCCACTTGATCAGGCCGACGGCGATCACCGATCCGATGATGCCAGCGGTGGCTGCCGAACCTCCGGACAGATAGCCGATCCAGGAAAGAGACAGGCCGACGTCGACGAGATAGGGGCCTTCCATGGCCTTGACCAGGCCTTCACTCGCCCGAAAGACCAGCGCGATGAAAAAGATCTGCACCGCTTCGGGACGCATGAAAAACGCGCGCAGCGATGGTTTTGAAATCGTATTTTCCTCAACTCCGGATGACTGAGGTTCTGCCGCTCGTTCTCGCATCATGGGCGTAACGAGCAGAGGCAGCAGAGACAAGGCGGCGACAAAGAGAAGTGTCGGTGTCCATCCATAGGTCTCAAACAGAATAAGCGACAGGGTGCCGCCGATCACGACTCCGAGGGCGACCGCACCGCCTTGAAAGGCGTTGCCGATGCCTCTGTCCTTTTCAGAAAGACTGTTGGTCGCGTAGCCGTCTGTCGCAATGTCCTGCGCCGACATGGCCAGCGCCATCGTCAGACAAACCACAAAGAGCCCGGTGACATTCGTTGGTTCGATGAACGCCAGGACGGCAATGCCAGAGGCCGTAACCAGCTGCATAGGAACGATCCAGCCGCGCCGGTGTCCGATCTTGAGAAATCTGAAGCGGTCGATGAACGGAGCCCAGAGGAACTTGAGCACCAAGGGTAACATGAGGAGGGAGAAAAAGCCGATCGCGCTCCGGGAAACACCTGCCTCACGCAGGACCGGGGGAAGGGCCGCCGCAATGAGATAGGTTGGAATGCCTTGCGCCAGGTACAGGCCACCAAGCGTTGCAAACAGGCGGTAACGTTCGGCGTTTCCGGCGGGATCTGTTCCCTTGAGCTTGGCTCTCGACAGACGCATGGCTGGCTCATTTTCAAAAGTGTCGAGGGTAGGCCCTCGGAAAGGAAAAACCGCAGGCGCCAAGCGCCCGCGGTCAACGTTGATGACTTAGAACTTGACCTGGTAAGACAGGGCAATGGTCCGGCCGAGACCTGCGACATTGATGCCGCGCGTGGCAGTCGCCGTGGGGTTGATGTAGTCGGTATCAAGAATGTTGCGAACGCCGAGTGAGAGCTTTCCGTTGTTCTCGAAGGTTTTCGCGACGGCGGCGTTCAGCAGGACAGCACCATCGATCTTGTTGTCTATGTCGCGGGACCTGCCGGAGAAGAATTCGACTTCTGCGCGGGCAGTGATGTCATGCTCAAAGTTCATTGTGCTGTACAAGAGGCCCTTGAACGTCGTCGGAATGCGGTTGTTCGGCAGATAACTGTCGAACTCGCCATCATCATCCGTGTCGTATTGGCCTTCCGAATATGCCAGTACGCTGCCAACGGTCATCCAGTCCAGGACATGTGCTTCTCCGTTGAACTCGACGCCCCAGAGACGCTCTTTCTGCTGCGAGACGCTATTGGACGAGATGTCAAAGGTCGTGCCCTTGTCGGATGTCGAGAAATAGGCGCTCAGGTTCGCGCGGAACATGTCCCAATCACCACGCAGGCCGATCTCGTAGGTGTTCACAAGCTGAGGCTCGGGGGAGATGTCTGAAAAGCTCGTCGTGCCGCTACCGGTACAGACACCGGCAATTCCGGAGATCGAGCAGAGCTCAGCGGTGGTGTTTGCACCCGCACGACGTGTAAACGCGCCGACGTCCGCCAAAGCGTAGCCTTGAGAAAAGTTGCCGTAGGCCTGCATTTCCTCAGTGACGTCAAACACGCCGCCGATGTTGAAGGTCCACTGATTGTAGCTGAAGTCGCCGCCGGTCACATCGACCGCGCCAATGGTCGCGACTGGCAAGCCGAGGCTCGACAGCAGGTTGGTCTGCGATTCTGGGCGAGTGAAATCGTCGACACTCAGGAAGAACTGGTCGAACCTGGCACCCGCCTGCATGCGGAAACGGTCGACGACCGGAATTTCAGCCTGAGCAAAGCCGGCGATCTGGTTTTGTGTCATGGGTGCGATGACATCTGCGCCACCGATGGTTTCCTGCGTTGTCCGATCGAAGGTATAGTCGACTCCCCAAGTGACGTTTGAGCCTTCTGTAAGGAAATCCAGAGCGCTGTTGACCGAGGCGTTCAAGCCGGCGCGATCGCCGTAAAGTACTGTCTGATTGTCCGATGTATAGACAAAGGTGTTCACGCTCGAGAGCTCGGTCATGAGCGACTGCTTCTCGATGTGATTGTAGAACGCCTTGACTTCCAGACCGCCCAGAGAAAAGTCGGCATCCGTGTAGCGGGCGGTGAAATACTGGGAGTTCTCTTCAAGCGGCTCGCCGTCATATGGATTGGAGTAGTCGGGAACAGATGTGCCGGTGGAGTAGTCCGTGTACCAGTCAGGGTCCTGGCGAGCATAGCTGAGATCGGCGCTTACCTCGAAGCGCTTGGCGTCTGTCTCGTAGCCGATGACGCCAAATGCTTCGCCTTCGCTGATACGGTCCGCGCCGCCCTGTCCAAGCATGCCATCCGATGCGAGCTCGTTGCCGGCTCCATCATAGGTGCGTCTGCTGAAGTCACCTGAGAGAGAGAAGAAGTAGTCGAATTTGCCGTTACGACCCTCGACCGAGACATTTGCGTTGGGCGCAATCGATTCCGGCAGGTTCGCGGTAAAGGCGGTTGCGCCAACTGTTGCGGTGACATTGATGCCGTCTTCTACGCCGCGCTTGGTAATGATGTTGATTGTGCCGCCGGTCGCGCCTGCACCGTAGAGACTGGAGGCGCCATTGACGACCTCGATGCGGGCAATGTTGTCCATGTTGATCAGGGACAGAATGCGCGAGTTGTTCCGCAGTGGCGTGTTGCGTGGAACGCCGTCGACCATGATCAGAACGCTGCGGCCGCGGAAGCTCTCGGACGCGCCCGAGATGGTTTGATTGCTTGGTGCGTATCCCGGCACCAGCCGAGACACAAGGTCGGACGTGTCCGTTGCGAGGATCTTCGTTTCCTCGATCTGCTCTTCAGAAATGATTTCGACCGACTGTGCGACAGTTCCGAGGGAGCCTTCGCTACGGTTCGCCGTCACAACAATCTGATCAAGAAAGATGCTCTCGCCGGAGTTGTCCTGAGCGTGCGCCGGTAGCGTGCACAATGCCGTGCTCGCCCACAGAATGCAGGATCTGATTTTCATGGATGCCCACCAAATAAGGTTTTATTTTCAAGATATTGGGTGGCTCGATAGCGGCTGCAGTCTGGCTTCCCGTTGGATTTATTTCAATCATACGTGAGTAATCTATTCAAGTTTATACATTGTAATTTGTACGGTTAGGTTGTGATGTTGCGTATCGGACACATTGGAAACCCCCAGATAGAACTGTCTCAGAGATTGTCCTCTGCAAAGTGAACCAACGGGTTCCGCAAATCCGTCCCAAGCGCGGGAAGAGGCCGCTCGGCGACGTCGCCATAGCCAACTTCAAACCGGACCTTGTTGATACAAACGCGCGGCAGGGTTGGATGAAAGAGTTCGAAGGTTCTGAAGCGTTCCGCCAGTTCGGGATGCTCGGACATATATGTCTTCAGCGTTTTGGACAGGAGGCTGTAGAAGTCGCTCTCGGCGATTGCGCCCGCCGCGTCCAGCCGCGCTGAGAAGAAACGCAAGACGGTGACGAAATGCGCTGTCTGGATATCATGTACGATGTACTCGGGCGGCTTGTTCGGCAGGATTGAGCGGATCTCGTAAGGTAAGCCAGAATGCTCGGCAAAGGTCTGATTGACGATATCGACATCGCCCTGAAGGTCCTTGATCGCGAGGCCGACGGGTCGATGATCTTCAAGGACGACGGTGATGTTCTGGCCGTGGGCTATGAAGCCGACGCCGTATTTTGCCAGAAAGTGATAGAGTGGCACGACGGTCGTTCGGAAGAGCTCAGTGAGCCACTCCGAGATAGGCATCCCGGCGCCGTTGGCATGATGGACAGCAAGTGGAACTCCATCTCCGGCTACGTGGAGCAGCGCGGCGTAGAGGCAGGCATCCTGCTTCGTTGAGATCCGGCTTTTGGCGTTCTCGCGCCAAATCGCGCCGAGTGTCTCCAGATGTTGGTAGGGCGCGTTTGGCACTTGGTCATAGATCGGGTGGCGATACCAGATGCCGCGTTGTTCCCTAAGGATCGTGACGTTGGCAGCGAGCAGCTCATCGTCTGCGACCAGGCCTTCGAGCCAGTCCGAGATGGCGCTGCCGAGCGCGATATACTGTCCGGGAATGCCACGCCATGCGGAGGTGTTCAGGATCATCAGGGCAAGTTTGATGTCAGGTGATCCGGGGCGATCGATGCTTGTCAGCGTTCTGAGACTTGGACCAGCGACATATCGGCCTCCGAAGGCGCCGAGGAAGACGAGCCGTCTTTCCATCAGCTCGCCAACATAGGCCTGTTGCAGCACATGATCCCATTGCCAGGGATGCGCCGGGATCAACGTATGTGTGGCGAGCGAAAGCCCTTGCGCTTCAAGGGCTCCGAACAGTCTCTGCTCTTCTTCTTCGCCCAGGCATTGGCTTAGGAATGTACGCTCGCCGACGCCGGAACAGTCTCCAATTCGACATTGAGTGCGGTCGGCGGCAAGCCAGACGATTTCAAAGTCCTGCTGATGCTCGGGCGAAAAACGGCTGAGGTCATCCATTCCCCAACCGAGACGACCCTTGTTGGCGACGGCCTTGGGGTGCCCCTCCAAAAGAGCGTGCCTCACATGGGAGGGCGCGTTGATCAGGTCTTCGCCTCGCACCCGTTGGTTTTTCTCCAAAAGGACAAGGTCCTGCCTGAGCGTGTTCGAAAGTTCGCGCAGGAATGTCGCCTCGGTTTCTGGCTTCATGGCCATTTCCGCGCGGGCGGCAACGACGAATTGCAGCGGGGACGGAAAGGCGTCTGCTTCAGGCTGTCGCTGAATGCTTTCTGGATGGACCAGAAGATTGTCCCAGGCTCCGAGCTTTGCCGTGAAGCTGTAAACGGCACCTGATTGCAGCTTCAGAACAAAGCGGTCATCGCCTTGGGCCTCGGGGGCGATCACCTCTTCGTAACTCAGCTCGTTCAGAAGCTTGGCAAGGCTTTCACGGCAAACGGTTTCCCAGCTCGAAACCGTTTCGATCGCCTGAGGTGCTACAACGACATTCACAGCCGAACCTCATTGAAAAAGCGGTCGCGGCGGCAGCGCATCAGGGCTGAACGCTTGTGCGGGAAATCGAACTCCTTGACCTTTTCATATGCCAATGCATCAGCGTAGGTGAGAAGCTTGGCGTTATCGACGCGCGGTTCTCCCATGATGTTTTCGGTCATCGGGCAGTCGAGGAAAAGATAATGGGCAAGACCGCGCAGCCAGGCACCTGTCTTGACCCTTCCAAGGTGGCGGCGCTCACCAATGAGTCCATGCCAGCCTCGATCCCATGGGCCGCTGTCATAGAAGGGGCCGAGCCGGTCTTCGCGCACCCAGTAGGTTTCGAAATACCCGGCATCCTGACCGTTGAAGGCGCCAATCAACGGGTAGGTGTGCGGCTTTGCGATGAGTTGTTCTAGGTAGGCGCGCAGCTCTTCCTTGGGGAGCGCGAGTTCCCAGAAAAAGGCGACCCGCCCGTCGTTCATCCAGCGATGAAACAGATCGAGGTCCCTGTCGATGTCGACGGTACGGAACGATACAGTCAGCCCAGCCACCGGATCAAAGCGCTGGTAGACGAGGCCATCGGGATGGGGCGCACGCAATGGATGGTCGCGCCCGTCAGGGCCATCGACAAGTCCGGCGCGGGTCCGGTTGACTTGGGGATGTCCGAGCCACATCTGCGGCGCTTGATAAAACCCGGATCGTGAGACAACCAAATCGGTGCCATTGCGATAAGCAAATGGCAGGCGGCGCAGTCGGAAACTCGTTTCGTCGAGGTTCAGCACCAGCCTGTCTAGCGTTTCACTTGCAGCGAAAAAGGTCTCCAGAGCGACCAGTACAGCAGCGATGGTGACCTCCTGGTCGAGGTCCTGTTTCCAGGTGAATGAAAGGTGCAGCTCTGCGTCGCCTTGCAGTTCTGCGGATGAAACGGCTTCGCCATCGAGGAACAGCTCCGCTTGGGTGTCCGAGACCAAGCGCGCCAGGATCGGCAATGCGCCAGCAAGGCTTGGACGTACAAGGCTTGGAAGAAACGTGTTGTCAGCGTCCTTATGGACGGATGCGTGAATGTTCATGTGATTGCCTTCGGATCGGACAAGGGATTTGGAATTTCGAGGAAACTGGCGAGTTGCCCGCTGGCGTCGCCGGAGGCTTCGTTCACGCCGCTAAGGCTGGTGCGATAGTTGCCCTTGCTGCAAAGGGTCGGCGCTTCGAGAAGCATGTCGTAGAAGGCCGTGTCCGCATCGCAGGCATCTCGTAATGCGGCCAGTTTTTCGCGCAAGATCGCGTAGGCTGCGCTTTCTGCCAGCAGGCCATCAATCGCTAGCATCGAGACAACGTTCATGAGGTTGTTGACGATCACGTAGTAGCAAAGCAGCCCGTCGCCGAGAGCGGGAGGCGCGACGTTCTCGCTGTATCGGCCAATGTCGGGAACATGACGTTCGAGGGTATCGTGATGTGTGGTCAGATGCCCTGTTCCCTGGCAGTCGCGCACCCAGACCGCGGACGGCAAGCCATCCTTCAACGAGATCATCATGTTCTGCTGATGCGAGCCGAACAGGAGGCCATGCCGGGAGCGGATCCTTGCAAGGGGAGCGATCGCAACGTCAACGAATGCGGCCAGCCATTCGCCTGCACTGGCCGCCAATGCCTTGCCGGTCTCTTCGGCGCGTCTTTCAATCAGTGCGCCGAGTGGGGAGCGCTCATTAAACCGTTCCTCACAAAGGCTTGCCAGCATGACGGGGCCATCTGATGCCGGGTCGCGGAAGGGATTTTCCCGAAAGACCACGAAGCTTTCTTCAAGTGCACCACCATCCTGCGCCTTGAGGGCGGCGTAGGCCGGCTCACGCAGAATGTGAAGACCAGGCTCCTGTCGAGAGATGTCAACGCCGACCGGACTGTCGAGCAGGCGACACATCTGAATTCCGCGTTCGACTTCTTTGCGCGAAAGCACCCGCTTGGAATTTGTGAGCCGCATGCTGAGCGAGAATTTCAGCATGGATGGCGCGTGATAAGCATGAACGCCGCGCATGGAGGCTGTTGCTGCGAACGGCTGCCCTGCGCTGCCGATCGGGATCAATTTCCCTTTGGCGATCCAGTTGATCACTTGCGCGTCCGCCAAAAGTCTTGGCGCTTGCCAAGGGTGCCACGGCACCGGAACAAAGTCTTCCGGGATCTCAGCCCTCAGGTTTTTCGGCAGTGTTTCGTCCGCCTGGGCAAGATCACGGCAATAGTCTTCGGCACGGTGCTTGCCGGCGTCTTTCAGAACGAGGATCGAGCGGTCCGCGAGAACCCAAAAAAGCGGGAACTTGCCTCCAAGCTCGGGGCTGTAGAGAGCTGAGCTGGTGTCGTCGACCTCGTCCTTGCTGCGTGGATTGGGATGTGTTGGATGTCCGGACATAAGTGCTTGTTCGGCGTCCTGGAACGACCAACGATCAGGGGCGGTGCTGTTTCTGCAGGAGGCATAGGCACGCTCAATCGCCAGCCGGCTGTCCAGGACCCGCTGCAAGAGTTTGAGTTGAAATGCGGGGTCGCCGGGGCTTGCCTGAGGATCAAGGACAAGAAGTGTCAGCGCTTCGGCGAGGGCGATTTCGCGGGGCTGCGTTTTTTTGTCCCAATGCAGGAATGGCAGCGAGATCCCCTGTCTGAAACGACCTGCGTGCGGCACCTCAATGAGCAGCGCTTTATCGCTTCTGGCGAGCTGCAGGTGGGCATAGGTGCCTGATATGCCTAGTTGTTCAGCTTTCTCTTGAGAGAGCAGAGACCAGCCATCCCACTCTCGCAAGAGCGCGTTCAAGAAGGCTGTGGCTGTTGCATGGTCGGCCTTGCGTGCCGCGGTTTGTACGGCCTTGGCAAAGCCATCGGCAGACATCTCGTTCATGATGGTCTGGTCCTGTTGCGAAGGGCTCAGCCGGCGGCGGCTGCTTGTTCTAGAGACGTGGCGACAGGTTGGTCCAATCGCGGCCAGCTGATGATGTCGGCGCCAGGCTCCACATCGAAAACCTGGCTGCCCGCGAGGGCATTGACGATGACGCCAGCGCGCCAAGCCATGAGACTCATTTGCGGGTCAACGATCCCATGGGAGGCGAGGCCCATATTGAGGCCAAATATGCGGTTCTCGGACGGGCCGTCGAAGGTCATCTGGTAATCCTGTGACAGGTGAGGAACACCGGCAGGATCACAGTCGATGCGATCGGCTAGAGGTGCCATGAACTCCGGCAGGCTCGGCTTTGCACCGATCGCCAGGATGATGACATCGGCGCCCAATGTTTCGGCCGTCTGGCAGGCTGTCACGTCCGTATGGATGCGATAACCTAGAGCGTCCCGGTCGAGTGCAAAAACGTTACGACCCGGCAGTAGGGTGACGGTGTCGGGCGCATTTACCAGATGTTTCCTGCGGTAGATTTCCTCATAGAGGGCGTCGATAGTGGCCGGAGTTAGGCCATCGCTGGCGAGTTTTTGTCCTGCGACTTCGCTGCGTTTGGCAGCCTGGGGAAGCGTTTGGTAAGTCGATACATAGCCTGGGGTGAATACCTGATCGACGAAACCTCCTTCTTCCAACGGCGAGAAACGTGGGAGGTTGCTGATCCAGGATACTTGTGCTGGCTCACGGCCCGGAGAGGTCAGCAGATCGAGCACGATCTCTGCACCTGTTTGACCTCCTCCGATCACCGCGACGCGCTTGCCGCTGAAAGATGCTGCACGGTGGAGATAGTCGCTGGCATGGAAGCACGTCGGACCGATGTGAGGTGCGGCCCAATCCGGCTTGTTCGGTTTCATGCCGGTCGCGACTGACAGGTTCCGTGCACGACTTTTCAGGCCGTCATCAAGCTCAACCTGAAAGGCCTCGCCATCAAAGCTCACCTCGCGCACTCCGCTGTCCCATCGAGTGCTTGGCAGGCGATGCGCGACCCAGGACATGTAGGACGAAAATTCGGTGCGGCTTACGCCAGTAAAGCGCCCGGCCATGAAGTCGTAGAAGCGCTTTTGCTCCACGAGGTAATTGACGAAGGAGTGGGGACTTGTCGGCAAGACGGGGGTCACCAGATCCTTCAAGAATGAAGTCTGCAGGATGCTGCCGGGAAACATCAGACCTGCGTGCCAGACAAACTCCGACTTCTGGTCAAGGAACGTGGCATTCATCATCGGCATGCCGTCAAGCAGGGCAGCGACGCTGAGGTTGAAAGGACCGATGCCTATGCCGATCAGGTCTTTGATCGCCTCAGGAGCATTGGGCGATCCAACTGGAGCCAAGGTGGTCATTCAGAAGTTCCTTTGCGTGGACTGAGGGGGTGCACGGGCAGTGCCCGGCTGATGAGAACGGCGATAAAAATCAGGCAGACCAATA
Organism: Labrenzia sp. CE80; assembly: GCF_009650605.1. NCBI lineage: Bacteria > Pseudomonadati > Pseudomonadota > Alphaproteobacteria > Hyphomicrobiales > Stappiaceae > Labrenzia > Labrenzia sp. CE80. Next base: position 290,095 of record NZ_WAJT01000004.1, read on the forward strand.
GAGCTGCGAGTCGAAGCGCAAGTGTCAGATCGATATCGCCGAGGTAGGCAAAAAGACTGGTTCCGCACGCCAGGCCCAGCATTTGGGCGCTGGCGAGCCATGTTGATGTCTGTGATCTGTTAGCCTTGGGTGTTTCTTGAAGCCTTGCCGTCAGATTGGCGCTCAGGGCCAGGGCAGTGCCAATGGCGAGGGTGCAGGCCGCGAAGGACAACTGAATTTGGGTCGATGCTTCAGCCAGACCCAGCAGGCCAAGGAACAGAATGAAGATCCCGCTTGTGAGTGCGAGGTACAATCTGCCGGAAAACAGCTGCGTCAGAACAAGCTGCGTGAAGATGCCGCACAGGAGCGCAAATGTCAGGGCGATGCCTGCGGCTGATGTTGCCTCTGCGGCGTCGGCTGAAACCCTTGCGAGGATCAGCGGAGCGAGGAGCACATAGGCGGCGCCGATCGAAATCTGAACCGTCGCAGCAATGGCCATTGCGAACATCGGGAGAGCACCGAGACCCGACGGTGTCTTGCTCTCACTCACAGAGGTTGTTTCCGAAAGACCTTGTTGCTCGCGCGCGAGCCTAATCAACGCATAGAGGTATGCGGGTATGACGATCACAATTGGCATCGCCGGACCGGCAAGGAGCAGAGGCGTCACGAAGGCATTTCCGGTGACCCTGCCAATGCCGTTCATAGCGTTCAATGATCCGATTGCACCGAGCAGTGACTTGCTGTCGCTTTGGTTGGATCTGATGGCTTGGGCTACCGGCAAGACTGCGGCTGCTGATGCGCTATAGATCAATCGCGCCGCAACAAGAAAAAACAACCCAAGGTTTGTATTTTCGGTTGAGCTTTGTGCAAGGGCAAAGGAGTAGGACAGCATAAGTATGCCAACTAGGCTGCCTATTGCACTTCGCCTTAACGCTTTGCGTGGTCCGGTCTTGGTCGCGATGCGCCCCCATATCGGGGTCGCGCAGGCCGAGACCAGAAGACCGCCGCCAATGATGGCGCCTAGCGATGAAAGCGAGAGGCCGTAAACTTTCTGGAGGATAGGAACCATCACCACAAGCGTCGCTTGATGGAATGAATTAGATAATAATATCAATCGGGTAGATGAGTCTTCAGACATTTCAGCCTTGCTGGTTCATCGTTTCGATGCGCATCGTAAATACATGAGTCAATTACTCAGGTAAATAGGCTTGCCTTGTGTTTGGAATGGTTTTTTGCAACCACACAGTGTTGTGAAGTGCGTGCCTTGAACAGTATTTTGAATGCTATTGGTGTGCTGATTTTGCCTGGACCTGCGACGCGGAACAGTGAAAAAACAGTCGAATAGCAATGCAACCAATGATTTAGGTGCGGTGCACTCGCTTGTGTCGAGTGCTGCCGTACAAGACATCAGGCCCGGGCGATGAGCATCGGCCAGGCATGGTTTTGGTTTTTTGGAAAATTCAGTTTTTAGGTTGGCGCGTAGGAGGAAGGGTCAACCGAATCAGGGCGGCCCTCCAGGGACAGATGCGCTATCCGGGGCGGCGTTTGGGCGATGATCTTGCCGGACCGGACGACAGCGAGGCGCGTTGCCTTCAGCCGTATGGCCTCGATCGTATCCTTGGCCTGCAGCAGCACAAAATCGGCCTTGCAGCCTTTTTCGACGCCATAGCCTTCAAGGCCCAGTGCCTTGGCGGGGTGTTTGGTCACACAGTCGAAGGCGTAGCGAATGTCGTCGCGGCTTGTCATCTGGGCGACATGAAAACCCATGCTGGCGACCTCGAGCATGTCGCCGGAGCCCTGCGAATACCAAGGATCCATGACGCAGTCGTGGCCAAAGGACACGTTGATGCCGTAGTTGCGCATTTCCGGGACGCGGGTCTGGCCACGGCGTTTCGGATAGGTGTCGTGCCGGCCCTGAAGCGTGATGTTGATCAGCGGATTTGCGATTGCATGGACGCCTGCTTCAGCGATCAGCGGCAGAAGCTTGGAGACGTAGTAGTTGTCCATGGAATGCATGGAGGTCAGGTGAGAGCCAGCCGTGCGCCCCTGAAGCCCGAGACGCTGGGTCTCATATGCGAGGGTTTCAATGTGCCGGGACAGCGGATCGTCGCTTTCGTCGCAGTGGAGATCGACCATCAGGCCACGCTCGGCAGCGATTTCGCACAGGCGGCGGACGGATTTGGTACCGTCTTCCATGGTACGTTCAAAATGCGGAATACCGCCGACAACATCGACGCCCATGTCGAGGGCTTTCAAGAGGTTCTTTTCTGCTGTCGGCGAACGGTAGAGCCCGTCCTGCGGGAAGGCGACAAGCTGCAGGTCAATGTAGTCCTTGACCTTTTCGCGCACTGCTAGGAGCGCCTTCACGCCGGTAAGCCTGTCATCGCAGACATCGACATGACTGCGGACGGCGAGCAGTCCCTGTGACACAGCGAGATCGCAGTAGCGCAGGGCACGCTCGACAACTGCCTCGACTGTGAGGATCTCCTTCAATTCTCCCCACAGGGCGATGCCTTCAAGCAGGGTGCCGCTTTCATTCATGCGCGGAAGGCCGAGCGAAAGCGTCGCGTCCATGTGGAAGTGGCTGTCCACAAAGGGCGGTGAGACAAGTTGCCAGTTCGCATCGATCACTTGCGCTGCGTCAGCCGTAATCCCTGCCTCGACCGCGGCGATCCTGCCATCCTTGCAGGCAATATCGATGCCCGTCTGGCCATTGGGCAAAGAAGCGTTCTTGACGAGGAGATCAAAGCTCATTGCGGCAACTTTCGTTTTCCGGCTCTCGCGTCAGCGCTGGCCGCGGAAATAGGGGACCAGCAGGGCGCGTGGATAGTCTGCCTTTCGGGCAACAAGGATAAGGGCGGCAATGGACAGGATATAGGGCATCATCAGGAAAACCTGACCCGGAATAAAGCTACCGACCTCGGTCTGCAGACGCACCTGGAAGGCATCGAAAGCGCCGAAGAGCAGAGCCCCGATCAGGGCCTTCCCCGGACGCCATGAGGCGAAGACCGTGAGCGCGATGCAAATCCAGCCGCGGCCATTGACCATGCCGAAGAAGAAGGCGTCAAAGGCGGACATTGTTAGAAAGGCGCCCCCGAGCGCCATGAGGGCCGAACCAGCCACAACAGTTCCCATACGCAGCGCATAGACGGAAAGGCCTTGGGATTCGACCGCTGACGGATTGTCTCCGACCGCGCGGATCGCGAGGCCGAGCGGCGTGCGATAAAGAACGAAGGCGGTGACTGCAACAACGGCAAGGGCGAGGAAGGTCAGAGCTGTTTGTTGGAAAAGGGCCGGGCCGATGAAGGGAAGATCTGACAGGCCTGGAATATCAAGCGGCTTGAAGGCCTCGATGCGCGGAGGCGAAGAGACGTCAGGCAGGGCTGTTCGATAAATGAAATAGCTCAGCGACGTGGCAAAGAGGGTAACGCCGATGCCCGACACATGCTGGGAGAGGCCGAGTGGCACGGTCAGGATGGCGTGAATTAATCCGAAGAAGCCACCGGCAAGCGCTGCGACCAGAACGCCACCCCAAAGCCCTGCACCAAGCCAGACCGCCATCCAGCCAGCCATTGCACCTGCGGTGAAGATGCCCTCGATGCCGAGATTGAGAACGCCGGCGCGTTCGCAGATGAGGGCTCCGATCACGCCGAATATGAGCGGCGTCGCGATGCGCAGGGCCGCGGCCCAGAAATTTGCGGTCAGGAGAATTTCGAGAATGTCGCTCATTTCGAAACTCCCTCTGTGGATTTCGCGCCGACGAACCGGACCTTGAACCTCAGGAAGAGGCCCGAAATCAGCACGCAAATCAGCGCCATGGAAACGATCAGATCGGCAAGATAGTTGGAGACACCCGTGGCCCGCGACATGCTGTCGGCACCGACGAAGATGCTTGCGATGAAGAGGGCTGCAATCACGACGCCAAGGGGCGAGAGACCGGCGAGCATGGCCACGACGATGCCCGAGTAGCCAAAACCCGGCGACAGGTCGGCGGTCAGGTAGCCTTTCAGACCGGCAACCTCGCCAACGCCCGCGAGGCCGGCCAGAGCGCCAGAGAAAAGGCCAACGCGAATGAAGGTCGCCGTAACCGGAATGCCCGCGTGCCGGGCTGCGTTGGCATTTTCTCCGACTGCACGGATCTCGAAGCCCCAGACGGTGCGTTTCAGCAGGATGTGAATGCCAACTGCAGCGACAAACGCGATGATCAGCCCGCCATGGATCCGCATGCGGGCCATGAGCTTCGGCAGCATGGCTTCATCGAGCATGGGTTCCGACTGTGGCCAGCCCATACCCATGGGATCCTTCATCGGACCTTCCAGCATCATCTGGACGAAGAGCAGAATGATGAAATTCAGGAGCAGGGTGGTCACGACCTCATCAACGCCGAGCCTTGTCTTCAATAGCGTTGGTCCGAGCATCATGAGGCCGCCGGCCAGGGCGCCGCAAAAGACCACCAGAGGGATCAGGACGATACCTGGCGCATCGATCAGGCCGGAGCCAACCGCGACTGCTGCGAGTGCGCCGGCGTAAAGCTGCCCCTCGGCGCCGATGTTCCAGAGCTTGGCCCGAAAGGCGAGGGCGGCGGCAAGACCGGTCAGGATCAAAGGTGCTGCGCGGGTCAGCATTTCAGTGAAGGCAAAGACAGAGCCGAATGCGCCGGTCAACATCAAGCCGTAGGCATTGAAAACGGAAAGGCCTGCGAACAGCATCGGGATCGCCGCCAGTGCCAGCGCGACGATCGCTGCGGCAACCGGTATCAGGATCAGGCGCGGAAGGGATGACGGTTCGCGCGGTTCAAAGCGGATCATGCCGCTTGCTCCTTCGATTGTCCGGCCATGCGCAGGCCCAGCGTGGCTCGATCGAGCGTCTCGGTCTTGTCAGGCTGTGAAAGATTGCCTCGATGCATGACGGCGATGCGGTCGGATAGCCTCAAAAGTTCGTCCAGATCCTCTGAAATGAGGATGACGCCCGCGCCCCGGGTTCGCGCTTCCAGAAGGCGGCGGTGAACGTCTGACGTCGCGCCGACGTCAAGACCACGGGAGGGTTGTGCCGCCAAAACGACACAGGGACTGGCATCAAGTGTGCGGGCCAGAACGATTTTCTGGATGTTGCCGCCTGAAAGCAGCCGTGCAGGCGCCCTGTCTCCTTGGCAGCGAATGTCGTAGGCGACGATCGCGTCTTTCGCGCGCCGTGCGATAGCTTCAAAACGGAGAAAGCCGAAGCGCTGGTTTTCAGGTTTGCGGATGGTTTCGATCGCAAGATTTTCTGCCACGGACATGGGACCGACGATGCCGTCCTTGTGGCGATCTTCCGGAATGCGGGCGATACCAGAGTCGATCATCCGCCGTGCATCTGCGCTCGTCAGCACTTCACCGTCCAGGACGATTGTACCGGACGAAGGCGGGACAAGGCCGGAGATGACTTTTGCGAGTGTTCCCTGCCCGTTGCCCGAGACACCGGCAATGCCAAGGATTTCACCTGACAGCAATTCTAGATCGACGGCATGAAGGGCGTCGCGACCTGAGCCGGTTGTCACGTTAGACAGGATGAGACGAGGCGCTCCGGGGACCTGGCTGTCGCGGGTGCTTTCTGGAACGCTCTTGCCGACCATGAGTTCGGCCAACTGCCGCTTGTCGCAGCCTTCGGTCGGTTGATCAGCGACTTTACGGCCACCGCGCAGAACGGCCACGCGGTGCGATGCGGCTATCACTTCATCGAGCTTATGGGAGATGAAGATGATGCCGAGGCCGTCATCCGCCAGCTTCTTGAGTGTAGCGAAAAGCGTATCGGATTCTTGCGGTGTCAGGACGGCGGTTGGCTCGTCCAGGACGAGGACGCGGGCGTTGCGATAAAGCGCCTTCAGGATTTCGACGCGCTGCTTTTCTCCAACCGAAAGCGTTGAGATGCGCGCATCCAGATCCACACTGAGGCCTGAGCCATCCATCAAGTCTAGGAGTTTCTCGCGTGCTTGTGCGCGGCCAGACTTGAGCGCCAACAATGGTTCTGTGCCCAGGAGAATATTCTCGAGGGCCGTCAGGTTTTCGGCAAGCGTAAAATGCTGGTGAACCATGCCGATGCCCGCTTCAAGTGCGGCATGCGGTGAGCCTGGTTCAAGCTCTTTGAGAGTTCCGTCTTCCGTCAGGACCTCAACTGAGCCTTCGTCGGCAACATAGTGGCCGAAGAGAATGTTCATCAGGGTGGTTTTCCCAGCGCCATTTTCGCCAAGCAGTGCGAGAATCTCGCCTTTGTGGAGAGTCAGGGAAACGTCGCCATTGGCGGTCAGTGCGCCGAACCTCTTTGTGATGCCGTCGAGTTTCAGGACGACAGTGGCATCTGGCGAGGTTTTGGTCATTGCGGGTCTTTCGGCGAAATCTTGGGCGCCCGATCACGGGAGCCGTGGTCTCAGAAGGCGAGTGCGGGCGAGGAACGCCTCGCCCGCACTCGATGTGCTGGTCACATGGTCGACTTGGGTTCGCTGTCGTTCACGTTGACGCGGAACATGCCGCCGAGGATCTCTTCCTCTTTTTCCTTGGCAGCCGCCACTGCGTCAGCGGGTGCCAGAGCTTCATCGACAACGAAGCTGCCGCCGCCGTAGGACATGAAGCTGAAGGGACCGTAGTCAGCAGGCTCGAAGCTGTCGGAAAGGACTGCTGCAATGGCTTTGTCGACGGTCGGCTCCATATGCCAGAGCGCTGAAGAAAGAATGGTGCCCGGATAGTCGTCGGCGGTGTCGATGACGTTGCCGATGGCGAGAATACCTTTTTCCTTCGCTGCATCGGAGACGCCGAAACGCTCCGCGTAAAGGACGTCCGCGCCCTTGTCGATCATTGCAAAGGCAGATTCCTTAGCCTTGGGCGGGTCGTACCAGGAGTTGATGAAGGTCACGAGGAACTTCACGTCCGGATTGGTCGCCAGGGCACCTTCCATGAAGGCGTTCATCAGGCGGTTGACCTCGGGAATGGCGTAGCCGCCGACCATGCCGATTATGTTCGACTTGGTGGTGGCACCTGCGATCATGCCGGTCAGGTAGGACGGCTCGTGGATCCAGTTGTCAAAGACTGCGAAGTTCGGCTTGGCGGCACCGAAGGATGAGCCCATGAGAAAGGCTGTATCAGAATATTCTGCAGCGACCTTGCGCGCGGCCCGTTCGACGGCGAAGGCTTCACCGACGACAAGGTCCATGCCCTGTTCCGCATATTCACGCATGACGCGCTCATAGTCGGTGTTGGCCACGTTTTCGGAGAATGTGTAGGTGATGTCGCCGCGCTCTTCGGCTGCCTTGAGCGCCTTGTTGATGCGGCTAACCCACTGTTGTTCAACCGGAACCGTGTAGATCGCAGCAACCTTGATCGGCTTGTCCTTGGCGAATGCCGCGGGCATGCCAAGCGACAGGGTCGTCGCAACCGCCATGGCAGCGGTTAGAATGGCCCGGCGGGACCATGAAATCGGTTTCGAATGAGCCATTTAGAACCCCTGAAATTATTGTCATAAGCGCGGAGAGTTGATCACAAAAAGGGCAGGCCCACAATATTGGCGCACTATGCCGCTTGCTCATTTTTTGAACAATCGGTCAAGAAAATCTGCAAAAATATAGGCGGCTCAATCAAGGGTGGCGATCTTGTCGGTCAATCTGCGGGGCTTGCGTCGGCGCCGATACGGATTCGGCGCTGTGAGGCAATGGGCTCATGCAGCGCATTTCACCTGGCTGAGAGAGGCAATTGCTCCACGCAGTTTCTCGAGGCCAACCATGCGCCTCTCCTGGCGGTCTCGCTCAAGCCGATCTTGCATAAAACGCCGATCTTTCTTTACGAAAGGTCTTCCAGTACCAACCCTACGCCGTCCGCCACGAGGAGCATGTAGGCTGCCTCGACTTCCAGGCGGATCTCAGCGGCAAGGTCCTGATCGAAGACCTGCTTGACCGAGAGCAACGCTGCAACTTTCTCGCCAGGTGTTTCGCCGGCATCTGAAAGCGCTTTCAGTTGATCCGCGAGGGGATCTCGAACATCGATCGGGGCGCCGGTGAGGTCGGTGCCGCCCACATAGATCATCCAGGCTGCTATGGCCGTGCCCAAGCCCTGACAGTGTCGGCCAACGGCAAGATTGTCACGGACAGTGCCAAGAATGCGCTGCGGCAGTTTCTGGCTGCCATCCATGGCAATCTGCCAGGTTCGATGGCGTATCGCGGGATTGGAGTAGCGGGCAAACAGCGCATCGGCATATGCATTCAGGTCAATACCGGGAGGCGCTTCGAAGGAGGGCATGATTTCCCTGCGCCACAATGCCTTGACGAATGCCCCGAACATGGAATCTGAGACCGTATCGGCAATCGTCTCGTAACCTGCTAGGTAGCCAAGATAGGCGAGAGAGGAGTGGGTGCCGTTCAGCATCCTGAGCTTCATGTGCTCGTATGGGGTGACGTCCTTGACAAGCTCGACGCCGACAGCGCCGAGATCCGGTCTCGCGCCGGCGCCGTAAGCTGGAACGAAATCGTCTTCGACGACCCATTGCCGGAAGGGTTCATGCTGTACGGGGGCCGCGTCGTAGACGCCGGTTTTTTCTGCCAGCGCGTCAATATCTTCCTGTCTGGTGGCAGGTACGATTCGATCGACCATGGTCGACGGGAAGCGTCCTTCTTCCTCGATCCAGCGTGCAAGACCGGGATCAATCTGTTGCGCAAAGTCGAGAACGATGCGGCTGACAAGTTTGCCGTTTTCCGGAAGATTGTCGCAGGTTAGGACCGTGAACGGAGGCAAGCCTGCTGCCTTGCGCCGCTGAAGCGCACGGACCAGAAAGCCAGGAGCCGAAACAGGGAGCTCGCTTTCGAGATCGTTCTTGATGTCCGGATGTGAGACGTTCAAGGCGCCGGTGGCAGGATCGTGACAGTAGCCCTTTTCAGTGATGGTCAGGCTTACGATACGGATGTCCGGATCGGCCATGGCTGTCAGAACCGCTTCCGGATCTTCGCGCGCGACAAGCATATCCTGAACGATTTCGATCTGGCGCAATGTAACGCCGTTCGGGCCCAGTTCCTGTGCTGTGTAGGAGAAATCCTGAGGGGCGAGCTGATCGCGCATGCGTGGGCTTTGCAGGCTGACGCCGATGATGCCCCAGTCGCCTCCGGAGGCGTTGGTGGCCTCCTCGATGTAAACTGCACCATGTGCGCGAAAGAAAGCACCGAGTCCGAGGTGGACAATGCCTGACTTGGTTGTCTTGGAATTCTTGCGCCCCAGGCGCGGCATGTTAGCGGGCAAGCCAGCCTCCATCTACATTGATCACGGCGCCATGAATGTACTTTGCAGCAGGTGAGGCGAGGAAGACTGCCGTTTCGCCGATGTCCTTGGCCTCTCCCCAACGTCCTGCAGGGATCCGCTCCAAGATCTGCCGGTTGCGCATTTCGTCATTGCGCAGGGCCTCGGTGTTGTTAGTGGCGATATACCCGGGCGCGATTGCATTCACATTGATGCCCTTTGCGGCCCACTCATTGGCAAGCAGCTTGGTTATTCCGGCAACACCATGTTTGGACGCCGTATATGACGGCACACGTATGCCGCCCTGAAACGAAAGAAGCGAGGCAATATTGACGATTTGGCCTGTTGTGTTGCGCCTGAGCACAGCTTTTCCGAACGCTTGGCACGTGAAGAAAATCGCCTTCATGTTGACGTCCATGACGTCGTCCCAGTCCGCCTCTGTGAAATCCACGGCATCAGCACGGCGAATGATGCCAGCATTGTTGACAAGAATATCGACGTGCTCTTCTTCAAAAAGATCACGCGCGGCCATGGGGTCAGCAAAGTCTAGGGTTATCGCCTTGCCCTTGCCAATCTGGTTCAGTGTTTCACCGCAATCGCGACGGGCGGCGCAAAGAACCTCAGCGCCTGCTGCTCCCATGGCGATAGCGATGGCCTGACCGATCCCAGTGTTTGCGCC